>WHTV01000038.1 GCA_009377535.1 Kiloniellaceae bacterium
CCCAGATCGTCGACCTGCTGCGCGAGCTGCAGCAGCGCCACCGCCTGGCCTACCTCTTCATCAGCCACGATCTGAAAGTAGTCCGCGCGCTGGCCGACGAGGTGATCGTCATGCGCGACGGCAAGGTGGTGGAGCAGGGCAGTGCCGCACGCATCTTCGACGCCCCGGAAGCCGACTACACCAAGGCGCTGATGAAGGCCGCCTTCGAGCTGGAGTCCGTCGAGGGCGCCGTTTCCATCTGAACGATTTTTTCTGCGACAGGAACCCCGTGGCACTTCTCATCAAGACCGATATCGACAGGGGCGATGCCTGGGCGAAAGCCCTGGCCGCCAACTACCCGGAGCTGAAGACCTATGCCTGGCCCTACAAAGGCGACCCGGGCGAGATCGCCTATGCCCTGGTGTGGCAGCCGCCCAAGGGGGAGCTGAAGCGCTACCCGAACCTGAAGGCGATCTTCTCCGTCGGCGCCGGCATCGACCACCTGGCGAGCGACCCGGACCTGCCGCAGGGCATTCCGGTAGTGCGCATGGTGGAGCCTGGCCTCACCGCCGGCATGTCTGAGTACGTGACCCTGGCGGTGCTGAGCCATCACCGCTTCATGCTGGACTACGCCGCCCAGCGCGCCGCCAAGACCTGGCAGGAGATCCCCCAGCTGCCCGCCGAGGCGCGCCAAGTCGGCGTGCTGGGGCTCGGCGTGCTGGGGCGCGACGCCCTGGAGACCCTGAAGCCCTTCGGCTTCAAGCTGGCCGGCTGGAGCCGCAGCCCCAAGTCGATCAGCGGCGTCACCTGCTTCCACGGCTCGGGCGGCCTCGACGAATTCCTGGCCGGCACCAACATCCTGGTCTGCCTGCTGCCGCTGACGCCGGAGACAGAAGGCCTGCTGAACCGGCGAACCTTCGCCAAGCTGCCGGCCGGCGCGGCGGTCATCAACGTCGGCCGCGGCGGCCAGCTGGTGGAGAATGATCTGCTGGAAGCCCTCGACAGCGGGCAGGTCGCCGGCGCCACGCTGGACGTGTTCCGCGAGGAGCCCTTGCCCCAAGGCCATCCCTTCTGGGAGCATCCGCGCGTCTTCATCACGCCGCACGTCGCCAGCATGACCGTGCCGCAAAGCGCCGTGCGCGCGGTGGTCGCCAACATCCAGCGCCTGGAGGCCGGCGAGGCCCTGCAACACGTGGTCGACCTGACGCGCGGCTACTGAATCATATCGCAGCGCCGGCTTCAGTTCCCGGCTTGCCGCTTTCCCGGCTGCGCGATGCGCGACAGGAGCAATCCGGGAAGCTGGCTCGGCAGGTCGGCGACAGCCACTCCCGCCGTCTCCAGCGCCTGCCGCTTGGAGGCGTAGCTGCCGCCGTCACCCGAGACGATCGCCCCGGCATGGCCCATTTTCTTGCCCGGCGGCGAGGCGCGCCCGGCGATGAAAGCGGCGACCGGCTTGCTCATTCCGCGCGCGTAGCCTGCCGCGTCCTCCTCGGCCGTGCCGCCGATCTCGCCACAAATCACCACCGCCTCGGTACGTTTGTCCGCATCGAGGATCTCCAAGGCGTCGCGGATCGTCGTGCCGATCATCGGATCACCACCAACGCCGAAGAAAACCGACTGCCCTTCGCCCGCCTGGGTGAGAATCAGCGCGACCAGAGTCCCGAGGCTGCCGGAGCGCGAAATCACGCCGATGCGCCCGGGCTGGAAGACCCGCCGGTTGAAGGCCGGCATGATGCCGACGAAGGCCTCGCCCGGCGTCACCAGCCCGGCGGTGTTCGGCCCGACGATGCGGGTGCCGTTCGCCCTTGCGGCGGCGTGCATCTCCATCACGTCATGCGCCGGAATGTGCTCCGTCAGGCAGACAACCATCCCCGCGCCGGCCTCGCAGGCGTCGATCGCCGCCGCCTTGGCCGCCAGAGGCGGGATGAACATCACGGTGACGTCGAAGGGCGCCGCCTCCGCCGCCGCCCGCGCACTGGCGAAGACCGGTACGCCTAGGTGGTCGGTGCCGGCCTTCGTCGGATTCACACCGCCGACGATGGTGGTCCCATAGGACTGCATCGCCGCGGTCCAGAAGGTGCCCTGCTTGCCGGTGATGCCCTGGACCAGCACCCGATGCCCGCGTCTCACGATCATGCCGCAGTCCCCGCTGCCTGGACCGCCGCCGCCACGGCATCGTCCATCCGATCGTAGGGCTCGAAGCCCAGCTCGCGGCGGACGAGTGCTACCGCCTCGTCCTCGCCGGTACCATGGATGGTGAAGAACACCGGGATCGACGGCTCGAGCAGCTTCCAGGCCTTCACCACGCCCTCCGCCATCACGTCTGTGCGCGCGAAGGCGCCGCAGAAGTTCACCACGAGCGAGCGGATGTTGGGGTTGGCGAGCAGGATCTCCAGGGCGGTCTGCGCCTTGGTATAGGCTTCGCCGCCGATCTCGAGGAAGTTTGCCGGCGCGCCGCCGAAGTGCGAAACCGCGTCCATGGTGGTCATGGTGAGGCCGGCGCCGTTGGCCAGGATGCCCACCGCGCCGCCGAGCTCGATGTACTTCAGCCCCGCTGCCTGCGCCCGCGCCTCGAGCGAGGTCAGCCGGTCGGGCGTGCCCTTCTCGAACAGGCCCGGCCGGCGCGCCCCTGCGGCATCGTCGACGACCAGCTTGCAGTCGAGGGCGACGATGCGGCCGTCCCCGGTCACCACCAGCGGATTGATCTCGAGGAGTTCAGCCTCGAGATCGCGATAGGCCCGGTAAAGCGCCATCAGCGCCTTTGCAAGGGCAGGAGCAGCCTCCGGGCCGATAGCGGCGGCAACCGTCTCGGCATCGCCGTTCTGCAACCCCTCGCTGATCCTGATCGGATGTCGGCGCATCGCGTTGGGATCGCGCTCGGCGGCTTCCTCCACGTCCATGCCGCCCAGCGTCGAGAACAGCAGCAGCGGCCCCTTCGAAGCCGGGTCGTTGAGGATCGCGGCGTAGAGTTCGCGCGCAATCGGCACCTGCGCCTCGATCAGCACCCTCTCCACGCGGTGACCGCCGATCTCAATGCCGAGAATGGCGCCGGCATGGCGCCGCGCCTCGGCCGCATCGGCGGCAAGCCTGATGCCGCCCGCCCTGCCGCGCTTGCCGGTCGGCACCTGGGCCTTCACCACACAGGGTCCGATCTCGCGCGCCGCGGCCTCCGCTTCCTCGGGGGTGGTTGCCAAGCGTGCCGGCGGCACTTCGACTCCCGCTTCGGCCAGCAGCGGCTTGGCGGCATGCTCCTCGAAGTTCACCGCGCCCTCACTTGCCGTACTTCGCCCAGTAGTGGCCGAAGAGCTCCTCCTCGCTCGGCTTGTCCTCGGGGATGGTGGTGACGAGATGCGTGATGTTGATGAAATGGCGCCAGTTGAGGTTCTCCGAGATCGAGTTTTTGGCCCAGGTGCCGCCGCCCATCGACAGTGTGAAGGGCATGGCATTGTCGAAGGCGCCGCCGTTGCCGAAGGTATGCGCCTGGTTCACCAGTACGCGGACCACGTCGGTTTCCGCAGCCAGCGCGCGGGCATGGGCCATGTCGGCGGTGTGGATGCCGCAGGAATGGCCCTTGCCCTTCACCTCTAGGATGCCGCGGACGAGCGCGCAGGCCTGGTCGAAGTCGCGCGCCCGGTAGACCGTGAGCACCAGCGACAGCTTCTCGTCGGAAAGCGGTCGGTCGCGCCCCGGCCGGTCGTCCTCGACCATGATGAACTTCGCCGTCTTGGCTTCATCGGAGAGCCCGAGCTTCTCCGCCAGCACCGCCATGTCGCGGGCGATCACCGCGCGGTTCAGCTTGCCGCCGATCCACAGGCCCGCCGACACCTTCGCCTTGTCCTCGGCGCTGGCGCGATAGCCGCCCTGGCGGGCGAACGCCGCCATCATCGGCTCGTAAATGTCGTCGAGCAGGATGACCGCGTTCTCCGACGAGCAGGAGGTCGCGTTGTCGAAGATCTTCGACGCCGTGATCTTTCGCGCGGCGTCGTCGAGATCGGCGGAAGAATCGACGATCACCGGGACGTTGCCGACACCGACCCCGATGGCCACCGTGCCCGAAGCCATGGCGCGGCGCACGTTGTCCTGCGAGCCCGTCACCACCGCAAGGTCGGCGCCCGCCATCAGCGCCTGGGTCGTCTCCTTCGAGACGGGGGACGGCAGGATCTGAACCAGGTCCTCCGCGAAGCCCGCCTTCTTCAGCTCCGCTCGCATCAGCCCGACGGTCGTCGCGGTCGTCTCGTAGCCGGCGGGCGAGGGCGCGATGACCACAGCGTTGCCACCCTTCAGCGCCATCATCGCCTTGTTCACCGGGGTGGCCGCGGGGTTGGTCGAGGGGCAGACGGCGGCCACCACACCAACCGGCTTGCCGTACTTCACCATCCCACGGGCGGGATCGTCTTCGATGACGCCGACGGTCCTGACCCTCAGGAGGTCGCGCAGGGTGCCGAAGGTCTTGCGGGTGTTCTTGGTGATTTTCGACTCGACGGTGCCGAGGCCGGTGTCGCGCACGGCCAGTTCGGCCAGTGCCTTGGCGTTCTCGGGCTTGTAGATCGACCAGGCGAGCGCCGTCACGGCCTCGTCCACCCGGCCCTGATCGCGGTTCTCGTAAGTTGCGAGCGCTGCGCGGGCGCGCCCCAGGACCTCCCCGACGATCTCTTCGGCTGTCCGCTGCGTCGCCCCGCGTTCGGCCACTGCCGCCATGCTTCGCTCCCTCTGAGTGTGCAGATGGGCTCTCGCCCGAGGGTGTATGAAAAACGGGACGAGATGTCTCTTTTTTATAAAGAATCGGGATCACTGTCAAGCGCGGCCGGCGAGAGCCCAGCCGTCAGCCGGCCGCCGCCGCGGAGCGGTCGTTCGAATCCGCGCCGACCGGTGCCTGGTCCTCGAGGAACTCTGCGATGCGGCCAGCGGCCTCGTGCATCGATGGCAGGTGCGAAACCAGGCTTTGCAGCGATGTCCGGGGCATCACCCCTTGGATGGCTAGGCCGGCGATGATCTCGCCGTCCCTGTTGCGCACCGGCACCGCGGCACCGAGCAATCCGATATGGTACTCCTGGTTGTTCAGGGAATAGCCGTCGGCGACTATGCGCTCGAACTCCCGTTCCAGCGCGGCGGGGTCGGTCACCGTCCAATCGGTGAAGCGCTCGAACCTCCCCTTGCGCAGAAGCTCCTGTCTCAGCCGCGGCGGCAGGTAGGCGAGCAGCAGCTTGCCGATCGCCACGGCGTGGGCAGGCAGCTCATCATTCGGGTTGATGGTGAAGCGCAGGCGCCAAGCGTACTCGACCCGCTCCAAGTAGCGCACAGAATAGCCGTTGAGAATGCCGAGATTGGCGCTTTCGCCCACCTCGCCGGCGAGCCGCTCCAGCTCGGCCCGGATCGGCAGTGTCGCGGCCGCCGCCCGGAGCGTGGAAAGGGCGAGGTCGCGCATCCGGTGGCCGAGGACGAAGCTGTCGCGCCGGACACTCCGCTGCACCGTCCCGGCTTCCTCGAGTTGCTGCAGCACGCGATGGACGGTTTGCTTCGGCATGCCGGTGGCTTCCGCAAGAAAGGTGAGGGTCACCGCCCGGCGTTCCGCCGCGATCCGCTCAAGGATGGCGAGAGATTTCTCGATGGCGGAAGTGGCTTTCGGCACAATACGGTTCCTTTTGCGAAGGTCGATGCTGTGGCGCTGCCGCCTCGAACGAGACGACCGCCCCGCCCGCGGCGCGGAGATCCGGGGATAGGGTCATTGCCAAGGGGCTCTCTTTGTGATTTCATTAAAATCAAGATGACTGGTCCCGTTTTTCATTTTGGCAGGTTGGCGGCTAAAATGGAAGCGGGAGACAAGGGCACGAAAGCCCGCAGCAGCCATGGGAGGATAAAATGGCGCCCTACGTGAGAACAGCGGCACTTCTGGTGGGAACGGCCCTGCTGACCGCACCATTCCTGCACAGCCCGGCTCCGGCACAGGCCGACTATCCCAGCCGCCCGATCGAGACGATCGTAACCTTCGGCCCGGGCGGTGGCGCAGATCTCATGGGGCGCCAGATGGCGCGGCTGATCGAACCGCTGCTCGGCGTCTCTCTCCCGGTCTCGAACGTCGCCGGCGCGTCGGGCAATGCCGGCTTGACGCGGTTGAAAACGAGCGAGCCCGACGGCTACACGATCGGGACATTGATCTCGCTGACCGTCGCCTCCTGGGCCTCGAACATCGGCGACAACGCGCCCGAGGACTTCCGCATCATCGCCGTGGTCCAGAGTTCGCCCTCGTTCCTCTTCGTCTCGGCGAACAGTCCGCACCAGACGGTCGAGGCGCTCTTCGAGCATGCGCGCGAGAATCCCGGCGCGCTGACCGTCGCCACGTCGGGCTACGGCACGCAGGACGATGTGACGCTGCAGCTGCTTGCGGAAGGCGGCGTCGAGATGGCGAACGTGCCCTTCGAGGCGCCGGCCGAGCGCTACGCATCCCCGATCGGCGGACATACCGACGTGATTTATGAGGAGCCGGGCGACGTCGCGCAGTTTCTCAAGTCCGGCCAGCTCAAGGCGCTGGTCGTGTTCTCGCGGGAAAGGCACCCGGAGTTCCCGGACGTGCCGACTTCGGCCGAAGCGGGAATCGACATCGCCGATCTCGACAACTTCCGCACCATCGCAGTGCCTGCCGCCACACCCGATGCGATCGTGGCGCGGCTGGAGGAAGCGGTCCTGAGCGCCACGGCCAGCGAGGAGTGGAACGCGTTCTGCCAGCAAACCTATACCTGCATCGAACCGGTGACCGGCGAGGCGGCGCAGACGACGATCACCGCCTTCCGCGACCTGATCGCAAAGCGGCTCGGAAACTGACGGTAGCGCAGCGGTGAACCGCGCCGCCGGAGGCGACCGCCTGTCCGAAGCTCCGCCGGAACCAAGCAGCCGGCAGGGCTGGGCGCCGCTGGCGCTCCGCCTGCTCGCGCCTGCAAGCTTCCTGGTGGCCGCGCTCGTCCTGCCGGCCTTCATGCTGAACACCACGCGCCCCTTCCGCGGATCGGGGCTCGGCCCGGCCGCCTGGCCGCAGGCGATGCTCGCCCTGACCGCTGTCTGTGCAGCGATCTGGCTGGCGCAGGAGTTCCTGGCCTGGCGCCGCGGTCGGGAGGCTCCCCTCGCCGCCGAAGCTGCGCGGCCCGGCGAGGCATACTCCTACGTGAAGGCGGTGATCGGGCTTGTGATGATCGTGGCCTATGGATGGCTGCTGCCTGTGGCCGGCTTTCCGATCGTGACCGCCTGTTTCATCGCGCTTTGGTGCATCCTCGGCGGCTTGCGCAATCCCTTTGCGGTCGTTCCACTGTCGCTCGTCGGGACAGGCGTGCTGCTCTGGGTCTTCATGGGGCTGGCATTAATGCCGCTCAACCGGGGCCAGGGAGTCTTCGATCGCATCAGCATTGCGCTCTTGCAGATGCTCGGCATCTACTAGCGCAGCCTCTGAGGAAACTCCGTGGAAACCTTCGAACTTCTCGGGATGGGCTTTCAGAGCGCCTTCGCCCTCGGCGCCTTCCTGACCATTGTGACGGGTCTGCTGGTGGGGGTTGTCGCCGGGGCGTTGCCGGGCATCTCCTTCGTCAATGCCATGGCGATGTCGCTGCCCTTCACCTATGTCATGACCCCCACCAACGCGATGCTGTTTTTGGGAGGAATTTATGTTGGCGGGGTCTTCGGCGGGTCGATCTCCGCGATCATGATCAATGTGCCCGGCACCCCGGCCTCGCTGCCGGCCTGCTGGGACGGCTATCCGATGACCCAGAAGGGCGAGGTGCGCCGGGCGCTTAGCATCGCGATCACCGCCTCGGCCACCGGCGGGCTCTGCAGCGCCCTGCTGCTCGCCTTCGCCGCAGCACCCTTTGCGACCTTCGCCCTCCGCTTCTCGCAGCCGGAATTTTTCGCCGCCACCGTCCTCGGCCTGATCAGTGTCATCGCGATCTCCAAGGATCGGCCGGTGATCAGCCTGCTTTCGATGCTGATCGGGATCACCGTGGGCACCGTCGGGGTCGATCCGCTCTACGGTATCGCGCGGTTCAGTTTCGGGGTTCCGGCCATGCAAAGTGGCATCGACTTTGTCGTCGTGATGATCGGCCTTTTCGCTATCGGCGAAGTTATCGACCTGCTCGCCACCAATCGCGATCTGCGGCCCAAGAAGACCGGCTCCAAAGGCTTGCCGATCGGGCTGCGCGACCTCTGGCGCATCAAGGGCGCGATCGCGCGCGGCACCGGGATCGGCTGCCTGCTCGGGGTGATCCCGGGCGCCGGCGCGACGCCGGGCGCCGTCATCGCCTACGGCGTCGAGAAGCAGGCCTCAGGGCGCGGTGCGGAGTTCGGCACCGGTGTGGAGCAGGGACTTGCCGCCCCGGAGGCAGCCAAGAACGCCACCACCGGCTCCGCCATGGTACCGCTCCTGACGCTTGGCATTCCGGGCAGCGCCGCAACCGCCATCATGCTCGCGGCCATGATGCTGCACGGAGTCAATCCCGGACCGCTGCTGTTTCTGTCCGATCCGTCGATGGTCTATACGATCTTCGCTGCGATGATCATCGCGAACCTGCTGATGATCGCGGCTGGCATCGGGGTGGCGCAGTGCTTCTCGACTCTGATGCGCACCCCGCCCGCTGTCTTGGCCGCTTTCATCGTGGTGCTGAGCGTGCTCGGGGCCTATGGCGTGCGCAACAACATCTTCGACGTCTATGTTTGCCTGTTCTTCGGCGTGATCGGCTGGGTGATGAAGCGCACCGGATTCCCCTCGGCACCCTTGGTGCTGGGCGTCATCCTGGGACCCTTGGCCGAGCGCTACTTCATGACCACGCTGGCTAACTTCAAACAGGACTGGACGGTTTTCTTTACCCGCCCGATCAGCGGGACCATCCTCGTCCTGGCCTTCGCCTTCGGCCTCTGGTCGCTCTATCCCGGCATGAAGTCGGCTGCGAGCAGCCTTGCGCGCCGGCGGCGCCTGGCCAGCGGCGGAGAGAGATGACAGCCGGTTGGGGCACTAATCGGTTAGATTGCGCGCCGCCGCAGTGGCCATGTCGGCGAATTCGCGCAGGAAGACGGAACCCTTAACGCTGCGCTGGACCAGCACCGAGCGCTTGTCCTGCTCGTCGGTCTTGCGGCGCACGAACTCCAACTTCTCCAGGCGGTCAATGGCGCGGGTCACCGCCGGCTTCGACATGTTGAGGGTCTTGGCGAGGCCGCGCACGGTGTGCGGCGGCGATGCCAGGTAGACCTCGAGGAAGAGCGCGAACTGCCGGGTAGTCAGGTCGGGCAGCGATCGGTTGAGGCCGACCACCAGCACGCGGTGCCAGAGCGCCAGCGCCTGGGCGGCCTGCAGCGTCGGACCGCCGGAAGGCGGAGTCGAGGTCGGGGGGGCGGCCATGACGGCGGTTCATTCTCATTGCATGAGCGAAACGAAGTCTGCCGAAGCCGCGCCGGCGGCGCAAGCCTGCTGGCCCCCGGAGGGCTGTGACAAAAGCTGCTGAGCGGAGTGGCTGCTCAGGCTTTCTTTGCCGGCCCGCGCCGCGTCAGTTCGACGATGGCGGCATAGACCGCGCGCAGGCCCATGGCCTCGCCACCTTCCGGCCGGCCAGGGCGTGCCGCCACGTTCCAGGCCATGATGTCAAAGTGGGCCCAGCGGGTGCTCGGGCTGACGAAGTTCTCCAGGAACAGCGCGGCGACGATGGCCCCGGCGTAGGGACTGCCTGAGATGTTGTTGAGGTCGGCCACCTTGCTGTCGAGGCCGGAGCGGTAGGGCTTGTGCAGCGGCAGGCGCCAGACGGGATCGCCCTCAACCGAAGCCTGGCGCAGGATGGCGCCGGCCAGCTTGTCGTCGTTGCAGAAGAAGGCCGGCAGCTCCGGGCCCAGGGCGACTCGCGCCGCGCCGGTCAGGGTGGCGAAGTCGATCAGCAGGTCCGGCTGCTCACTGTCCGCCTCGGTCAAGGCATCGCAGAGGACGAGGCGCCCCTCGGCATCGGTGTTGCCGACCTCCACCGTGAGGCCCTTGCGGGTCTGCAGCACGTCGAGCGGCCGGAAGGCATTGCCGGAGACGGCGTTTTCGACCGCCGGGATCAGCACGCGCAGCCGCAGCGGCAGCTGCTCGGCCATGATGAGAGAGGCCAGGCCGAGCACGTGGGCGGCGCCGCCCATGTCCTTCTTCATCAGCTTCATGCCGGAGGCGGGCTTCAGGTCGAGGCCGCCGGAATCGAAGCAAACCCCCTTGCCCACCAAGGTCACCTTGGGGCCGCGGCTGCCCCAACGCAGGTCGATGAGGCGCGGGTCCTCGCTGCTGGCACGGCCGACCGCGTGAACAGCCGGGTAGTTCCGCTTCAAGAGGGCGTCACCGGCGATCACCGTGTACTTGGCGCGATGCCGCTTGGCCAGGCTGCGGGCGGCCTCGGCGAGCTGCGCCGGTCCCAAGTCGTTGGCGGGCGTATTGATGAGGTCGCGCACCAGGGCAATGGCCTCGGCAGTATGGATCACCTGGCCTTCGTCCGCCGACTTCGGCCAGACCAGCCGCGCGGGTGCGCGGGCGTTCTCCTTGTAGCGGGTGAAGGCATAGCTGCCGAGGCACCAGCCCAGCGCGGCGCGCGAGGCGGCCGCCGGCCGCATCCCCTGGTCGAGGCGGTAGACGCCGGGCGGCAGCGCCGTCGGCAGGCCGGCGAAAGACCAGATCGGTTCGCCGGCATCGATCAGCAACAGCACCTCCTCCAGCTTGCCGCCCTCGCCCGGCAGCAGGCAGAAGCTGCCCGGCTGAGTGCGGAATCCGCACGCACCGATCCAGGTACGGCGCGCTGCTGGCTGCGACTGCAGCCAGGCATCATAGGCATCGCGTGTCAGTGCGATGATCGGGGTGGCCTGGGGATCGTCGGCGACAAGAAAGTCGGTGCTGGCCAAGGGGAGGCTCCGAAGCTGAAGTCTTTGCGGAAGGATAGGGCGGGTCGCCGCGGGCTTGCGCCGCGCCGGCATATTTGCGCTAAATCGCCGCGCTGTCGACCCGCAGGACGCGGGCCGTTGTCATTGGCGAAACAAAGGACAAGCTTTCCATGACCGACTACAAGCTCATCCTCGGTAACAAGACCTACTCCTCCTGGTCGCTGCGCGGCTGGCTGGTCGTCCGGCTGGCCGGCATCCCCTGCGGCGAGATGGTGATACCTCTGCGCAAGCCCGGTACCAGGGCCGACATCCAGAAGTATACGCCGGCCGGCAAGGTGCCGACGCTGCTCGTAGACGGAGAAGCCGTATGGGACAGCCTTGCCATCGCCGAATACCTGGCTGAAAGCTTCCCCGAGAAAGGTCTCTGGCCGGCCGATCCGGCGGCGCGGCGCCTGGCGCGCTGCGTCGCCGCGGAGATGCATTCCAGCTTCACCGCCCTGCGCGGCGCCCTGCCGATGGATCTCAGCAAGCACTATCCGGGGCACAAGATTTCAGCCGGGGTGCAGGCCGATATCGACCGCATCCAGCAGATCTGGCGCGACTGCCGCGGCCGCTTCGGCGCCGGCGGTGACTTTCTCTTCGGTCGCACCTCCATTGCCGATGCCTTCTACGCACCGGTGGTGACGCGCTTTCGCACCTACGACGTGCAGCTTGACACCGTGACCGCGGCCTATTGCGACGCCGTCACCGCCTGGCCGGCGATGCAGGAATGGACCGCGGCGGCCGGCGGAGAAACCGAGGTCATCATCTTCGACTGAATGCGCAGGCAGCCCACCTACTTCAGCAGGCCGATTTCGCGGTAGTAGCGCTCGGCGCCCGGGTGCAGCGGGATGCCGAGCCCGTCGAGCGCCTTTTCGATGACGATCTGTCTGCCCTTGGGATGCCCGCCGTCGAGCAGTTGGCGCGTGGTCGGGTGCCAGAGGGCGCGGGTAACGGCATAGACCGTCTCCTCCGGCACGCTTTCCGATACCACCCACTGGGCCCCGACAGAGAGCGTATCGATGGCGGCAACGCCGGGGTAGGTGCCCGCCGGGAGAGCCTGGCGGGCGAAGAACGGCACCTCCTCAAGCATCTTGTCGATCTCCGGCCCGACAATGGGAATGAGGTCGATCAACGCCCCTTCGGCCAGTTCGAGCACGGCGGTGGCCGGAGTCCCGGCGACGAAAAAGAAGCCGTCGATCTCGCCCTCGCGCATGGCGTCCGCCGCCGCGCCGGAGCCGAGGGAGAAGACCTCGAAGTCTGCCTCCTCGATGCCGAAGGCCTCCAACACCAATTGGGCGTCGACCCGCGTGCCTGACCCGGGGCGGTCGACGGAGATCCTCTTGCCCTTGATGTCGGCCACAGTCTCGATGCCGACATCGGTGCGCACCACCAGGTGGATGGTCTCCGGAAAAAGGTTGGCGATGGCGCGCAAGGACTTCAGAGGACCGCCGGTGAGGAAGAGCTCCTCCCCGCGCGAGGCCCAATAGGCGATGTCGGACTGGCAGAAGCCGCTCTCGAGGATGCCTTCCTCGATCTGGCGCACGTTGTCCACCGAACCACGGGTCGATTGCGCCACCGCGACCAGACCGCTGACGCCGCAGCTGCCGCCGCCGCCGCAATCACGACTACCCGGCGGGCTGGAAATAGCACTGGCAATGATGCCGCCGACGGGAAAGTAGGTGCCGGCGGTAGAGCCGGTGCCGATGCGGAAGAAGCTGATCCCCTGTGCGGCAACCCCGGCGGTCCCAAGCACAACGACCAGCGGCAGCAGAAGGGCAGCGAGCAGTCGGTATCGCCGGGCTCGCTCGGCTGCGACCGGAACCTTCGATGACGGCATGGCGCTTTCTCCGCTCGGCTGGGTCGACCCGCTCAGGCGTGCCTTTCTCTTGCGGTTCCCGCAAGAGAAAGGCACGCCTGAGTCGGGCTTGCACTGGGCCGGGCCCGGGTGGGCGCCGACCCTTCGGTCCCCCAGGTATATCAAGCCTCAAGCCGAGATCAAAGAAGACCGGATCGCCGGCACCCCTGGGGCCGGCCCCTGGCCACCATCGGCGCCCTCAGGTGGCCGATTTGCGCGCCTTCACCCGCTTATAGACGACCGGCAGCAGCGAGAGCAGCGACAGGCCGATGAGGCCGGCAACGATTTCCGGCGTCAGCACGCTGTCCACCGTAAAGGCGCCGCCCCGGTCGAAGATCGAGCCGAGCCCCGCCCCGGCGAGGATGAAGACCAGGGTGCCGGGAATGATGCCGATGAAGGTGCCGACCACATAAGTGGCGAGCGGCACGCCGAGGAAGGCCGGCACCAGGTTCACGACGACGAAGGGAAACAGCGGGATCAGCCGCAGCACCAGCAGGTAGCTGAAGGCGTTTTCGCGAAAGCCCGCCTCCATGCGCTGCACGAAGGGGCCCGCCTTGGCGCGGAACGAACCGCCCAGCGCGCCGCGCGCGATGAGGAAGACGACCGTAGCGCCGAGAGTGGCCGCGATCACCACGTATAACGTGCCGGGGACGATGCCGAAAAGAAAGCCGCCGGCGAGGGTCAAAACCAGGCCACCGGGCAGCGAAAGGGCGGTCGAGAGGGCGTAGGTCGCCATGAAGATCAGCGCTGCCGCCACCGCGTGGCCGGCGACGAAATCCGTCAGCAGGCTGCGGTGTGCGCGCAGCGCTTCGATGCTGAGGTGGTCCTGCAAGCCGAACCCGAAGGCCAAGGCAAGTGCGGCGAGCAATCCGGCGGCGGGCAGCAGGCGGCGCATCCGCGCGGACCGGGCGGGGCGCTCATGATCGGTCATCGCGATGGCTTCCTCTTCTGCCTCAGCCGAACCACTGCAGAAAGCGCACGATCTTCTTCGTCCGCTCGCCGAACAGCGTCGGGGTGTAGTAGCTGCCGGCCACCCGCTTGCTCACTTCGCCGAGGGTGGGATAAGGCGCGATCATATTGGCCAGGGCGCCGATCTTCAGACCCTGACTGAGGGCCAGCACCCAGGGATGCAGCAGCTCCCCGGCGTGGCGCCCGGCAATGGAGGCGCCGAGGATGCGCCCGCGCGCGCTCACCACGACCTTGATGAGGCCCTCGGTCGCCCGCTCGGCCTGGGCGCGGTCGTTGTCGGCAAAGGACCAGGTCAGCGCCTTCACGCCGTTGCCGTGCTTCTCGCGCGCCTCAGCCTCGGTCAGTCCGACGTGCGCGATTTCCGGGTCGGTGAAGGTGACCCAGGGCAGCGCGCTGTAGTTCACCTTGGCCGGCACCTTGAACAGGGCGTTGCGGATGACGATGCCGGCGTGATAGCCGGCGACATGGGTGAACTGGTAGCCGCCCAGGCCTTCGACCACAGCGACGTCGCCCACCGCGAAAATACGCTTGTTGCTGCTGCGGAGGCGGGCGTCGACCGCGATGCCCTTCGGTGAGTAGGTGACGCCGGCGGCCTCCAGGTTGAGGCCCTCCACGTTGGCCTTGCGCCCGGCGGCGACCAGCAGGTGGGAACCGCTCAGCGTCTTGGTTGCGCCGTTTTCTTCTATGGTGACCGCAATGGCATTGCCGTCACCTGCCACCTGCTTGATGGCGATGCCCTCGTGGATCTCGACGCCGTCCGCGACCAGCTGTCGGCGGGCGAAGGCGGTCACCTCGGGATCGTCCTTGCCGAGCACCTTGAACATTTCCAATAGCGAGACCCGAACACCGAGGCGGCGCTGGGCCTGCGCCAGTTCCGCGCCGATCGGCCCGCCGCCGACGACGATGAGGTGGGCCGGCCGCTCGGCCAGCTCGAAGACCGTCTCGTTCGTGAGGTAGGGCACCGTCTCGAGACCCGGGATCGGCGGCCGTGCGGGGGAGGAGCCGCTGGCGACGACGAAGCGCCTGGCCTTCACCCGGGTTTCGCCGGCGAGGATTTCGTGCGGCCCGGTGAACTGCGCGGTCGCCTGGATCACGGTGACGCCGAGACCTTCGAAGCGCGCCACCGAATCGTGCGGCGCGATGGCGGCGATCACGCCGTTCAAGTGGTCACGCAGCGCCGCGAAGTCGACCGCCGGCTCGTGCCCGTTGACGCCGAACCGCCCGGCATGACGCACGCCCTCGGCCGCCGCGGCCGCGGCGATCAGCGCCTTGGAGGGCACGCAGCCGTAGTTCAGGCAGTCGCCGCCCATCTTGCCCTTTTCGACGAGCACCACCCGCGCGCCCATCTGGGCGGCGCCGGCCGCCACCGACAGCCCGCCGGAGCCGCCGCCGATGACGCAGAGATCGGTCTCTATGGTGTCCGCCATCTCATTTCCCTTACCCCGACTCCGCGACCGGATACCCCACCGTCCATCCTACCGCGGTTCGCGCCCAAGGCCCCAGAGCGGTTCTCGTAAGATGCCCCCACGGCCACGGTGGTAAGGTCCAGATAAGCAGCCAGGAACGCAACTAAAGCCTCTTCACAGCGTTGTGACAGTCCGTGAATATGCGGTTTCATCCTGGCAAGGTCCTGGCTTTCCTAACCTAAGATCGCCGAGGACCCTTAACCTTTTGCAGCTGCGCCGCGGCAATGAGACAATTGCTTGCCGGCGACCCTCCGCCCGATCGCAGTCAAACTGGAAGACGCCTCAGCATCGTGACCGTCGATCAAGCCATCATCTTCGCCATCCTCCTGGCGCTCTTCGTGCTGCTGGTGTGGGGCCGCTGGCGTTACGACGTGGTGGCTTTCGCCTGTCTGATGACGGCGGTCGCCGCCGGCCTGGTAGAGCCCGGCGCGGCCTTCGACGGATTCGGCCATCCGGCCACCATCACCGTGGCCGCCGTATTGGTGCTGAGCCGTGCCCTCGCCGGTACCGGCGCCATCGACCGCCTGACCCAGCTGGTGCGTCCGGCAACCGGGCTGACCACCACCCACGTCGGCGCGCTCTCCGGCATCGGCGCGGCTTTGTCTGCGGTGATGAACAACGTCGGCGCGCTTGGCATCCTCATGCCGACAGCGATCCAATCGGCACGCAAGGCGGCACGCTCGCCCGGCCTGCTGCTGATGCCACTGGCCTTCGCGACCATGCTGGGGGGGCTTCTCACCCTCATCGGCACGCCGCCCAACATCATCATCGCCAGCTTTCGCGGAGATCTGACCGGCGCCGACTTCAGGATGTTCGACTTCATGCCGGTCGGCATCGTCGTGGCGCTCGCCGGCGTCACCTTCGTCAGCCTCGTCGGCTGGCGCCTGGTGCCGCAGCGCACGGGCCCGCGCAGCAAGGGAGATCTTTTCGACATCGAGAACTACGTGACCGAGGTCACCGTCCCGGAAGATAACCCGAACATCGGCAAGACCCTGCGCGAGATCGACGAGCTGGCGAAGGACATCGACGTGGTCATCATCGACCAGATTCGCAACGACCGCGCTTATCCGCCCTCTACGCGCAAGGAGTTGGCCGCCGGCGACATCCTGAAAATCGAGGCCGCGCCCGAGGAGATCGACAAGTTCGTCACCGCCCTGTACCTGAAGATCGGCGGCGAGGCCTCCGGAGTCGGCCCGCGTACGATGGCCGACGACGCCACCCTTATGGAGGTGGTGGTAGCGCCGGGCTCACGCCTCGACGGCCGTCTGGTCGGTTCGCTCAGGCTCTTCGCCCTGCGCGGCATCACCCTGCTCGGCGTGTCGCGCCAGGGCCAGCGCTATCATGGCCGCCTGCGCTCCTTTCGCATCCGCCCCGGCGACGTGCTGCTGCTGCACGGCGAAGAGGATCAACTTGCCGATCTGGTCGCGCGCCTTGGCTGCCTGCCCTTGGCAGCCCGCGAGATGCACTTCGGCAATCGCAAGAAGGGGCCGGCGGTCATCGCCATCTTCGCCGCTGCCATCGGCGCGGCCAGCTTGGGCCTGGTGCCGATCCACATCGCTCTAGGCATGGCCATCGTCTTGCTTGTGATCGGCGATTTGATGAACGTGCGCGAACTTTATGACGGCATCGACTGGTCGGTCATCGTCCTGCTCGGCTCGCTGATCCCGGTCGGCGGCGCGCTGGAGAGCACCGGCGCCACAACCCTGATCGCCGGCAGCCTGCTCGACATTACCGCCGGCCTGCCGACAGTCGCCGTGCTGGTCATCCTCATGGTCGTGACCATGACGTTGTCGGACGTTCTCAACAACGCCGCCACCGCCGTGGTGATGGCTCCCATCGCCGCCACGGTGGCAGAGCGTCTGGGTGTGAACCCGGATCCCTTTCTGATGGCGACGGCGGTTGCCGCCTCCTGCGCCTTCCTGACGCCGATCGGGCATCAGAACAACGCGCTGGTCCTGGGGCCGGGCGGCTATCGCTTCGGCGACTATTGGCGCCTGGGCCTGCCGGTGGAGGTGCTGGTGATCGCAGTGTCGGTGCCGACGATCATGTTGGTCTGGCCGCTCTGATTTCGAGCGGTGGTCGCTCCAGCGGGAGGCCCTCAGGCCGAGCGGCGGCCAAAGATGGCGGAGCTGCCAATTCGCGCGGCGGGGAAGCGCACGGTGATCACGGTTCCCTTGCCGACTTCGCTCTCCACCGTCATCGAGCCACCGTGCATCTCCGCCAGGGACTTGGTGATCGGCAGGCCGAGACCGGTGCCGTCGTGGCTGCGGGTGTGGGCGCTCTCGACCTGACCGAAAGGCTGCAGCACGATCTCGATATCCTCGCCCGACATGCCGATGCCGGTGTCGCGGACGACCAGCGCAAGGCCGCCCGAGGATTCCAGCTTGGCCTCGACCATCACACGGCCGCCGCTCGGCGTGAACTTGATCGCGTTGGACAGCAGGTTGAGCAGGATCTGGCGCACCGAGCGTTTGTCGGCATAAAGCGGCGGCAGATCCTTCGGGAGCAGGGCGCTCAAGGCCAGGCCCTCATTGACCGCCGATTCCTTCACGATGGTTCGGCAGGAATTCACCACCTGGGCGAGGTCGATCATCTCCTCGTGCAGCTCCATGCGGCCCGCCTCGATCTTGGACAGGTCGAGAATATCGCTGATAATCGACAGCAGGTGGCTGGCACTGCGGCGGATATCTTCGGCATAGCCACGGTACTGCGGATTGCCGAGCGGCCCGAAGAGACCCTGCTCCATGATCTCCGAGAAACCGATGATGGCGTTCAGCGGCGTGCGCAGCTCGTGGCTCATGTTGGCCAGGAAGGCCGACTTAGCGTGGTTGGCACGTTCCGCCTCGTCGCGAGCGACGCGCAGCTGCTGCTCTTTCTCCTTGATCTCGCCGATGTTCATGTGGATGCCGCCGATGCCAATAACGCGGCCGGCAGAGTCGAGCACCGGGAAGCGGGTGACCATGCAGGACACCTTCTCGCCGTCGAGGCGCAAGACCTCCATTTCGGCTTCCATCGGGATACCCGTGCGCAGCACGATGCGGTCATGCGCGGCAACCGTCTCAGCCACGTCCGGCGGGAAGTGGTCGCGGGCAGTGGTGCCGATCACGTCTCTGCCCTGCAGGCCGTAGAGCTCCATGAGCTGCTGGTTGGCGAGAAGGTGGACGCCGTGCTCGTCCTTCAGCACCAGGCCGGCGGGCAGGTGGTCGATGACGGCGCGCAGGCGCTCGCGGAGCTCCCGCTCGGCCCGCTCGATGGTCTTGGTTTCGGTGATGTCGGTGACGGTGAGGAACATGCCGCCGTTGGCGGTGCGCTCCTCGCGCACGCGGACCCAGGTGCCGTCGGCGCGCTCCGTCTCGAATTCCTCGATGGGGTTGCGGTGGCGCGCCATGCGCTCGAGGATCCATTCCTCCTCGCGCCCGAAGGCGGCGGGGATGAGGCCATGCTTCAGCTGCAGGCGGACCAGGTCCTCGAAGGACATGCCGGGGCCGATGGTGTCGGCGCCGGGACCGAAGGTCTGGACGTAGCTGTCGTTGAACAGCAGCAGGCGATCCTCGCTGTCGAAGAGGGCGACGGCGGAGGAGAAGTGCTCGATGGCCTGCAGCAGCAGATCCTGCGCCTCGAAGGCCATGCGACGGGCGCGGTATTCGTCGGTCAGGTTGCGCCCGGTGCCGCGGTAGCCGAGGAAGCTGCCGAATTCGTCGAACAGGGGGACGCCGCTGATCGACCAGTACTGGCGGTCGCCATTGGGGGCGGCGTAGATGTAGCGGAAGTCGCGGAACGGCCGGTACGCCTGAATGTCGGCCAGGTGGGCCTGCCACTTGTCGGCGTCGGTGTCGCCGGCGCCGATCTCCTGGCGCGTCTTGCCGATGACCGCGGCGGGCTGGACCCCGGTGACTTCGCGCAGGCGCTCCGATATGGAGGAGAAGCGCAGCTCGGAATCCATCTCCCAGAACCAGTCGGAGGCGGCAGCCGCAAAGTCGCGCAAGCGCGCCTCGCTCTCCTGCAAGGCGGCGGCGGTCTGGGCCCGTTCGGCCTCAAGCCGCTCGACCTCCTCGACCCGCCGCTGAAGCCGTGCGAGCTCCGCAGCCAATTCCGCTTTCGTCGGCAAAGGCCGGCTAGCTCCCCAAGAGGTACGGTGGCAGGGCTCGAATTCCAACAGATAACGGTTAAAAGACGTTGAAGATTAACCGCTTGTGTTCGCCTATCTTGGGGCCCGTAACGCGCAAGTCGTCACGGAACTGCAGCGCCAGCGACATCGCCCGGCAATCTGGCGGGGCTATCGACAGGGTCTGTCCCTCGGCGTGAAAAAGGGGCGGAGGGCACGCGGACCGGCCGCAGAAGCCGGCTCACGGCACCCCCGCCGAAGCGAGTCGGAGGGACATCCCGTGCTCTCGATCAAGGAGAAGATCATGTCGCAGCAGCCTCCCTCCCGTTCCGGCTTCCCACTTTCCCGGCCCCTCACGCGCCGCGCGGTGCTGCAAAGCGGTGCCGGGCTCGGCGCCGGCCTGGCAGGCACGAGCCTGTTCGGCCTTGCCACGCCGGCCATCGCCCAGGCTAACCGCCCGATCTTCACCCACGGCGTACAGAGCGGCGACGTCACCACCAACAGCGGCATGATCTGGGCACGGGCCGACCGCCCGGCGCGCCTGCTCGTCGAGGTGGCGACCAGCGACTCTTTCAAGAATGCCCGGCGCCTGCGCGGCCCGGCAGCCATCGAGACGACGGACTTCACCGCCAAGATGGACCTCACCGGCCTGCCCGCCGGCCAGGACATCTTCTACCGCCTGCAGTGGCAGGACCTCGCCAACGTCAACCTGCTGAGCGCGCCCTCGGTCGGCCGCTTCCGCACCGGCCCCGCCGACAAGCGCGACATCACCTTCGTGTGGACCGGCGATACCGCGGGTCAGGGCTGGGGCATCAACCTCGACTGGGGCGGCATGCGCTGCTACGAGACCATGCGTGAAAACCGGCCGGATTTTTTCATCCACTCCGGCGACTGCATCTATGCCGACGGTCCGATCGAGGCCGAGGTCACGCTGCCGGACGGCAGCCTCTGGAAGAACGTCGTCATCGAGGAGAAGGCGAAAGTCGCCGAGACGCTCGCCGAGTTCCGCGGCAACTACAAGTATAACCTGATGGACGAGAACCTGCTGCGCTTCAACGCCGAGGTGCCGATGCTCGCCCAGTGGGACGACCACGAGGTCACCAACAACTGGTATCCCGGTGAGATGCTAGGCACCGACGGCCCCGACGCCCGCTACACGGTAAAGAGCGCCTCACTGCTGGCCAGCCGCGCGCACCGCGCCTTCCACGAGTACATGCCGCTGCGCCCGCAGGGCGGCGACGGCGAGCACATCTATCGCAGGATCGCCTACGGTCCGCTGCTCGACATCTTCTTCATCGACCTGCGCAGCTATCGCGGCCCCAACAGCACCAACAATCAGGCCGGGCGGAGCGCGGCGACCGACTTCCTCGGCGCCGATCAGATCCGCTGGCTGAAGCGGGAACTGCTGGCCTCCGAGGCGACCTGGAAGGTGATCGCCAGCGACATGCCGATTGGCATCCAGGTGACCGACAAGATCGACGGCCAGCCGGCCTTCGAGAACGGCGCCAACGGCGACGGGCCGGTGCTGGGCCGCGAGCACGACATCGCCGACCTGTTGAGCTTCGTGAAGCGCAACGACATCAAGCAGATCGTCTTCCTGACCGCCGACGTGCACTACACCGCGGCGCACTACTACGACCCCAACAAGGCGCAGTTCCAGGACTTCAACCCCTTCTGGGAATTCGTCTCCGGCCCCGTGCACGCCGGCTCATTCGGCCCCGGCGCGATGGACAACACCTTTGGTCCGCAGGTGGTCTATTCCAAGGACCCCGCCGGCCGCGTCAATCTGGCGCCCAGCGAGGGCCTGCAGTTCTTCGGCCAGGTGCGCATCGACGGACAGAGCGAGGCGATGACGGTGACTCTGAAGGACCTCGAGAACCGCGAGCTCTATACGGTGACCCTCGAGGCGGCGGCAGCGTGAGGTAAAGCAGGCAAGGGCGCGCGCCGGAGCACCACCGTTTCCGGCAGCCCCGCCACCATGACGTCGGCGACCGCCTCCATCATTCCGGGTTGCGGGAAGGAGCGGCGGTACCAGAGGGCCACCGGGCGCGTCGCTGTGGCCAGCTTCAGCGGCCGCGCGATGACCCCCCGATTCGCCAGCTGCGGGCCGCGCACCGCCAGGGCCGGCACCAGGGTGCAACCGAAGCCGGCCGCCACCATGTTCAATAGCGTCTCCAGGCTGGAGGCGCGCAGATCGGCGAAGCGTTGGCCGACGATCTGGCGCGGGCGGGCGCAGACCTCAAGCACTTGGTCGCGCAGGCAGTGGCCGTCAGTCAGCAACAGCAGGTCGATGTCGGCAAGATCCGCCTCGGTAATCTCGGCCAGTGCCGCGAGGCGGTGGCCTGGCGGATAGGCGACCCAGAACGGCTCGTCGAACAGCGGCAGCGCGGCCAGTTCCGGCGCAGCCGGCGTGGTGGCGATCACCGCCGCGTCGATCTCGTGCGCCGCCAGCCGCTCCAGCAGCGACTCCGTCACTTCCTCGACGAGCACCGGCGTGAGATCCGGATAGCGCTGCTTCAGGCGGCCCAGCACCAGCGGCATGAGGTAGGGGCTGACCGTCGGGATGACGCCGAGCCGCAGCGGCCCCGCCAGGGGGTCGCGGTGGGCGCGGGCGATGTCTTCGATCTGGGCTGCCTGCGCCAGGGCAAGGCGGGCGTGGCGAACGACCTCCTCGCCGACCGCCGTGACCGCCACCGAACGACTCGTGCGTTCAAAGAGGGTTACGCCCAGACTCTCCTCCAACTTGCGAACTTGACCGCTCAAGGTCGGCTGGCTGACGTGGCAGCGCTCGGCGGCACGGCCGAAGTGCCGCTCCTCGGCCACCGCCACGGCATATTGGAGATCGCGAAAGTTTACCATGTAAATAGATTTAGACGATTAATTAGATTGAAACAATCGATTTTACGGATCGGTTGTCGGAGGCGTACTTTAGAAATATTCCAGATGCGCCGCGCCCAGCGGCCGCGTCCCCTCACAGGAGGATCCAATGGCTGACAAGAAGACCCTGACGACCTCGGCAGGCGCGCCGATCTCCGACAACCAGAACGCGATCACCGCCGGCCCGCGCGGCCCCGTCCTCCTGCAGGACTACCAGCTGATGGAGAAGCTGGCCCACCAGAACCGCGAGCGGATCCCCGAGCGCACGGTGCACGCCAAGGGCTGGGGCGCCTTCGGCAGCTTCACGGTGACCGAGGACATCACCCGCTACACCCGCGCCAAGATCTTCTCCAGGATCGGCAAGGCGACCAAGATGATCGCGCGCTTCTCCACCGTCGCCGGCGAGCAGGGCGCGGCGGACGCCGAGCGCGACGTGCGTGGCTTCGCGCTGAAGTTCTACACCGAGGAAGGCAACTGGGATCTGGTCGGCAACAACACGCCGGTGTTCTTCATCCGCGACCCCTACAAGTTCCCCGACTTCATCCACACCCAGAAGCGCCACCCGCGCAGCAACCTGCGCTCGCCGACGGCGATGTGGGACTTCTGGTCGCTGTCGCCGGAGAGCCTGCACCAGGTTACCATCCTGATGTCGGACCGCGGCCTGCCGCAGAGCGTGCGCCATGTGAACGGCTACGGCTCGCACACCTACTCCTTCATCAATGCCGACAATGAGCGCTTCTGGGTGAAGTTCCACTTCAAGTCCCAGCAGGGCCACAGGCACTGGACCAACGCGGAGGCCGAGCAGGTCGTCGGCAAGACCCGCGAGTCGACCCAGGAAGATCTCTATGCCGCCATCGAAAACGGCGACTTCCCGAAGTGGACGCTCTTCGTCCAGGTGATGCCGGAGACCGACGCCGGGAAGACGCCCTACAACCCCTTCGACCTGACCAAGGTCTGGCCGCATGGCGACTACCCGCTGATCGAGGTCGGCGTCATGGAGCTGAACCGCAACCCGGAGAACTACTTCGCGGAGATCGAGCAGGCCGCCTTCTCGCCCTCCAACATCGTGCCGGGCATCGGCTTCTCGCCCGACAAGATGCTGCAGGCGCGCATCTTCTCCTACGCCGACGCGCACCGCTATCGCCTCGGCACCCACTACGAGGCGCTGCCGGTGAACGCGCCGAAGTGCCCGGTCCACCACTACCACAAGGACGGGCCGATGCGTTTCTTCGCCAACAACCCGCAGCCGGATACCTACTACGAGCCGAACTCCGTGGGCGGCCCGCAGCAGGACCTCAGCTACGCCGAGCCGCCGCTGAAAATCTCCGGCGACGCCGACCGCTACAACCACCGCGAAGGCAACGACGACTACAGCCAACCGGGCAAGCTCTTCCGCCTGATGACCGCCGAGCAGCAGCAGCGCCTCTTTGCCAACATCGCTGCCGCCATGCAGGGCGTGCCAGAAGAGATCGTCAGGCGCCAGCTGGTCCACTTCACCAAGGCCGATCCGGCCTACGGCGCCGGCGTCGCCAAGGCGCTCGGCATCGAGTACAGCGCCGTCGCGGCGGAGTAGCCCGATCCCTGCCGGTCCTCCCGGACCCTACGAACCCCTCATGACCCCCGGGAGAGCCGGCGGCTTCGGCCGGAGCCGTCTGGTTCCGCTCTCTCCTTCCTCCGGAGCGGTGCCAGGCGGTCTCCGGCCGAACTTTCTCCGCAGACGCGGCCGCTCAGTAGTCGCGGACGCCGCGCCGCGTCAGCCGGCCCATCATCAGGGCGTCGACGTAGCCTCCCTTACGATACGCGTAGTCCGGCATAACGCCTTCTCGGGCGAAACCGAAGCCCTCGTAGAGGCGGATGGCGTGTTCGTTCTCGGTCCAGACGATGAGGCTGAGGCGCGTCAACTGCAGCCAGTCGTCGGCCAGCTCAATCATCGCCTGCATGAGGCGCCGCCCGATGCCCTTGCCCTGCCACTTCTCGTGGGTGGCGATCATGTTCACCTCGCCGGCATGGTGGTGGCGCGGGTTGTCTGGATGGGTGATCAACTCGGCATAGCCCACAAGCTGCCCGTCGACTTCAGCCGCCAGCTTGGTGACGCCCGGCCTGGACACTAGACGCGCCTGCATGTAGTGCGGCGATTCGTAGGGCAACCGCTGGGTACCCGCGAGCACGTGGCCCTGCAGAAAGATTTCGTGCACGGCGGCCCAGTCCTCGGGCACCGCATGCCTGACGGCAATCTCCATGAATGTCCTTCCCGCGCCCCGGATGCGCCGGGCATCAGGGACGCTCAAACCAGAAGTGCGGCGACGCGAGCCGGTTATTGTCCCCGCCGCAGGAAGGGTCAACGTTTCAATTGTCACAGGGCGCGAAGTGCAGGCGTCACGCCGCCGCGATGACCTCGATCTCGACCAGCCAGTCGCTGACCAGGGTCTGCGCGACGATGGCGGTGGTAGGGATCGCCCGGCCGCCGAGGGCGGCGATGCGGGCGGCGGCGTTGGCCTCGGCATGGGCCGGATCGGTGAGATAGCTGGTCAGGCGGACGATGTTGTCCACCGTCATGTCGGCGCTGGCGAGGATGGCGCGGAGGTTCGACCAGATGAGGTCGAGCTGCTCTTCGAGTGTCTTGCCGGGAACGCCCTCGGCGTCCAGCCCCATGGTGCCGGCGACGAACAGCAGGCGCTCGGCGCCGCGCACCTCGATGGCGTGCACGTAGTCGCTGGTCGCCGCATAGACGCCTGCGGTCGGGTTGCGCACGATGGTCTTCACGACGCAACGCTCCGCCCTGTCGACGCCACATAGGCATCCACCTCGGCGATGTACTTCGCCTTGGTCGCTTCGTCGAGGAAGGAAGCCCCAAAGGAATTTCGGGCGATCAGCGCCAGCTCCTCGTCGCTGAGGGCCAGGGCCTGGCGCACGGCGTAATAATTGTCGTTCACGTAGCCGCCGAAGTAGGCGGGGTCGTCGGAGTTCACGGTGACCACCAGGCCGCGGTCGAGCATCATCTTCAGGGGGTGCGCGGTCATGTCGTCGACCACGCAGAGCCGAAGGTTCGACAGCGGGCAGACGGTGAGCGGCATCTTCCGGCGCGCCAGCTCCAGCATCAGGTCCGGGTCCTCCAGCGCGCGCACGCCGTGGTCGATGCGCAAGACCTGGAGATCATCGAGCGCCGACCAGATGTATTCTGGCGGGCCCTCCTCGCCGGCATGGGCAACCGTCAAGAAGCCGGCCGCGCGTGCTTTGTCGAACACGGCCTTGAACTTCGCCGGCGGGTGGCCCTGCTCAGAGGAATCGAGGCCGACGCCGACGATGCGGTCGCGGTGGGGCAGCGCCTGATCGAGCGTTGCCATGGCCTCCTCGGCCGGGAGGTGACGCAGGAAGCAGAGGATGATGTGCGAGGTGATGCCAAGCTCCGCCTCGCCGTCCGCCAGCGCGCGGGAGATGCCGTTCAGCGCCGTCTCGAAGGCGAGGCCGCGTCCGGTATGGCCCTGGGGATCGAAGAAGATCTCCGTGTGCCGGACATTATCCTGCGCGACACGGCGCAGGTAGGCGAGCGTCAGGTCGTAAAAGTCCGCTTCGGTCAGCAGCACCGACATGCCCCGGTAGTAGAGGTCGAGGAAGTCCTGCAGCCGGGTGAAGCTGTAGGCGGCGCGAATCGCCTCCACGTCGGCGTAGGGCAGCGCCACGCCGTTGCGCTGGGCGAGGGCAAACATCATCTCCGGCTCCAGCGCGCCTTCGATGTGGAGGTGGAGTTCAGCCTTCGGCAGGCCGGCGATGAAATCGTTCACGTCGGACACACTCTCTCAGATGGCGATGGAATAGCCGCCGTCGACCGGCAGCGCCGTGCCGGTGATGAAGTCGGAGGCGGCGGAGGCGAGGAAGACGGCGACGCCGGCGAAGTCGTCGGGCCTGCCCCAACGGCCGGCCGGCGTGCGCTTCAGCACGTTCTCGTTGAGCGCGTCGATCTGCTCGCGGGCGCGCTGGGTCAGCTCGGTGTCGATCCAGCCCGGCAGGATGCAGTTCACCTGGATGTTGTCGGCCGCCCAGGCGGTCGCCAGCGACTTGGTGAGTTGCACCACGCCGCCCTTGCTGGCGGCATAGACGGGGCTCCAGGGCGCACCGAAGATCGATAGCATGGAGCCGTTGTTGATGATCTTGCCGGCGCCGGCCTGCTGCATCAGCGGGTAGCAGGCCTTGGCGCAGAGGAAGGCCGAGGTGAGGTTGGCGTCCATCACCTGATGCCATTCCGCCGCCGCCAGATCCTCGGGACGCTTGCGGATGTTGATGCCGGCATTGTTCACCAGGATGTCGAGCCGCCCGAGACGGTCGGCCACCTGGCCGGCCAGCGCCGTCACGGCGCCCTCGTCGGCGACGTCGCAGGGCAGGCCGACGGCACGCGCGCCGAGGCCTTCCAGGTGCTCGACCGCGGCGGCCAGCTTCTCCGCCTTGCGGCCGACCACGGCGATGGCGGCCCCGGCAGCGGCCAGCCCGCGGGCGATACCGAGCCCGATGCCGCCGTTGCCGCCGGTCACCAGCGCGACCTTGCCGGCGAGATCGAAGAGTCTGCTATCGTTCATGGAATCACCCGTTCTTCGACTTACGGAAGCGCCTTGCGTCTGCCTGGCGCATGCTAACGCCCCTGCCACGGCCACGCACCCCCTTTGCGCAGGAGGAACCGCGCCGTGGCGCCGTGGCCATGCAGTAACATGGGCGTGCTCGGGAACTGCGGTGAAGGAGGGATCATGCCGTTCATCCTGGACGATCGTCTGGAGTTGCACATGGGGCCGTCCAGCCTGGGTGCGCCCGACGATCTGGAGAAGGTCATCGTCGACTTCATCGACCAGGCGAAGTCGAGTCTGGACGTGGCAGCGCAGGAGATCGAATCGCGTCCCATCGCCGAGGCGCTGGTGCGCGCGCGCCAGCGCGGCCTGCGGATTCGCCTGGTGCTGGAGCAGGACTACCTGCGCGAAGCCAGGCCACCGGCCGACCCCTTCGCCGTAGGCGGCGCGGTAGAGGAGAACCGCAACCTCTTCGCCGCCATGCTGCGCGCCGGCATCGACGCGCGGGCCGACTACAACCCCGATATCTTTCACCAGAAGTTCATCATCCGCGACAGCGGCGGAACGCGCCGCGCGCTGCTGACCGGGTCGACCAACTTCACGCCGACCGGCACCGGCAACCACGGCAGCCGCAAGAATCTCAACCACCTCGTCGTCGTGCACAACCAGTGGATCTGCAACGAGTACGACGACGAGTTCGCCGAGATCTGGCAGGGCACCTTCGGCAAGGTCCGCAACCGCCACGAGCCCTCGCCGCGCAAGAACAAGGTCTCCGGCATCTGCGTGCGCGCGCTCTTCGCGCCGGATCATGCGCCGGAGATGGAGATCATGAAGCAGATCCTGAAGGCCAAGGAGCGGGTCGACTTCGCTATCTTCACCTTCGCCAAGTCTTCCGGGATCGACGACACCCTGGTCGCCATGGCGCGAGGCGGCATCAAGATCCGCGGCATCTTCGACGCCGGCCAGGGCAACCGCGACTGGGCGGCAACCCGCATGGTGGCAGACGGCGGCGGCGAGGCCTATCTTGCCTCACGCCGGAACGGCCTCGGCAAGCTGCACCACAAGCTGATGGTGATCGACGGCGCCCTGCTCATCTGCGGCAGCTTCAACTACACCGATCCGGCCAACCGCCTGAACGACGAGAACATCCTGGTGATCGGCGACCTCGAGGACGAGGATCCCCTGGCCCAGGCCGCGCAGCGCCGCTTTGCCGCCTTCGCCCTCGCCGAGATCGACCGCATGATCGACGCCCACGGGGTGGCGGTACCGCTGAGCGGATAGCGGATGGCACACCCTTCGAGACGCGGTCCTCAGGGTGAGGCCTCTACTATGACCTCATGCTGAGGAGCGAGCGGCAGCGAGCGTCTCGAAGCAGGAGCAACCGCTCAGTCAATCGTCCGCCCCGGCCGTGCCAAGCCCCCGGCCGCGGCGAGGCGCCGATAGAAGCTGGCTTCGTCCGGCACCGCGGCGATTTCCAGCAGCAGCTTCTTGCGCACCGCCGTGGCGAAGCTCGCCATGTCGTCGGCGGTGACCACGAAAGCGGCCGGTCCGCCGATGATGTCGCGGCGGTAGGCTTCCTCCAGGTCGTAGTAGACCGGACGGCCACTGCAGTCGCGGCAGAGGATGGCGAGGCCGTTGATCACGATGTCGGCGTCGAGGGCGGCCTGACGCGCCACCTCCAGCGGCACGCCGTTCCAGCTGTTGGCGGAATCGCCCGAGAGGTCGATGACGCGGCGGAAGCCGTTGATCGAATTGCTCTCGATCAGCAGATGGGCGAAGGTGATGGCCGAGCCGATGGCGTTGCGGCCGAAGGCCTTGCGCGGCTGCGCCATCAGCGTCTCGGCGAAACCGGCTGCCGCGTCGGGCCCATCGATGATGGTCCAGGGCACCACGACTTCCTGGGAGTCCTGGTCGCCCCACTCGACGTAGATGACGGCGATCCTGGCGTCGGGACCGAGCGCGATAGCCGAGAGGATGTCTGGGTCGGTGATGGCATCGGCATAGCCCCGGCGCTGGAAGAAGATTTCGCGGTCGTCGATGGAACCGGTGGAATCGGCCAGCAGCACCAGTTCGAGATCGACGGGCTCGCCGCTGCGGTTCTGGCTCGGCGTCTGGCTTTGCGCCGCTGCCGGCGCGGCGGCGAGCCAGACGAGCGCCAGGAGACCCAGGGCGGCGGCAAGGAAGTCGTTGAATTGCTGTCGCATCGTCACGGTCCCCTGGTCTGTCTCTATGGAAACGGAAAGGCGCCTGCCGGAGAAGAAGATAGATCGGTCACGCCGCCCGCCAATCCGTGGCCGCCCACTATAGGGCGGAGCGGAGGTCAGCGGTACGAACCGGTGGTATGACGAGGGCGCGGCACAGGGTCCTCCGCACGGCGCTTCTCCGCTTGCGGCTTTGGCCTTAGAAGGAGCGCATGCTTTCCCTTTCCTTCCTGCGCGCGCACGGCCGCCTGCTCGGCTTCGGCGTGCTGATGACCTTCTGCTCGAGCGTCGGCCAGACCTTCTTCATCTCGCTGTTCTCCGGCGAGATCCGCGACGCCTTCGCCTTGAGCGATGGCGCATTCGGCAGCCTCTATTCCCTCGGCACGCTGGCCTCGGCGGCGGTGCTGCTCTGGGCCGGCCGCCTGGTCGATC
This sequence comes from Kiloniellaceae bacterium, assembly GCA_009377535.1. Lineage (GTDB taxonomy): Bacteria > Pseudomonadota > Alphaproteobacteria > Kiloniellales > Kiloniellaceae > Pelagibius. The sequence goes on from WHTV01000038.1 coordinate 29,346, forward strand.
GACTGCCCTTGCCGGTCTTCGCCGCTGCGGTGCTGGTGCTGCTCGGCGCCACCTGCCTGCTGATGGGCGTGGCGTGGAGCAGCGTCACCCTGGCCGTCGCCCTTTTCGGCCTGCGTCTGTTCGGCCAGGGCCTCGCCAGCCACAGCGCCGTGGTCGCCATGGGCCGCTACTTCGAGGCCCAGCGCGGGCGCGCCGTCAGTGTCGCGACGCTTGGCCACACCCTCGGCGAGGCGGCGCTCCCAGCCATCGTCGTCGCCGCCTTGGCGCTGGCCGATTGGCGCCAGGTGTGGAGCGTCACCGCGCTGATCCTCTTCGCCCTGACGCCGCTGATTCTGGTGCTGCTCAAGGGCCAGCGGGCGCGCGACGCGGCCTACCGGCAGGAACGCCAGAGCCGTGGCGCGGGCAGCGACCGCCCCTTGGGCGCGGCGCTGCGCGACCCCGGACTTTGGCTGCGCCTGCCGGCGCTGCTGGCCAGCCCCTTCATCGGCACCGGCCTGATCTTCCACCAGGTGCATCTGGCGGCGATCAAGGGCTGGCCGCTCAGCCTCATGGCCGGCGCCTTCACCGTCTTCGCGGCCGCCTCGCTCACGACCCTGCTGCTGACCGGCCCGCTGGTCGACCGTTTCGGCGCAAAGCGGCTGGTGCCGGCCATCCTGGTGCCACTGGCGCTCGGCTGCGCCATTCTGGCGGCCGGCGACGCCCCGATTGTGGCGACTCTCTTCATGGGATTGCTGGGGGTCACCACCGGCAGCAGCGCAGTCCTGCTGGGCGCACTCTGGGCGGAACTCTACGGCGTCACCCATCTCGGTGCGATCCGCGCCTTCGCCACCTCGGCCATGGTGTTCTCGACCGGACTGGCGCCGGCCTTCATGGGCGTCCTCATCGATCGCGGCTTCGCCATGGAATCCATCGCGTTCGGCAGTGCGCTCTACTGCCTGCTGGCGTCGATTCTCGCCCTCTTCGCCACGCAGGCCGGACGACCGCGCACCATCCTGGGCTGACGCCGGCCGATTCCCTTGAACCCTTCGGGGCGGCGAAGCGACTATGGTATCGCAGCGCCGGCGCGCCACATCGCGGCCGGCGAGGGATTCTCTGTGGGGGAAGACATCGGATGTCCTTAGGTAGCGTCCTCGGCGCGCTGGCCGCGTTTCTCGTCCTGCTGCTGGTGTGGGCAGTGCTGATCTACAACCGCCTGGTCGCGCGCCGACAGCAGACGGAGGAAGGCTGGAGCGGCATCGACGTGCAGTTGAAGCGCCGCTCCAACCTGGTCCCCAACCTGGTGGAGACGGTGAAGGCCTATACCAGCCACGAACGCAACACCCTCGAAAGCCTCACCGAGATGCGCGCCCAGGCGCTGGCGGCCGGCAATGCGGCAGCCGGTGAGCGCGCCGCCGCCGAGGAGCGCCTGTCGTCGGCGCTCGGCCGCCTGCTCGCGGTGGCCGAGAACTATCCCGACCTGAAGGCCAGCGGGAACTACCTCGCCCTGCAGGAGGAGCTCAGCGAGATCGAGAACCACATCCAGATGGCGCGGCGCTACTACAACGGCGCGGTGCGGCTGCTGAACACCCTCATCGAGTCCTTCCCGAGCAACCTGGTCGCCCAGCGCTTCGGCTTCGCCAAGGCCGACTACTACGAAGTAGACCGGGCCGCCGATCGCGACCTGCCGAAGCTGCGCTTCGGCGAGACGGGCCGAGGCGCCTGACATGCCGGCACGTCTTCTCGGCCTTCTGCTTGCCGTCCTGCTGTTCGTCGCGGCGCCCGTCGCCGAGGCGCAGGAGGACGCCGACCGCATCCCGCGCTTTGCCGCCGACGTCGCGATCGAGCCTGACGGCAGCCTGCAGGTCAGCGAGGCGATCGATTTCGAGGTGATGCCGGGCAGCTTCAAGCGCGGCATCTATCGCGACTTCCCGACCAGCTACCGCGACGTCTGGGGCCTGACCCAGCGGGTCGGCTTCGAGGTGCTGGAGGTGACCCGTGACGGCGTCGCCGAGCCTTACGTGCTGGAAAGCACGACCTTCGGTACGCGCGTTCGCATCGGCTCGGCCGAGGTCTACCTGGACAACGGCGTTCACCGCTACCGCATCGTCTACCGCAGCGACCGGCAACTGCTCTTCGGCGCCGAGTCCGACGAGATCTACTGGAACGTCACCGGCAACGACTGGGGCCATCCCATCGACCGCGCCGAGGCGACCATCCACCTGCCGCCCGGCGCTGCGCCGATCGAGATCGCCGGCTACACCGGCTACGAGGGCGAAGCCGGCATGGACTTCACCCAGGGCCGCGGGCCCGGCGGCGGCATCACTTTCGCCGCCACCCGCACCCTGATGCCCGGCGAAGGATTGAGCGTTGCCGTGTCGTTTCCGAAAGGCTTCGTGCCCGAACCCGACGCCGATCAGCGCCTGCGCGGCGTCCTCGGCGACAACCTCGGACTGTTGGCTGGCCTCGCCGGCTTGGTGGCAACCCTGGCCTACTTCTTCGGGCAATGGCTGAAGGTCGGCCGCGATCCGCAAGCCGGCGTCATCATCCCGCTCTTCGCGGCGCCGGAAGGGCTCTCCCCGGCAGCCACCGGCTACGTCTGGGCAGCCGCCCGCGGCAGCGGCATGGCGCGGGCGCTCGCCTTCGCCGTGGCCCTCACCAGCCTCGCCATCAAGGGCCGTGTGACCATCGAGCAAGACGGCAAGAGCTACACCCTGACCAAGGCACCCTTCAAAACGGCCTCCCGCCGCCGTTCGCGGGATCTGCCGCCCGGGGAAGCGACGGTGATGCAGTCTCTCTTCCCCCGCGGCGGCGACAAGGAGGTGGTGGTGAAGCCCAGCTACACGGCCGAGATCGGCACCGCCGTCGGCGCCCTCTTCGCCGCGCTGGACCGCGAATACAGCCGGGCCTACTTCCGCCACAACATCGGCTTCTGGCTACTCGGCGCCCTGCTGGCGCTCGGCACCATCGTGGTCGCCTGTCTGCTACAGACCCGCGCCCCCGAAGTCCTCGCCTTCGTCGCTTTCGGAACGCTCTTCGCCGGCGCCTTCTCGATCCCCGTCATCCTCATCGGACGGGCCGTGCTGCCGCAGTGGGGCGCTCTGCTGAGGGGCCGCGCCCGCCAGCCCGTCGGCGCCATCCTCGTCACCCTCTTCGCCAGCCTCTTCGCCCTGCCGCCGCTCGGTATTGCCTACCTCGCGTTCGACTTCTTCGGCCTCGCCATGGTGGTGCTCATCGCCGCCCTGGTCTTCGTCGTCGCGCTGTTCTGCTATCTGCTGAAGGCGCCGACGCGCCTCGGCCGCGATATGCTGGACCGGATCGAGGGCTACCGGCTCTACCTCTCGGTGGCCGAGCGCGACCGCCTGAACATGCTGACCGCGGAACCCGAGATGACCGTCGAGCTGTTCGAGCACCACCTGCCCTATGCCATGGCGCTCGGCGTCGAGGAAGACTGGACCGCGCGCTTCACCGCCAGCGCCAGCGCGGCCAGCCGCCAGGCGGCGGAGACCCGCAGCCGTCGCTGGTACGTCTCCCATTCCGGTCGCGAGAGCCTGACGGCGGTGACCGCCGGCCTGTCGGGCGGGCTCAGCCGCACCCTCTCCAGCGCCGCGACGCGCCCGAGCAGCAGCTCCGGCGGATCGTCCGGGGGCGGGTCGTCCGGCGGCGGCGGTGGCGGGGGCGGCGGCGGCAGCTGGTAGCGACCAACCGCCCGGTCAAAACTTAGGCCCCCATGGCGTCGCGCAGCTCGGCATCGATGCGCGGCGCGGCTGACGGTGCCGGCACCGCCTCGGCCAGGAAGTCGACGGCGGCCTGTACGCCGCCCTTGCCGTGGGCGATGCCGAGAGCGCCGAGGGCCATCTCTATCACCCCCAGGGTGCCGAGCATCATCGGCGCGTTCACATGGCCCATGTGGGCGATGCGGATCCCCTTGCCGGAAAGCTCGCCGATGCCCTCGCCCAGCATCACCCCGCAGGTATTGTTGCAGTAGTCGCGCAGAACCTGCGGATCGAAGCCCTCCACCCGCACGGTGGTGACGGAGTTGCTGCGCGCCGCGGGCTCCACCACGTTGAAGGCCAGCGCGTCGCCCTCGGACCAGACCGCGACGGCGCGCCGCGTCGCCTCGGCCAGCAGGCGGTGGCGCTCGAAGACCGCCGGGAGGCCTTCCTCGAAGAGCATATCGATGGCCTGGCGCAGGCCGAACAGCAGGTGCTCGGGCGGCGTGCCGCAGTATTTCTCGTAATGCAGCGGCCCTTCACGCTTGGTCCAGTCCCAGTAGGCCGTGCGCAGGCCAGCGCTCCGGTGCGCCTGCAGGGCGCGCGGACCGGCCGCCACGAAGCCGAGCCCGGGCGGCGTCATCAGGCCCTTCTGGGAGCCGGTGACGGCGACGTCGATGCCCCAGGCGTCCATCTCGAAGGGCATGGTGGCCAGCGAGGCGATGGCATCGACCATGAGGAGCGCGCCGTGGCCGGCCGCCGCGATGGCGCGCCCGACCGCCGCAACGTCGTTCGCCACGCTGGAAGCGGTATCGACCTGCACCATGAGAACCGCCTTGATCGTGCCGGCGCGGTCCGCCTTCAGGCGCGTCTCGACGGCAGCCGGATCGACGCCGTGGCGAAAGCCGAAGTGCAGCTCCTCGACCTCGACGCCGACGAAGGCCGCCATCTCGCCCCAGAGGACGGGGAAGCGTCCACTGCCGAGCACCAGCACCTTGTCGCCGCGCGAGAGGACATTGGTCAGCGCAGCCTCCCAGGCACCGTGGCCGTTGGCGGCGTAGATATAGCTGCGGCCCGTCCGGGTGCCAAAGAGGCGCTTCAGGTCCTCCAGGCAGCTCCTGGTGGTCTCCACCAGGGGGCCGGTATAGATCTCGACGGCCGGGCGGTGCATGGCGTTCAGCACCGCGTCGGGCACGTTGGTGGGGCCGGGAATCGCCAGGAATTCGCGGCCGTTGCGCAGGGTCATGGATCACATCCGACTAGACAGTTACGGCAGGAGGAAACGTTATGCCGCCGCGCCGGCCTCGGCAAGCGGGCAGGGCTGCGGTAGTTTCCCTCAGGCAGTCTAGACGCCGAGAACCCGCTCGCCCTTCTGGAAGGTTTCCTCGAACTGCGCGAGGCCGTGGCTGCCGCCGTTGACGAGGCGGCGCGCCATTTTCAGATCCCTGCCGAGGACGGCGTACTTGACCCGCGGCGCCTTGGCCCGCAGGAAGGCGGCAAGAAGGCGGGCCGCGACCTCGGGATCGTTGGCCAGCGCCGGCTCCTCCTCCAGGCGGCGGCCGAGCCCGACCTCTTCGCCGTAAGTCCGGTAGTTGGTGCGGCCGGTCAACTGGATGAAGCCGCGCCCCTTGAAGCGGGCGCCGTCGCCGGGCTGGCGGTTGCCGAGGGTCCGTCCCAGGGCGGTGCCGGGGTCGTAGCGGTTGAAGGGCGCCGCCCCCGCGTCGGTGTTGAAGCGGGAGATGCCTTCGTCGATCGGCTCGAAACCTTCGCTCTCGGCGCGGATGGTCGCCAGCGCCATCAGCACCAGCTCGCGATCGTCGAGCCCCGCGGCGGCCAGGGCCGGCAGCACCGCCGGGAGGTACCGCTCGATGTTGCGGCGCGGCGTTGCCGCCGGGAACATCGCCGCGACCGTTTCCACGGTGATGACCGCGATGACGGGGTGGAAGGTCCTCGTGGAATCCGGCACGTCCATGCCGACCGCCGCCTGAAGGCCGGAATCTGCGACCCCGGTCGCCGTCAAGCCGCGGGCCGCCTGACAGGCCCGCACGCAGCGCGCGGTACCGGAGCCGAAGTCGCCGTCGATGGGCCTGGCATCGTGGCCGGCCAGGCACAGGAGCGCCTGGAGCCGCGCGATGTCGTCGCCTTTGTCGCCCTGCTTCAGCTCGAACATGGGCGATAGCATAGCACCTGGCCGGATCCAGAGGCGTCGGGCACCTTGGTGGTATGGCGCCGGCGCAGATGCGCGCCGGTCTATGCCAAAGGAGAGGAAAGCCGCGACAAAAGCTTCAGTGCCGGGATCCGCCGGCCGGTCAGTTGCCGCCGAGTTCCTTCCGCAACAGGGCCGCTCCGGCGCCGAGGGCCTTCAGCTTGCCTTCGGCCACCGCCCCGGGCAGCGGCGCAAGGCCGCAATTGGTGCAGGCGACGATCCGTTCGGGGTCCACGAACTCCATTGCCGCGCGCAGCGTCGCCGCCACCTCTTCCGGGGTCTCGACCTCTGTACTGGCCACGTCTATCGCCCCGACCAGCACCTCCTTGTCCTTGAGGAGGCCGATGAGCGAGAGCGGCACGTGCGAGTGCGCGCATTCCAGCGAAACCTGGTCGATACGGCTCTCATTGAGGGCCGGAAAGAAAGCTTCGTACTGGCGCCACTCCTTGCCGAGCCCCTTCTTCCAGTCGATGTTTTCCTGAATGCCGTAGCCGTAGCAGATGTGCACGGCCGTCGTGCAGGAGAGACCTTCGATCGAGCGGTTCAGCGTCTCGACCCCCCAGGTCGCGGCTTCCTCGGTGAAGGCGTTGAAGGCCGGCTCGTCGAACTGGATGACATCGACCCCCGCCGCCTCCAGCTCCCGCGCCTCCGCATTCAACAGCTCTGCGAAGGCCATCGCCATCTCGGGCCGGCTTCCGTAGTGCGCGTCCGCGATCGTGTCGCAAATCGTCATCGGCCCCGGCAGGGTGAACTTGAGAAGCTTGTCGGTATTCGCCCGACAGAACTGCGCGCTCGCCACATGGACGGGCCTTGGTCGCCTCACGGCCCCGGTCACGGTGGGCACCTGCGCATCATAGCGGTCGTTGCGGATGCCCATGGTGGTCATGCGCTGCCAGTCGATGCCCTCGATCTGCTCGAGAAAACCGTGGACGAAATGCCGCCGGAACTGTTCGCCATCACTGACGATGTCGATGCCCGCTTCCTCCTGGGCCCGGATCCAGGCCAGCGCGGCCTTCTGCTGGCCTTCGATCAGTTCTGCACCCTCCAGCCGCCACGCGGCCCAGAGTTTCTCCGGCTCTGCCAGCCAGTCGGGTTTCGGCAGGCTGCCTGCCACTGTCGTCGGTATCAAGGCATCCTCCCCAGGGTTTGTCCGGTCCGCCTCGGCGCGGCTTTTCGAAAGTGTAACCGGCCGCCCGGCTCAGGCAAAACTTTTGGATCGCCCTGGATCGAGCGCCCGGGTCGGATTCAAAGTCGTTGGGGGCTTTTGCGGGGGATGGCGGAGAGGGTGGGATTCGAACCCACGAGGCAGTTTCCCGCCCACACGCGTTC
>WHTV01000039.1:0-27474 GCA_009377535.1 Kiloniellaceae bacterium
GGAACTACCTCAAAGACGCAGGCTATGTTGCAGATTAATCGCCCGGCGCTCTAGGCAAAAGCTTTTATTGCGACTAATTCGCAATAACTCTAGATTGGGCCCTTGACGGGGGCGCCGCCCGGCCGCCCGTCGCTCGCCGAACAGTCTTCGCCGATGGCCCACTTGCCGCTGCTGCACGTCTTTCAGGAACATGAACGGGATCTGCGCGCCTTCATGGCGGCGCGGCTGCGCTGTCCTTTCACCGCCCACGACCTGGCCCAGGAGCTTTATCTGAAGGTCTCCGCCCTGGAGACCCGCCTGGAGGTGAACAACGCGCGCGCCTACCTGTTCCGCATGGCGGCCAACCTGGTGATCGACCACCAGCGCCGCGAGCAGCGCCAGGCGGCCCTGCTGGCGGAGGCCGAATCCCTGCTGTGGGGCACCACCGGCGGAATTTCGCCCGAGCGTCAGGTGATGGCACAGGCGGAGCTGAAGGATCTCATCGCGGCGGTCGAGCTCTTGCCCCCGGCCACCCGGCGCGTCTTCAAGCGCAACCGCTTCGATGGCCGTAGCCAGCGCGAAATCGCGGAGGAGCTCGGCATCTCCCAGACCGCTGTCGAAAAGCACATCCGCAAGGCGCTGGCACGTCTCGCCGCCCATCGCCACGGGCCTTAGGGACCGCAGGAAGACGAATTTTTTTCATGCCCCAGGGTTGGGAAGACCGCCGCCGCAAACGTATTTCTTGTAAAAGAGGGCGGAGCGATCAGGATTTTCAGGGCGCTAAGAGGGCGCATGGCCGGCGGAGAAGACAACGACCTTGCAGAGCGGGCGCGAGCCTGGGTGGTCACCCTTGCCTCGGGAGAGACGAGCGAAGACGACCTTGTGGCGCTGAAGGCCTGGCTCGGCCGCTCGGCGCTCCACGCGCGCGCCTTCGAAGCGGAGCGCGCTTTCTGGCAACGCCTCGCCCCGCTGCAGGCAACCTTCGAGAGGTTGGAGGAGGCCGAGCGCTCCCCGCTGCCTGCGGTAGGGCGCCTGCCGCGGCGGCGCGTCGTCGGGGCAGGCCTCTCGGCCGCCGCGGCGCTGGCCGCAAGCCTGCTGCTGGTCTTTGCACCGGAAATCGAGACCGCGCTCAGGGCCGACTACAGCAGCGGGGTCGCGGCGGTCCGCAGCGTCACCCTGCCCGACGGCAGCCGCGTCACCCTGGACCGCGACTCCGCCATCGCCGTGGACTTTAGTACCGGCCTGCGGCAGATCGAGCTGCTGCAGGGCGAAGCCTACTTCGAGGTGGCGCCGGATGCGGCGCGGCCCTTCCGGGTGCTGGCCGCCGGCGGCGTCAGCGAGGCCGTCGGCACCGCCTATGCCGTGCGCCTGCAGGACGCGGGCGTGCGGGTCGCGGTAACCAAAGGCCGGGTCGCCGTCACCGCCGAGGCGGCGTCAGGGGTGACCCGCGATCTCGAGGCCGGCCAGGCGCTGCGCTACAGGGAAGCGGGGCCGCCGGGCGAGGTCGTCGCCTTCGACGGCGCCCGCGCCCTGGCCTGGCGCCAGGGCAAACTGGTGCTGGTGGAGCGGCCTCTGAACGAAGCCTTGGCCGAGCTGCAGCGATACCACCCCGGGCGGATTGTCCTGCTGGAGGGCGACCGCCCCGCCGCCCCGGTTAGTGGTGTGATCGACCTCGACAGACTGGACGAGGGCATCGCTGCCCTCGCGGCGACCCACGGCCTGGCCGTCCAGCACCTCACCCCTTACCTGACCGTGCTGCGCTAGAGGGACCTGGACGCGGCAGCAAAAAAGTTTCCACCGCGAGGTTAGGTAGGCCCGCCGGACAGGCGTCCCCTTAAAGGATATGGATGCGATTGCATCGCATTTTCAAGTGTGAATCTGGGGGCGGGGCGAGATGATCCGGACCCTCAAGAGCGGGTAATTGGGGAAGTTGAAAAAGCAATCTGCAGGGGCGGCGCAGGCGGCCGTATCAGACGCGTCGACACGCAGGGCGGCGCCGGCCGCTGAGACGAATTTCGGTGCAGCGGTGGGGTTGCCGCGGCGGCGCGGCGGCCTGCTGCTGACCACGGCCCTGCTGGGCGGGCTAATGGCGGTGCCGGGCATGGCGCAGGCCGCGGCTCCGGACGCGCCGCAAGCGCCTGGCCTGGCACAGGCTGCGCAAACCTGGGCCTTCGAAATTCCGGCCCAGGATCTGGCGGCGGCGCTGCTCGCCTACGCGCAGGCCACCGGCATTCAGGTGGTGTTCAAGAGCGCGGACCTGGCAGGCCTGGCCACGACGGGTCTCAAGGGCGAGATGACTGCCGAGAGCGGCCTGCGCCTGCTGCTGGCGCAATCCGACCTCACCTACGAATTCGCTTCCGCAAGCTCCGTGGTGGTGAGGCCGCTGCCCAGGACAGCAACGGGCGAGGATGGTGCGGTGACCCTGGAAGGCATCACGGTCGAGGGCTACCGCAATATCACCTCCTACCTGCCGACGGAGGGTTATGTTTCGTACTATTCGGTAGCGGCCACCAAGTCCGATACCCCGGTGGTCGAGACGCCGCAGTCGATTTCCACCGTCGGCCGCGACGAGATGGACGACCGCAATGTGAAGACCGTCGCCGAGGCCATGCGCTACACCGCGGGCGTCACCGTCGACTCCTATGGCGTCGATCCGCGCGGCTTCGATACCATCAAGATCCGCGGCTTCGATTCGGTCACCACCGGCTCGTTTCGCGACGGCCTGCGCATGGACGGCAACTTCTTCGCGCTCTACACCACCGAGCCCTATGGCATCGAGCGCGTCGACATGATGCGCGGCCCCAGCGGGGCTTTGTACGGGCAGGCGGAAGCCGGCGGCGTGATCGACCGCACGACCAAGCGCCCGCGCGCTGACATGCGCCAGGAACTGCGGGTCGACGGCGGCAGCTGGGAAACCCTGCAGGGCGCCTTCGACCTGGGCGGTGCGATCACAGAGGACGAAAGTCTGCTGTTCCGCCTGACGGGCCTGGGTCGCACGGCGCACACCGAGTTCGATTACAACGATGGATCCCACCAGAACAACGACCGGCTGTACTTCGCGCCGGCGCTGACCTGGAATCCGGACCACGACACCAGCTTCACGCTGCTTGCAGACTACATGAACGACCACCGCCCGACGGCCTTCGGGACGCTGGCCACCGAGGAGGTCCGCACCGGCGTGGTCGCCGGCGAGCCCGGCTTCGACGAGTTCCACCAGGAACAGTTCGCCCTCGGCTACGACTTCCGGCATCGCTTCAACGACCTGTTGGAGTTCCGCCAGAAGGCCCGCTACATCTACGTCGACGTGGACTACCAGGGCGTTTCCACCGAAGGCTTCGACCCCGCGACCGGAACAATCGTCCGCAGCGTCTGGTCGGCGCCGGATACCGTGCATCAGGGAGTCATAGACAACCAGCTGGAATCGCGCTTCGAGTTGGGGCCGACATTCCATGTCGCCCTGTTCGGTCTGGACTACAGCCATAGTGTCGACACCTTCAGCTACCACTACGGCCCCGCCGATCCGCTGAACATCAACAACATCGTCTACACCGGCGCGACAGTGCCGGAGCCCTATCAGAGAACCGAGCAGACGCTGCAGCAGGCCGGCGCCTACCTGCAGGACCAGATCACGATCTACGACAACTGGATCCTCACCCTGGGTGGGCGTTTCAGCTATGTGCGGCAGGAGACCGAGGACCGCTTCACCCACACCAGCGAGACCAAGAACGACAACGCCTTCACCGGCCGGGCGGGGGTGACCTACCTCTTCGATAACGGCCTGGCGCCCTACGTCAGCTACACCCAGGGCTTTACGCCGCAGAACGGCACCACCCGCGAGGGCGAAACCTTCGTGCCGGAGGAGTCGGAGCAGTACGAGATCGGCCTGAAGTACGAGCCCAAGGATTTCAACGCCCTGTTCACCGTCGCGGCCTTCCAGCTCACCAAGACCGACGTGCTGACGGTGGACCCGGACGACCTCTTCAGCTCCGTTCAGACCGGCGAGGTCCGCACCCGCGGTGTCGAACTGGAAACCAAGGCGACATTGATGGAGGGGCTGGACCTCGCGGCCTCGTACACCTTCCTTGACGCCAAGGTCACCGAGAGCAACGACGAAGACCTCGGCAAGCGGCCGGTCAACGTGCCGGAGCACAGCGCCGCGGCCTGGCTGAAATACACCTTCCAGGACGGGCTTCTGGAGGGCCTCGGCATCGGCGGCGGGCTGCGCTATGTAGGCCCGACGTACAACGACCTCGCGAACGATTCGGAGAACTCCAGCTACCTGTTGGTCGATGCGGCCCTCGACTATGACCTGAACGAGAACCTCTCGTTCCAGGTCAATGCCAACAACCTCTTCGACAGGGAGTATGTGACCATCTGCAACTCCGGCTCCTGCTATTACGGCACGGGGCTGCGCGTCCTCGCCGGCATGTCATACCGCTGGTAGGCGGCATGATTCGCAGCGTCCTCGTTCTGCTGCATCGCTATCTCGGCCTGGCCACGGCGGTCTTCCTCGCTCTGGCCGGGCTGACGGGCGCGATCCTCGCTTTTCATCACGAGATCGATGAAGCGCTGAACCCGGAATTCTATGCCGCGCCGGCGGAGGGCAGGCCGCTCGCGCTGGTCGCGCTGGCGGAGCGGGCGCAGCGGGATCATCCGCAGATGCAGATCATCTACGTCGAGACCGAAGGAGAGGCGGGGCATCCCGCGCTGGCGGTCGGCGAGGCGCGGCCGGATCCTGCGAGCGGTGCCGTGCCGGAACTCGACTACAACTGGATCTACCTCGATCCGGTGAGCGGTGAGACCCTGGCGACGCGCTACTGGGCGCGCTGCTGTTTCGCCGCGGAGGACTTCATCCCGTTCATCTACGAATTTCATCACACCCTGACCCTGCCGGGGATCTGGGGATATCTGCTGATGGGAGTGGTCGCCATCGCCTGGACGCTGGACTGCTTCATCGCCCTGGTGCTGACCTTCCCCCGGGGCCGTCCCTTCTTCGCCAAGTGGAAGTCCGCCTGGCTGGTGAAGCGTGGCGGCGGTAGCTACCGCACCAACCTGGACCTGCACCGCGCCGGCGGCCTGTGGCTGTGGCTCATCCTGCTGCCGGTGGCGGTCAGCTCCGTCGCCATGAACCTGCCGGACCAGGTGTTCCGCCCGGTGGTCTCCCTCTTCTCGCCGGTCGAACAGAGCGTCTATTACCAGCGCAGCTTCCTGAGCGCAGAGGAGATCGGCGAGACGCGGCAGGGCTATGCCGAGATCTTCCGGCGGGGCCGCGACGAGGCGGCGCGGGCCGGCGTCGACAAGCCGATCTACGCGCTCTACCTGGACACCGCCCACAACTACTATGCGGTCGGCTACGGCAGTCACGACGGCGACGGCCTCGGCAGCCCGTGGTTCTTCTTCGACGGCGGCGACGGCCGCCTGCTGCGCGCCGACATCCCCGGGCGCGGCACCGCCGGCGAGATCTTCGAGCAGCTGCAGTTCCCCATCCACGGCGGCCGCATCGCCGGGCTGGCGGGGCGCATCGTCATCTGCGTCGCCGGGCTCGTCATCTTCATGCTCTCGGTCACCGGCATCGTGGTCTGGTGGAAGAAGCGCGGCGCACGCCGGCTCGGCGCCGTGCGGCGGACGCAGGCCAGCGGAGCGGCCGAGAGCTACGCCGGCGAGTAGCCACTTCCCGAGGTTCCCCGCCTACACGGCGAGGCCGGCTTCCAGCACCATGGCGAGGCGGATCTCGCGGGCGCGGCGGATGTGGCCGCGCATCAGCGCCTCGGCGCGCTCGGCATCGCCGGCGGCGACCGCCTCGACGACGGCGCGGTGCTCGGCATGGGATTCGCCGGCGCGCTGCTTCGCCGCCAGGGTGGTCGGCCCGAGCAGCAGCAGGGTGGTGGAGAAGGTCGCTACCGCGCTCGCGAGGTAGCGGTTGTTGGCCGCCTCGCAGAGTGTCTGGTGATAGAGCTTGTTCAGCTTCGCCAGAGCGGCCGGGTCGCCGAGGTGGGTCGCCTCCTTCTCCAGAATGGCGTTCAGGCGCTGCAGGTTGTTGGCCGTGGCGCCGAGCGCTGCCAGGCGCGCGGTGCTCCCCTCGAGGATCTCACGCAGGTCGTAAAGCTCCTGGATAGCGCCCAGCGAGAGCTCGGCGACGCGCGCGCCGTTGCGCGCGTCGAGCTGGACGAGGCCGTCGCGCGCCAGGCGCTGCAGGGCCTCGCGGATCGGCGTACGGCTGATGCCCAGCTCACCGGCCAGGGTGGTCTCGCGGATCCGCTCGCCCGGGCGCAGGCGTCCGTCGGCGATGGCGGCGAGCAGCCCTTCATAGGCTTGGTCGGCAAGGCTGGCTGGCACCGTCCGCAGCTCCCAGATTCGATTTGAGCATTTGAGTATGGCATTGTATACAAGCGTCGACAAGAAGTTCGAAAACCCCGGATCGAGAGACGCGACGTGTCGAGAGGCGACCTGCAGACTTCCTTCGACGTGCTGGTGATCGGCGGCGGCAACGCCGGCCTCAGTGCCGCCATCATGGCGGCCGAGGCGGGCTGCAGCGTCTGCGTCCTGGAGCGCGCGCCGCGCTTCTACCGCGGCGGCAACAGCCGCCATACCCGCAACCTCAGGGCCATGCATGCAGCGCCGACCTCGGTGCTGACCGAGGCCTACGACGAGGAGGAGTACTTTCAGGACCTGCTGCGGGTCACCAAGGGCAAGACCACCGAACGGCTCGCGCGCCTCGCCATTCGCGGATCGCAGGACTCCGTGGCCTGGCTGGAGGCGCGCGGCGTGCGCTTTCAGAAGGCGCTCTCCGGCACCCTGCATCTGGGGCGCACCAATGCCTTCTTCCTGGGCGGTGGCAGGGCGCTGGTGAACGCGCTCTACCGCCATGCCGAAAGCCTCGGCGTCATCGCCCGCTGCGAGGCGCCGGTCGAGCAGCTGCACCTGGAGGACGGCCGTTGCCGCAGCGTCACCGCCCGCCTCGGCGGCCGGCTGCACGATTTCACCGCGCGCAGCGTGGTCTTCGCCGCCGGCGGCTTCCAGGCCAATATTCCCTGGCTGAAGGAGAGCTGGGGAGATGCTGCCGACAACTTCCTCATCCGCGGCACGCCCTACAACACCGGCGAGATCTTGAAGCAGCTCCTGGACCAGGGCGTCGCCCAGGTCGGCGATCCGCAGCAGTGCCATGCCGTCGCCATCGACGGCCGCGCGCCGAAGTACGACGGCGGCATCTGCACCCGCGTCGACTGCGTGTCGCTTGGCATCGTCGTCAACGCCGCGGCCGAGCGCTTCTACGACGAGGGCGAGGACTTCTGGCCCAAACGCTACGCCATCTGGGGCCGCCTCGTCGCCGCCCAGCCGGGCCAGGTCGGCCATGTCATCATCGACCGCAAGGCCATCGGCCTCTTCATGCCGCCGGTCTTTCCGGCGGTGACGGCCGGCAGCATCGAGGAACTGGCCGGCAAGATCGGCCTCGACCCGCAGGCGCTGGCCGCGACGGTCGCCGGCTACAACGCCTCGGTGCGCGAGGCCAGCTTCGACCACACGGCGCTCGACGACTGCCGCACCGAGGGGCTGGACCCGCCGAAGACCCATTGGGCAAGGCGTCTCGATGAGCCGCCCTTCCACGCCTACACCCTGAAACCCGGCATCACCTTCACCTACCTCGGCGTCGCGGTGGACGACAAGGCACGGGTCTTGATGGCCCACGGGCGGCCCTCGGCCAACATGTTCGCGGCCGGCGAGATCATGGCCGGAAATGTCCTGGGAGAGGGTTATCTCGCCGGCATCGGCATGACCATCGGCGGCGTGTTCGGCCGCATCGCGGGAGAGGAGGCCGCACGCCATGCTTCTAACGCTGGCTGATTCGGCGGCGGCCGTCGAGGCCGACCGCATCATGACCATCTGCAACGCCTGCAGATATTGCGAAGGCCACTGCGCCGTGTTTCCGGCGATGACCCAGCGGCTGGCCTTCACGCCGGCGGACCTCGGCTACTTCGCCAACCTCTGCCACGCCTGCGGCTCCTGCTATCATCACTGCCAGTACGCCGACCCGCATGAGTTCAAGGTGAACGTGCCGCGGACCATGGCGGAACTGCGCCTCGACACCTACGAGGCCGCCGCCTGGCCGCGTTTCCTCGGGCGCTCCTTCCAGAACAACGGCGTCTGGACCGCCATCGTCACCGTGCTGGCGATCGGGCTATTCCTGTTGGCCGCGGCGGCGCTCATCGAGCCGGCGACGCTGTTCGGCCGCCACGGCGGCAACTTTTACGCCGTCATGTCGCACAACGTCATGGTGACGGTCTTCGGCAGCGTCGCGCTCTTCGTGCTGGTGGCCATCGTCATCGGCATGGCGCGCTTCTGGCGGCTGATCGGCGCACCGCCGCTTCGCGAGGTCGGGCTGCGCGAGATCGCCTCGGCAGTTCACGACGCCCTGACGCTGAAGTATCTCGGCGGCGGCGCCGACCTCGGCTGCACCTATCCCGCGGAGGCACCGTCGAAGCTGCGCCGGCTGTTCCACCACTTCACCTTCTACGGCTTCCTGCTGTGTTTCGCCGCCACAACGCTGGGCACCCTCTACCACTACGGCTTCGGTTGGGCGGCGCCATACGGCTACCTCAGCCTGCCGAGCCTGCTCGGCACCTTCGGCGGCCTCGGCCTGATGATCGGGCCGGCGGGCCTCATGGTGCTGAAGCGCCGCGCGGCCGGCTCGCCGGTGCAGACCGCGGCGACGAAGAAGCTGGACGAGGGCTTGCTGGTGCTGCTGTTCCTCACCGCCTTCACCGGCCTGCTGCTCACCGCGCTGCGCGGCAGCGAGCTGCTCGGTCTTCTGCTGGTGGTCCATCTCGGCGTCGTCATGGGGCTCTTCCTCTGCATGCCGTACGGCAAGTTCGTCCACGGCTTCTACCGCATCCTCGCCCTGGTCGGGCATGCGCTGGAGCAGCGCCAGGGCAGGCAGGTGCTGGGCAAGCTCGCCGAGACCTGATCTCAGGCGTCGACGACCTTGAGACCGACCACGCCGAGGAGGATGAGTGCGAGGCAGGCCGTGCGGGCGGGCGTGACAGGCTCGCCGAGGGCGACAACGCCGACGGCCGCCGTCCCGATGACGCCCATGCCGACCCAGATCGCATAGGCCGGGCCGACCGGAAGGCCCTTCAGCACCAGGGCGAGGAGAACGAAGCTGGCGCTGGCTGCGGCGACGCCGACGACACTGGGCAGCAGCCGACTGAACCCCGCGGCCTGTTTGAGGGCGATGGCCCAGACCACTTCCAGCAAGCCGGCGGTCAGGAGCAGGAGCCAAGCCATGCGGCTGTCCATCACAGGCGGCCCCCGCCGTTGCCTGCCTCAGGCAGCGTAACCGCCATCGACGGCGATCGAGGCGCCGGTCACGAAGCGGCCGTCCGCGCTTGCCAGATGCGCCACCATGGCGGCGATCTCCGCCGGCTTGCCGTAGTCGCCGACCGCCATGAGGGCGCGCTCTGCGGCGGCGCCTTCGCCGTCGGCGGGGTTCATGTCGGTGTCGGTGGAGCCGGGATCGACGACGTTCACCGTGATGCCGCGCGCACCGACGTCGCGCGCCAGACCCTTGGTGAAGCCGATCAGCGCTGATTTGCTCATGGCATAGAGCGTGATGCCGCCATAAGGCACGCGCTGGGCGAAGCAGGACCCGATCGAGATGATCCGCCCGCCGGTCCCGAGATGCTTGAGGGCGGCCTGCGAGGCGAGGTAGACGGCGCGAACGTGGATCGCCAGGGTGCGGTTGATATCGTCCAGCGATGTCGCCTCGGGCGGGCCGTAGGGGAATATCCCGGCGTTGTTCACCAGGATGTCGAGCCGCCCGAAGGCGGCGGCCGTGCGATCGACGGCAGCGACCACGGCCTCGGCCGCCGCGCTGTCGGCTTGCAGGGCGAGTCCGCGCCGGCCGGCCGCTTCGATCTCCGCGACGACGCCCTCGGCCTTGCCGGCCGAGGTGGCGTAGGTGATCGCCACATCGCAGCCGCGCTCCGCCAGCGCCCGCGCGATGGCGGCACCGATTCCGCGACTGCCGCCGGTGACCAGTGCGGCCCTTCCGATCAGATCCTGCATGGTGACATTCCTTTTATGTACCGAATGGTAGCTAAATTGTTAGAAAGCTTGCCGGCTGCCGTCAAGAGATTTATTTACTAATGGGTACATAAAAGGAGACAAGCCATGGCCGAGCGCGGCAGACCCAGGGGTTTCGATCGTCAGGAGGCCTTGCGCCGCGCCATGATCCTGTTCTGGGCGCGGGGCTACGAAGGAACGTCGCTGGGCGAGCTGACGGCGGCCATGGGCATCAACAAGCCGAGCCTCTATGCCGCCTTCGGATGCAAGGAGGAACTGTTCCGCCAGGCGGTCGCGCTCTACGACGAGACCGAAGGGGGGCTGGTGCAGCAGGCTCTGGACGCGGCGCCGACGGCATGCGCGGCCATCGAGGCCGTGTTGCGCGTGAATGCCGAAGCCTATGCCAGCCCCAGGAAGCCGCTTGGTTGCATGATCGTGCTGTCGTCGCTCATCGGTGCGCCGGAGAACGAGGCGCTGCGCGGATTTCTCACCAAGCTGCGCCGGCAGGGCGAGACGGACCTGCGCCGGCGCATCGAGCGCGGCATCGCGGAAGGCGACGTGCCGCCCGGGACCGACGCGCGGCGCCTCGCGACCTTCTACACGACGGTGCTGCAGGGCCTGTCGGTCCAGGCTCGCGATGGGGCTTCGCGCAAGACGCTGAACGCCGTCGTCGACGCCGCCATGACGGCCTGGGACGCCCTGGTCGGATCACCCTGAAGCTGCGCCGCGGGCGGCCGTTGTTGCGGAGGCTGCGCCGGCGGCGGCGCGGCTCGCTGATAGAATCGGTATTAACCAACTAGAAAAGTTGAGAAAATCTCCGGGTAGGCGCAAGATCATATGGATAGTTTCGATTAACCATTTTCGCGTAGTAGATCTGCGGCAGATTGTATTTGCGGCTGTCTTTCATCGTGGAGACGAGCCTTTTGCCAGGAATGCTGAGCGATGGGGAAGGTTTTCGTGGAGGGTGACGGTCCGGCCGCGTCCGAACGCGTCTCTCACCGAGCGCGTCGGGGCGGCCCTTTGGGCCGCGGTTGGCGGCGCCTGGCCGCTGTCGGCTCGGCCGTCCTTTTCCTGACGGCGGCCGGCTGCCTGGCGGTCATCGAAGCCAAGACCTCCACGCTGCAGGCAGAGCTGTTTTCCCACCTGGCCGGCCAGATGACCTACCGGGTCGACCGCGGACCGAGCGACGCCATCCTGTTTCCCGAAGTCGGGCCCTTCGACCGCCGGCTCGGCTATGTCGGCCTGCCGGGCTTCGTGGAGACCCTGGGCGCGCAGGGCTACGCCATCGAGACGCAGGCCCGCATCTCCGCGCCGTTCGACTGGTATTTCAAGCAGAGCGGCATCGCGCCCTACCGCGCAAAGACCCAGTCGGGCCTCACCCTGGTCGACCGTGACGGCCTGCCGATCTTCGCCGCCAGAACGCCGGAGCGCAGCTTCGAGAGCTTCGCGGCGGTGCCGCCGCTGATCGTCAATACCCTGCTCTTCATCGAGAACCGGGAGCTACTCGATCCAGCCTTTCCGAGGGCCAATCCCGCGGTGGAGTGGGACCGGCTGGCCACGGCCTTTGCCGACCTGGTCGTGAAGAAGGCGTTGTCGGGCGGACAAACCCCGGGGGGCAGCACCCTGGCCACGCAGATGGAGAAGTTCCGCCATTCGCCGGAGGGCCGTACCGGCGACGTCTCCGACAAGCTCCGCCAGATGATCTCGGCCAGCCTGCGCGGCTATCTCGACGGACAGAACACGAAGCAAGCGCGTCGGCAGATCGTCGTCGACTACCTCAACTCCACGCCCCTGGCGGCGCGGGCCGGGTTCGGTGAGGTCCTCGGCCTCGGCGACGGGCTCTGGGCCTGGTTCGGCACCGACTTCGCGGCAGCGAGGGCTTGCCTGACGGCGGCGGCCGAGGGGCCCGGACTGCCCTGCAGCGCGACGGTCTACCGCCAAGCGCTCAGCCTGCTCATCGCCCAGCGCCGCCCTTCCCAGTACCTGATCACCGGCCGCGATTCCCTGCAGCGCCTGGTGGACAGCCACCTGAGGCTGCTGGCCGAGGCCGGCATCATCGACACGGCCCTGCGCGACGCCGCACTGGCCCGGCCGGCGCAGTTCACCGATTCCCTTCAGGCGGCCGCCGCGCCGCCTGCCTCCGCCTTGTCTTGGAAAGCGTCAGCGACCCTGCGGGCCCGCCTGCTCGGAAAGCTGGGAGTGGCCTCGTTCTACGACCTCGACCGCCTCGACCTCACGGTCGAGACGACGCTGGACAGGGCGGCGCAGGAAAGCGTGACCGCGGCGCTGAAGCGCCTGGCGGATCCTGAATCGCTGGCAGCCATGGGGCTGGCCGAGGTGCGGCTGCTCGACCGCGGGGCGCCGGAGAAGGTCATCTACAGCCTGTTGCTCTACGAGCGCGGCGAGGGCCGCAACTTCCTGCGCTTGCAGGCGGACAACTACGACGGCCCCTTCGACATCAACGAGGGCACCAAGCTCGATCTCGGATCGACGGCGAAGCTGCGCACCCTGGTCAGCTACCTGGAGGTCGTCGCCGGCCTTTACGACCGCTTGCGCGACCAGCCCGGCGAGGTCCTGCGTGCCCAGGCCGCCAAGGGCGATGCCCTCACGCGCTGGGCGGCCGGAACACTCGCTGCCGGCGGCGACCAGGGCCTGGCGGCGCTGCTCGAGGCGGCCATGCAGCGAACTTACTCGGCCAGTCCCCACGAGCGCTTCTTCACCGGCGGCGGGCTGCACCGCTTCGCGAACTTCGACAAGGCCGACAACGGCAAAGTCATGTCCGTCGCCACGGCGCTGCACAACTCCGTGAACCTGGTCTTCATCCGCCTGATGCGCGACATCGTCGCCTACCACGTGGCGGAGATCGTCGCTGCCGAGGGCGATCCGCTCGACCTGTCCTCGCCGCTGCGCCAGGGCTACCTGAGCCGCTTCGCCGAGCGGGAGGGGCGCGAGTTCATGTTCGGCTTCTATGGCCGCTACCGCGACCTCGACGCCGAGCAGATCCTGGCGGCAGTCGCCGAGCGGGCGCGTGGCTCCCGCGCGGCGCAGGCGGTGGTCTTCCGCACCCTGCGTCCAGAGGCCGACATCGACGCCTTCGCCGATTTCCTGCGCGGCGGGGCGCCGGGCAGCAGCCTCGGCGACGCTGAGCTGCGCCGGCTCTTCGACAGCTATGCCGTCGAGCGCTTCCCGCTCAACGACCGCGGCTACATCGCCAAGGTCCATCCGCTGGAACTCTGGCTTGCCGCCTACCTCAGCCAAGCTCCCGGCAGTTCCTTCGCCGAAGCTGCCGCCGCCGGCGCCGAGGCGCGCCAGGAAGCCTATGTCTGGCTGTTCAAGCCAAGCCAGCGCAAGGCGCAGGACAGGCGGATCCGCACCTTGCTGGAGGCACAGGCCTTCGCGCGCATCGCCGCGTCGTGGCAGCGGCTCGGCTATCCCTTCGGCTGGCTGGTGCCGTCCTACGCGACCGCTATAGGCAGTTCCGGCGACCGCCCGGCCGCGCTGGCCGAGCTCATCGGCATCATCGCCAACGAAGGGCAGCGGCTGCCGATCCATCGCATCGAGCGCCTGAAGTTTGCCGAGGGCACGCCCTTCGAGACGGTGATGAAGCTGGAAACGGCCGGCGGCGAAGCCGTGCTGCAGCCGGAAGTGGCGCTGGCCCTGCGCCAGGCGCTGGTCGACACCGTCGAGAGGGGCACCGGCCGGCGGGCGAACGGCGCCTTCCACGGTGCGGACGGCCAGGTACTGCAGGCCGGTGGCAAGACCGGCACGGGCGACCACCGCTTCGAGCGATTCGGGCGCGGCGGTCAGCTCCTCGAGTCGACGGTTGTGAACCGCACCGCGACCTTCGTGTTCTTTCTCGGCGAGCGCTTCTTCGGCGTGATTTCGGCCCATGTGGCCGGCCCGGATGCCGCCGCCTACGGCTTCACCTCCGCCCTGCCGACGCAGCTCTTGCGCTCGCTCGGGCCGCAGCTGGAGCCGCTGCTGCAGCGGCCGCCGCCTGCAACGGAACCGCAACTGGTCGCAGACCCCCCGGTCCCGCAGGACGTCGAAGCGACGCTGGCCGCACCTGCAGGCGACGTCTGCAAAGCGACGCAGCGGAACGCTTGGCGCTGCACCCTGCCGACGGTGCTGCAGTCGGCCGTACGCCCCGACGAGGGACTGGCGGCTCAGTAGCGGTGGGGGTCCTGCTCGTCGGGCAGGCGCCGCAGGAAATCCCGGTAGTCCCGGTCGCGGGAGCGTTCGTACAGGTCCCGAAGGGCGGCGACCGGCGTCCTATGGTAGTCGACGCGCAGGTTCAAGGCGGCGCCGTTGCCGCCGTCGACCAGCAGGGCGGCCGAGCAGGTGCCGCGGCTGTCGCCGCCGGCGGTCTCGCCGGCGGCCAGCGCGGCCAGCAGACGCTCGGCCAGATCTTTCCCGGCGGCAGCCTCGTAGGCGGCCGTCATCGCGGCCAGCACCTCGGGCCCCTGCAGGATGTTGCCGGCGACGATCAGGTCGGCCGCTTCGTGGTGGCCCTTGAAGTCGCTGTTGGCCGCGCCGGTCCAGCCGGCCGTCGCGCCGTTCCGATCCATCACCGCCAGTTGCCGGAAGGCGCTGCCCGCGTCCTCGGCGACCAGGGCGCGCAGTACCTCCGCCGCCGCCTCGCCGCGGCCCAGCAAAGGCAGGCCGCGCCGGGCGAAGAACACATTGGTCGAATAGCCCTGGGTGGCCACCGCCCCGACACCGAAGCGGCAGTGCGGCACCTGGGCACCGACGGCGATGCTGCCGGTCGCGGTGGCAACGCCGAGGGCGCCGCTTTGCGGGTCGCGGCCGATGATGGTGAAGGTCATGCCCGAACAGGTTTCCTGCTGCCGCGCCACCGAGGTGGGTAATTTATCATGAGAAAATACTCCACATTTGTATTTATCATGCTAAATTTGACCTGTAAACGCGCAGCTATTTGCGCACAACCGATCCATCAGGGAGGCGGTAATGAAAAGAATTCTCTGTGCAGCAGCCTTTGCGGCCGTCACGGCCGCCAGCGGCCAGGTCCAGGCGCAGACGCCGCCGGGCGTCCTCATCGTCGGCCAGATCGCGGAGCCGAAGTCGCTCGATCCCCACGCGGTGACCGCCGTCAACGACTTCCGCATCCTGATGAACGTCTACGACGGCCTGGTCCGCTACAAGGACGGGACGCTGGAGGTCGAGCCGGCGCTGGCCGAGTCCTGGACCATCAGCGACGACGGCATGACCTATAGCTTCGACCTGCGCGACGGCGTCAGTTTTCACGACGGCAGCGCGCTGACCGCCGAGGCGGTGAAGTTCAACTTCGATCGCATGCTCGACGAGAACCACCCCTTCCACGATACCGGGCCCTTCCCGCTGTCGTTCTTCTTCAGCGCGATCGACAGCGTGACCGCCGAGGACGAAGACACCGTGGTGTTCCGGCTGAAGGAGCCCTACGCCCCCTTCCTCT
This sequence comes from Kiloniellaceae bacterium, assembly GCA_009377535.1. Lineage (GTDB taxonomy): Bacteria > Pseudomonadota > Alphaproteobacteria > Kiloniellales > Kiloniellaceae > Pelagibius. The sequence goes on from WHTV01000039.1 coordinate 15,491, forward strand.
CCAACCTCGCCTATCCGACCGGGCTCATCGTCTCGCCCGCGGCGGTGGAGGAGCATGGCAAGGACTTCGGCCGCAACCCCTCGGGCACCGGTCCTTTCCGCTTTGCCGAGTGGGAGAGCAACGCCAAGGTCGTGGTGGTGCGCAACGACGACTACTGGGAGGGCGCGCCTGCCCTCGAGGCCGTCGTCTTCCGGCCGATCACCGACGGCAACACCCGCGTCGCCGAGATGATGTCGGGCGGCATCGACCTGATGGTCGAGGTGCCGCCGGACTCCCTGGCGACCTTCGCCGGCGGGGGCACCGAAATCCACGAGCAGGCCGGCCCGCACGTCTGGTTCCTCATCTTCAACGTGAAGGAGGGACCGCTGGCTGACAAGAAGGTGCGTCAGGCGGTGAACTACGCCATCAACAAGAAGGCGCTGGTGGAGAACGTGCTGCAGGGCACCGCGGAAGTGGCCGCCGGGCCGACGCCGCCGGCTTTCTCCTGGGCCTACAACGACGACCTCGACCCCTATCCCTACGATCCGGAGAAGGCGGCGGCGCTGATCAAGGAAGCCGGCCACGAGGGGGCGGAGCTCACCTTCTACGTGACCGAAGGCGGTTCCGGCATGCTCGATCCGGTGCCGATGGGCGCCGCGATCCAGGCGGACCTGGCGAAGGTCGGCCTCAAGGTGGAGATCGAGACCTATGAGTGGAACACCTTCCTCGGCAAGGTGAACCCGGGCCTGGAGGGCAAGGCCGACATGGCGGAGATGGCCTGGATGACCAACGACCCGGACACGCTCCCCTACCTCGCCCTGCGCAGCGAGGCCTTCCCCGACAAGGGCGGCTTCAACTCCGGCTACTACTCCAACCCGCAGGTCGACAAGCTGCTGGAGGACGCGCGCCGCAGCACCGACCAGGACGAGCGGGCGAAGCTGTACAAGGAGATGCAGGTCATCGTGCATGAGGACGCGCCTTGGGCCTTCATCGCCAACTGGAAGCAGAACGCCGTGACGGCGGAGTCCGTCGAAGGCTTCGCGCTGCAACCGTCCTTCTTCCTGATCCTGAAGGACGTCACCAAAGGCTGATCCAAGCAGCCGTCCGCGACACCCCCCGGGTCCCCCTGCAGGTAGCTAAGGGCTCGGGCGGGTCGGGCCACCGCGGCGCGGCGCGGCGACCGCAGGGAGGACAGCGACCGAGATGCTCGCCTACACGGTAAAGCGCCTGGTGCTCGCGGTGCCGGTCCTGCTGGGGCTCACCGTCATCGTCTTTCTCATCATGGCGATGATCCCGGGCGATCCGGCGACCGCCATCCTCGGCTCCTACGCGACGCCGGAGAACGTCGCGCGGCTGAACCGCCAGCTCGGCCTCGACCGCAGCCTGGTGGAGCAATACTTCATCTGGCTCGGCAACCTGCTGCAGGGCGACTTCGGACGCTCCTTCAACCTGAACCGGCCGGTCATCGACGAGGTGCTGGAGCGATTCTCCGCCACCCTCGTCCTGGCCGGCGCGGCGTTGCTGCTCTGCTCGGTCTTCGGCCTCATCGCCGGGGTGGTGACCGCCGTGCGCCAGTACGGCTGGACCGACAAGATCGTCACCTTCTTCGTGCTGATCGGCATCTCGATCCCGTCGTTCTGGCTCGGCCTGCTGATGATCCTCGTCTTCGCGGTGTGGCAGCGCTGGCTGCCGGCCAGCGGCATGTTCGCCATCTATGGCGGCGGCGACCTGCCCGACCTGCTGCGCCACCTGGTACTGCCGGCCATCACGCTGGCGGTGGTGGCCACCGGCGTCATCGCCCGGCTGACTCGCGCGGCAATGCTGGAGGTGCTGCGCCAGGACTACATCCGCACCGCGCGCGCCAAGGGCGTCGGCGAGACCCGGGTGGTCTGCCGCCATGCCTTCAAGGCGGCGCTGGTGAACGTCATCCCGGTGATCGGCGTGCAGGCCGGCTTCGTGCTCGGCGGCGCCGTCTACATCGAAACGGTGTTCCAGTGGCCCGGCATCGGCCGCATGCTGGTGACCGCTATCTCGACCCGCGACCTGCTACTGGTGCAGGGCGGCGTGCTGGTGGTGGCGGCCAGCTATGTGCTGTTCAACCTGGTCACCGACCTGTTGCAGCACCTGATCGACCCGAGGCTCAGGACATGAGCGGCGCGCAAGCCGCCGCCGGGGCGCCGGCGCCCGCAGCTAAGCGCCGCTCGGGCCGGCCCTCGGCGCTCAGCCTCTTCGCGCGCAACCAGCTTGCCGCTTTCGGCGCCGGCTTGCTGCTGGTCATCCTGCTGCTGGTCCTCCTGACGCCGCTTCTGCCGCTGCCGGACCCGGCGGCGACCGATCCCGTCAACCGCCTGCTGCGGCCGCTCGCCGAGGGCCATTTGCTGGGCAGCGACCACCTGGGGCGCGATATCTTCTCGCGGCTCCTCTGGGGCACCGGCGTCAGCCTGCTGGTCGGTCTTTCTGCGACCTCCGTCGCGGCGATCTTCGGCTCCACCATCGGCATCCTTGCCGGCTACTTCGGCGGCCGCGCCGACACGCTGCTGATGCGCGGCATCGACATGCTGATGGCCTTCCCCTACATCCTGCTGGCGCTGGCCATCGTGGCCGCTCTGGGGCCCGGGCTGCTCAACGCGCTCTTCGCCATCGCCATCGTCAATATCCCCTTCTTCGCCCGCAACATTCGCGGCGTCACCCTGGGCCTCGCCAATCGTGAGTTCATCGACGCCGCCCGGCTCTCCGGCAAGTCGAACGTCAGCATCCTGCTGACCGAGGTGCTGCCCAACGTCCTGCCGGTCATCGTCATCACGGTCTCGACCACCGTCGGCTGGATGATACTGGAGACCGCGGGCCTCAGCTTCCTCGGCCTCGGCGCGCAGCCGCCCGCCGCCGACCTCGGCTCCATGCTGGGCGAGGGGCGCAAGCTGCTGATCACCGCGCCCCACGTCTCGGTCATTCCCGGCGTGATGATCTTCCTGGTGGTGATGAGCATCAATCTGCTCGGCGACGGCATCCGCGACCTGCTCGATCCGCGTCTCAAGTCGGGCGCCCTGGCGCGCCCGGCGCCCTTCACCGCGGTCGACCGCCCGGTCTCGCAGTTGGCGGCGGCAAGCATACAGGATGACAGCGTGCTGGCGGTGGAGGACCTGCGCACGCAGTTCCGCATCGGCAGCGACGTCTATCGCGCGGTCGACGGCGTCAGCTTCGACATCCAGCCGCACGAATGCCTCGGCCTGGTCGGCGAGTCCGGCTCCGGCAAATCGGTCACCGCGCTCTCCCTGCTGGGACTGGTGGCGACGCCGCCGGGGCGCATCGTCGGCGGCCGGGTGCTGCTGCAGGGCCGCGACCTGATCGGCCTCGATGCCGCCGGCCTGCGGGCGATCCGCGGCGACCAGGTGGCCTACATCTTCCAGGACCCCTTGACCACGCTGCACCCGCTCTTCAGCATCGGCGACCAGATCGCCGAGGCGATCCGCTGCCACCGGCCGCTGTCCTACAAGGAAGCCTGGGCGGCCGCCGTGACGTTGCTGGACTCCGTGCGCATTCCCAACGCGGCGGGCCGTGCCGCGGCCTATCCGCACGAGCTTTCCGGCGGCATGCGCCAGCGCGTCTCCATCGCCATGGCGCTGGCCAACGATCCCACCCTGCTGATCGCCGACGAGCCCACCACCGCCCTCGATGTCACCGTGCAGGCGCAGGTGCTGAAGCTGCTCGACCAGCTGCGCAGCAGGAGCGGCGCCTCGCTGCTGTTCATCACCCACGACTTCGGCGTGGTCTCGGAGGTCTGCCACCGGGTCGCGGTGATGTATGCCGGGCGCATCGTCGAGATCGGCCCGACAGAAGATGTCCTGAGCGCACCGGCGCACCCCTATACCGAGCGCCTCATCGCCTGCGTGCCGCGCCTCGGCGAGCCGGGGCGACGCCTGGAGGCGATCGCCGGCCTGCCGCCCGCCGTCAACCACCTGCCGCCGGGTTGTGCCTTCGCCGAACGCTGTCCCCATGCCGAGGACGCCTGTCGCGCCGGCGAGATCTCCCTCGACGGGCTGAACGACCGTCACCTGGTGCGTTGCATCAAACCGCGGCGGGCCGCGTCATGACGGCGCTGATGGAGGCCCGCGGGGTGACCCGCCGTTTCGGCGGCGGGCGCAGCCTCTTCGGCAAGCCGAAGCCGACGGTGCACGCGGTGCAGGGCGTCAGCTTCGAGGTGCGCCGGGGCGAGACCCTCGGCGTCGTCGGCGAGTCCGGCTGCGGCAAGTCGACCCTTGCCAAGCTGCTGGTCGGCCTGCAGCGGCCGAGCGAGGGGCAGGTGCTGCTGGAGGGGGCGGGGGTGCACGACCCGGCGGTCTTCGGGCGCCGCGCGCTGGCAAAGCGGGTGCAGTACGTCTTCCAGGACCCCTCGAGCTCTCTGAACCCGCGCAAGACCATCCGCCAGATCCTCGAGGCGCCGCTCATCCACCTGCTGCGCATGCCGCAGGCGGCGCGGCGCGGCAGGCTGGCGGAGATCATGGACGCCGTGCGCCTGCGCCCGGAGCTCCTCGAGCGTTATCCCCATGAATTCTCCGGCGGCCAGGCCCAGCGCATCGGCATTGCCCGCGCGCTGGCCGCCGAGCCCGAAATCCTGGTGCTCGACGAGCCGGTTTCGGCGCTCGACGTCTCGGTGCAGGCCCAGGTGCTGAACCTGCTCGACCAGTTGAAGGCGGAGTTCGACCTTACCTACGTTTTCATCAGCCACGACCTGGCGGTGGTCGAGTCGGTGAGCGATCGCATCATGGTGATGTACTTCGGCCGCGTGGTCGAGGAGGGCAGGTCGGAGGATCTCTTTTGCCGCCCGCTGCACCCCTATACCCGCCTGCTGCTGTCGTCGGCACCGGTGCCGGGGCGCAAGGGCATCGGCGCCGAGTCAAAGCCGGCGGAGCTGCCCGATCCCCTGGCGCCGCCGCCGGGCTGCGCCTTCGCTGCGCGCTGCCCCCAGGCGAGCGATCTCTGCCGCGAGGTGACGCCGCCCCTGGAGCGCGACGGCGAAACGGCCTATGCCTGTCATCATCCCCGCAAGGGTATCCCCTGGCCGGAGCCCGCCGGGAGCGGGGCAGTGGAAGGCCGTATCCAATCATGAGTGACGTCGTCGATCCCCGCCTTCCGGCATCGCCGGAGGCCCCCAAGGGCCGCGGTAAGTCGCGCCCGCTGAAGATCGCCGAAGAGATGAAGGATTGGATCGTCGTGCGCGGCCTGCAGCCGGGCGACCGCCTGCCGGGCGAGCGAGAGCTGATCGAGCGCTTCCAGGCCAGCAAGGGCACCATCCGCGAGGCCCTGCGCGTGCTGGAGACGCAAGGTCTGGTGCGCAGCCGTACCGGACCGGGCGGCGGCACCTTCGTCGAGGCGCTTTCCGGGGCCAAGGCGATGGAACTGCTCGGCAACTACTTCTTCTTCCAGAACCCGACCATCGGCGACATCTACGCGGTGCGCCGCATCCTGGAGCCGGAGATGGCGGCCAGCGTCGCGGGTCGCCTGGCGGAGGCCGACTTCAAGCGGCTCGAACAGACCATGCAGATCTATGTGGAGCCACCGCAAGATCTGGAAGAGGAGCGTCGCCAGCGTCACGCCGAGCTCGACTTCCACAGCATCCTGGTCGACTACTGCCCCAACCCGGTGCTCGCCTTCATGTGCCGCTTCCTGCAGTCGCTGCTGCGCGACCTCACTGTTTGCAAGCGGATCTACGAGGAGCCCAACCCGGACCTGCGCGAGAGCGGCCTCAGCTACCAGGTGCGCCTGCTGCGGGCCCTGCGCCGTCAGGATGCCGCAGCGGCGAGCGAGATCATGTTCGAGCACATGTGCACGGCCCAGCGCTACATGGAGGAGCGGGAGGCGGTGCTGCAGGCGAAGTTCCTGCAGGTTCCCGACTGACCTTCAGTGCAACACGTAGCGCTGCTCGGCGAGGGTGGCCTGCCAGGCCTGCCAGGCCTGCCAGGCCTGCTTGGCGGCCTGGCGCGCCTCGGGGCCGGCGAGGGGGCCGATGTGTCCGGGCCAGTTGTCGGCTTCGACGTAGGCGGTCTGGCGCAGCGCCTGATAGCACATCACGCCCAGGCTGACCGGCTTGCCGTCCAGGGTGGCGGCCGCTGAGCGCGGATCGTCGATGCAGTCGACCAGCTTCGCCAGGGTATCTTTCCGCAGCGGGTCGAGCAGGCCGTCCAAGCCCGGGCGGTCGGAGAAGATGTAGTCCTGGCGTTCGGCGTTCCATTCGAAGCGGCCCTCGTAGGCGAGCAGGGAGTCTTCGAGGGAGGCGGCGGTCGCTGCACCGGTGGCAAGTCCGGTCAGCAGCAGCACGGCGAGAAACAGTCGGCGGAAGGGCATCAGGGAGCTCCAAGGTGGCAGCGGGAAATCCAGCCTGTCAGTCGTCCGCCAGCCAGCCGCGGTTCACTGTCCGGCGGCAAGCCCACTCAAAGACAGAGAGGCCGTCAGGAGTTGCAGTAGCTGAGGTCGTCGCTGACTGCCGGCAACCGCGCGCCGGGCGGCTCCTGCACCAGCCGTTCGCTCGGTAGCCACAGGGTAACCCGGGTGCCGACGCCGCGGCGGCTGGCAATCTCCAGCCTGCCCTGGTGCAGTTCCGCCAGGCTGCGGGCGATTGGCAGGCCGAGGCCGGAGCCGCGGTCGCTCTTGCGGGTGTGCGGGTTGCGGATCTGCGCGAAACTGCCCATCGCCTCGGGGATGTCGTCCGGGTCCATGCCGGAGCCGGTATCGGCCACGACGATCTCGTAGCCGCCGTTCGCGGAGAGCCGCCCACTGAGGGTGACGTGCCCGCCCTCCGGCGTGAACTTGATGGCATTGGACAACAGGTTGAGGACGATCTGGTCCAGCTTCACGTGATCGGCGCGCAGCAATTGAGACTGCTCGCCCACATCGCAGGCAAGGGTCAGCCCGTGGTCGCGCGCCGTCGGCTGCTCGGCATGGGCGGCGGCGCGCAGCAGCTCACCCATATCGAAAACTCCCTCGTCCAGCTCCTCCCGGCCCGCCTCGATCTTCGAAAGGTCGAGGAGATTGTTGATGAGGGTGAGGAGGTGCGTTCCGGAATGGCGGATGGTCTCCAGGTAGTCGGCATAGCGGCTGTTGCCGATCTCGCCGAAGAGTCCGCGCTGCATCATCTCGGTGAAGCCCAGGATGGAGTTCAGCGGTGTGCGCAGCTCATGGCTCATGTGTGCCAGGAAGCGGGATTTGCTCTCGCTGGCCAGCTCGGCTTCCTGCTTTGCCAGCATGAGAGCACGCTCGGTGCGCTTGCGCAGCGAGATGTCGCGCAGCGTCGCCAGCAGCACCGGATCGCCGTCCCAGGAGGATTTCTTGACGCGGACGTCGACCACGGTGTCGCTGCCGCTGTGCGCGCCGATGACGACCTCCATGGTCTCGCCGCTTTCGACGGGGATGCCGGGGTCGCTGCCGACCAACGCGGCGGGATCGCGGTTGAACAGGCGCCCGGCGGCCGAGTTGGCGAACTCGATGCGGCCGTTGCGGTCAAGCACCAGGATGGCATCGGCATTGTCGCGGACCAGGCTTTCGAAGCGCGCGGACAGCTTCTCCGTCTCGCGCAGGCGGCGCCGCGTTTCGGCTTCCCGGCGGCACCGTGCGATGCAGAACGTCAGCCGTTGGGCGAGGGCGTTGCCGTCGAAGCTCGACCACAGGACGTAGTCCTGGGCACCCTGTTGCAGGGCTTCGAAGGTCGCCGGCATGTCGGCATTGCCGGTGATGATGAGGATCGGCGTCTCGCCGGCGGTTTCGGCGAGGCGGGCGACGGCCTGGCCGGGGCGGCTCCCGCAGAGGGCGATGTCGAGGAGGATGGCATCGAAGGTCGCAGCCTGGACCGCTGCCCCCGCGTCCTCCAGGCTGCGGACCGGCAGGATGTTCTGCACAGAGAAATCCGCTGGGAGGGAGGCGCGCACAGATGCTGCATCGCTCTCATTGTCGATCACCAGCAGCAGACGGTTCGACCCAACCATTTACCGAATCCTAACAAAGCTTACCTATCTCGTTACTGGGAATTGATTAACACGGAGTAAACATAACTATGCTGAATCGACTAGCATCGAGGAGGCCTGGACACCTGCTCAGCCGGGTCCGCGCGCCGACATGATCGGAGGGATGGCGTCGTCGATTGGATAAGGATTTGTAACGAAAACAAATTCTTGGTGGTCCCAGCCCGCAGGGGACGCGTCAGTCGGACCCCGCGATGCCCTGGGCAGCGAAACAGGACAATAGGCCTATACTCTTTTTCTCTCTCTGCCCCGATTTTTACACGCGTTGACACAAGTAGTGCAGTTGCTTGTCAGGAGTCGGAAGGTTAAGCCTTAACTGTGGTGCCCGCATGCGAAGGCGGCGCGGTCGGGCGATCCGGTGGACGGCGAGTCTGCGGCAGAATCGCCTGTCGCGAGACCAGTTCAAAGGAACGGAGATGCAACAACGCATTGCAGATTTCGGTCTGCGGGTCGGCCAACGCTATCAGGAGATGCGCAAGGCGGCCCGCCAGTGGGAGGTCGAGTCCTACTACACCGATTCTCGCGCAGTGCCGCACGTCTGTCTGCGCGATATTCTCGACCCTTCCCGGCGCGTCACCCTGGTGCGCTCCGCCTTGATGGATCGCAGCCGCTTCCGCCCGCTGGAGGTGCGGCTGCGCCGATCGATGTGAGAAGCGCCCCGACCGCAGATTGAACTTCCCCCGCATTGGAGCAATCGTTAACGATTGCTTCAGGCTGCCGGGGCATAATTCAGTCATGGTCCTAGCATTGTTCCGGCGCTTTACCTCTTCGCGATCAGATCGCCGCGTTGAACCGCGCGGCACCCGGATCGACGGCCGCATCTCCCTCGGTGGCCGGGACTACCTCCTGAAAGACTGGTCGCGCCGCGGCTTTTCCGCCGTCGGTGTCGGCGCCGACCACTATCCCGGTGACAAGGTTGCGTTGACCGTTGAGGTCGAACTCGAGGGCGAGCCGCTGGTCTTCGATTGCCGAGCCGTGGTGGTCTGGGTCGACCGCGAGCGCAAGGAGCTGGCCGGGGTCTTTGTCGATCTCGACCTGCGGATCCAGGAGAGGATCATGCGGGCGCTCTTTGCCCGCCGGGCCGAGGAACAGAACCTCGGCGCCCCGCTGCACGTTTAGAGCCCTTTCCGAGCCCCAAAAGATCACCGCCGCGCCGGCAGCGCCGCGAGGACGGCGCGCTTCTGCTCGGCCGTCATGATCGGCCAGTCGCGGATCTCGTCGATGTGGCGCCGGCAACCGATGCAGAGATCGCTCCTGGGGTCGACCTGGCAGACGGCGATGCAGGGCGAGGGCACCGAGGTGTCGAAGACCCGCTGCGGCCGGGCGCGCCGGCGCAGCCGCTGCGCCGGGGCCTCCCCGTCCTCGGGAGGCGTGGTCTCGGGGTCTGCCTTGCGGTCCTTCTCGTCGGCCACCTGCAGTCGCGCTCCCTACATCGAGTGATCGGGCGGTCCCAAGCGGCTTCGCCCGCAAAGGCCGGATTGCTCCTCGGGTGTGCCGGCCGATCTGGCCAATAGCAGGCGGAGAGGGCCGTTTTCAAGCGCCGACTGCCCGCCTATGATCCGCAGGTCCCATTGTTCCTGCCGCTCGCAGCCGGCGCTCTTGTCACCAGAGGAATCGAAATGGTTCGGCGCCTGCGGCTGATCAGCGGCCTCGTTCTCTTCACCTACGTCCTGACACACCTGCTGAACCTGGTCCTCGGGCTGGTCTCATTCCCGGCCCTGGAGGCCGGCCGCGAGGTCTTCCTTGCGGTCTGGCGCTGGCTGCCGATGACGGTGCTGCTCTACGCCAGCCTGCTGGTGCACCTGCTGATGGCGTTCTACGCAATTTTCCGGCGCGAGAGTCTGGTCATGCCGGTGGTCGAGGGGCTGCGGTATTTCTTCGGCGTTCTGATCATCCCGCTGGCGGCCCTCCACATCCTCGGCACCCGTCTGGTGCACGAAATCTACGGCGTCGAAGACAGCTACCTCTTCGTCGTCACCGCCCAGTGGGCCTTCGACCTCAGCGTCGCCGGGCAGCAGGCCCTCCTGGTCGTCGTGGTGTGGACCCACGGCTGCATCGGGCTGCACCTCTGGCTGCGCCTCAAGGCATGGTACCCCAAGGCCGCCCCCTACGGCTTGGCGGCCGCCGTGCTGCTGCCGACCCTGGCGCTGGGTGGCTACCTGACCGCCGGGCGGGAGGTCTTGCGGCGCGCCCAGGAACCGGGCTTCGTCTTCGACGTCATGGCGCGCGTGGGGGCGCCCTCGGTTTCCGAGCAGGCCGAGGTGCTGGCGCTGCGCGACGGCATCGTGATCGGCTTCTTCGTGCTGCTGCTGCTCATCCTGCTGGGACGGGTGCTGTGGCGGCTCTGGCGGGAGCGCCTCGGCATGGTCCGCCTGACCTATCCGGGCGGCCGCGAGGTGGTCGTGCGCAAGGGCCAGACCCTCCTTGCCGCCAGCCAGTTCGGCCGCATTCCGCACGCCTCGGTTTGCGGCGGGCGCGGGCGCTGCTCGACCTGCCGCGTGCGCGTCGGGCGCGGCGGTGCCGGGCTGCCGCCGCCGGGGCCGGAGGAGCGCCGCGTGCTGGCCCGCATCGGCGCCGCGCCCAACGTGCGTCTCGCCTGCCAGACCGCGGCAGTCATCGACTGCGAGGTGACGCCGCTGCTGCCGGCCGCGGCCGGCCCGGCGCTGGCGCGGCCGCGGCCCGGTTACCTGCAGGGCGACGAGCGCGAGATCGCCATCCTCTTCGCCGATCTGCGCGGCTTCACCACGCTGTCGGAGGATCGCCTGCCCTACGACGTGGTCTTCGTGCTGAACCGCTATTTCACCGCCATGGGCACCGCCGTGGAGCAGGCCGGCGGGCGCATCGACAAGTTCATCGGCGACGGCGTGATGGCGCTTTTCGGCATCGAGGAGGGCGTCGCCGTGGGCAGCCGCAGCGCCCTGGAGGCGGCGCGCCGCATGGCGCAGTCCCTGGAGGAGTTGAACCGCAGCCTGACCTCCGACCTGCGCGAGCCGCTGCGCATCGGCATCGGCCTGCACAGCGGCGCCGTCATCGTCGGCGAGATGGGCTACGGACGGGCGACGTCGCTGACGGCGATCGGCGATGCGGTAAACACCGCCAGCCGTCTCGAGGCCATGACCAAGCAGTTCGGGGCCCAGCTGATCGTATCGGCACCGCTGGCCGAACATGCCGGCATCGATCTCGGGGCCTTTCCGCGCCACCAGCTCGACGTGCGCGGGCGCTCCCAGGTGCTCGACGTCCATGTGCTGATGAGCGCCCTCGAGCTGCCGTCAGCGGCGGCGGCTCCCGCCACCACGACGGCGGCGGAGTAGGGTGGGAGCGGGAAGCCCCGCATCCCGCATCCCGCACCCGCATCAGCTGCCGAGCTTGGTCTTATAGGCGGCGATGGCGTTCTTCAGCTCGGTGTATTCCTCGCAGCCGAAGAAGCAGGCTTCGTCCAGCACTTTCAGGCGCTCCTCGGCCTTCGGCAGATCGCCGAGGATGAGGTAAAGTTCGCCGAGGTATTCATTGGCGCCGCGATGGCGCGGCTCCAGCGCCAGGGCGGCCTGGTAATGGGTCAGCGCGGCGTCGTTGTTGCCGAGCTGGCGGCTGCTGTAGCCAAGGTAGTTGAGCGCGTCGGCGTTCTTGGCGTCCTTGGCGACCACCTGCTCCAGCAGCGGAATGGCTTCCGCATACTTGCCGTCTTCCACCAGCTGGCGGGCGGCGGAGTAGGTCGGGTCGGCCGCCTTTCCGGAGCCGCTGTCGCTGCTGCCGCCCATGGCAAGGGCCTGGCCCCCGGCCAGCGCCAGGGTGAGGACAAGGGGGGTCATCAGCTTCAAAATCCTGCGCATCGCGTCCTCTTTCGGTTGCCTCTGCTGTCGTTGCGGCGCGGGGGCTACTATGGGCCGGACCGCTGGGCCGCAGCAAGAATTTGCAAGGGGACGGGCGGAATGCCTGCCGCGCCCTGCCGTCCTATGCCGAAGCTACGCAGGCAAGCGCCGCCCGGATGCAGAC
>WHTV01000039.1:27482-35115 GCA_009377535.1 Kiloniellaceae bacterium
CCGCGCCCTGCCGTCCTATGCCGAAGCTACGCAGGCAAGCGCCGCCCGGATGCAGGCGGCCGCGGATTTTTCAATCCCGTGGGCAAAGGCTCTAGCCAGGACCGCCCTCCAGCCCGAGTTCGGCTTCCAGGCCGGCGGGGTCGTCACTGTCGACGACGCGCCGCGCGGTTTCGTAGTCGAAGCCCTGGCGGCCGAGGGCGGCAAGATCGCGTTCGCGCCGCTCGGCGCGGTCCTGCAGGCGGTAGGGGCCGAGCCGACGCCGGCGGGCATAGCGCAGGGCGGCACGCAGTTCGTGCGCCGAATCCCCACCGGCCGCCTCGGCGAGGGCGGCCTCGACCAGCTCCGCCGGCAGGCTCTTGGCGCGCAGGCGGGCGCGGATCATGGCGCCGGAGGTGCCCCGCGCCAGCAGGGAGCGCACCCGCTCGCGGGCGTAGCGCGCGTCGTCGAGCAGGCCCAGGTCGGTCAAATGAACGATCAGGCGTTCGACCGCCGCCCTGCCTTCCTCCGGGTCCGTTCCATGCACCCGGGCGGAGAGCTGGATCTTGCGCCGCAGCAGGCGGCGCAGATGGCCGCTGGAGCTGTCGTAGCGTTCCAGATAGTAGAGCGCCGAGCGCTTCAGCCCCTCCGGCGTCGCCTTGAGGGGCTGGCGCCGGCGCCCGGCCGGCCGCTCGGGGCTCTGCGCGGTCATCAGGGCCTCGGCCCCGCCGGAGCTTGCGCGGCCCGCCGGCGGGGATTATGTGAAGCGCCATGGAACATCAGTCTCTCTCTCTTGCCGGCCCCCGTGTCCGGCAGATCGGGCGCGTGAACGGGCGCGGACTCTGGACCCTCTACATGAAGGAAGTGCGCCGCTTCCTCAACGTCTTTACGCAGACCCTGCTGGCGCCGATGGTGACGACGCTGCTGTTTCTCGCCATCTTCACCCTGGCGCTGGGCGGCGGCGGCCGCGAGGTCGGCGGCGTCCCCTTCGCGTCCTTCCTGGCACCCGGCCTCGTCATGATGGCCATAGTGCAGAACGCCTTTGCCAATACCTCGTCTTCGCTGGTCATCGCCAAGGTGCAGGGCAACATCGTCGACGTGCTGATGCCGCCGCTCTCGGCTGGCGAGCTGACCCTGGGGATCGCCGCCGGTGGCGTCACCCGCGGCCTCATGGTCGGTCTGGCGGTCGGCCTCGGCATGTGGGTCTTCGTGCCGGTGACGATCCATAATCCGCTGTTCATCCTCTATCACGGGGTGATGGCCGCGCTCATGCTGTCGTTGCTCGGCATGATCGGCGGCATCTGGTCGGAAAAGTTCGATCACATCGCGGCGGTCACCAACTTCGTGATCACGCCGTTCTCCTTTCTTTCCGGCACCTTCTATTCCATCGAGCGCTTGCCGCAGGCCTGGCAGGTGGTCGCCCACTTCAACCCCTTCTTCTACATGATCGACGGCTTCCGCTACGGCTTCATCGGCCATGCCGACGGTTCGCTGCTGCTGGGCGTCGCGGTCATGGCGGGCTTCAATCTCTTCCTCTGGGCGGTGACCTACCGCATGTTTGCCACCGGCTACCGGCTGAAGCCGTGAGCGGCGCCCCGCAAAGAGCCGCCGCCGCGCCGCCGCTGCTCGCGTTCCGCGCCTGGCAGCCGACCGCCTTCGGGGCGGTGAACTGGCGCGGGCTCTGGGCGCTCTACTACGGCTACGGCGTCTCGCGCTTCCTGCGCTTCGGCCTGGAGACGCTGGCCGGTCCCCTGGTCTCCAGCCTGCTCTTCCTGCTGGTCTTCGTCGTCGGCCAGCGCGACCTCGGCGAGATGCTGCCGGGCGTCGGCCTGACCGAGTTCATCGCCCCCGGCATCGTGCTCTACGCGGTGGCCTACACGGCCTTCCAAAACTCCGCGGCGATGATCGTGATGGACAAGATGGAGGGCACCATCGCCGACGTGCAGATGGCTCCCTTGAGCCCGCTCGAGGTGATGGCTGGCTTCGCGCTCTCGGCCGCCACCTGCGGCCTGGCCTCCGGCTCGCTGGTCGCCATCGGCACGGCGCTGTTTGTGGATTATTCATATTTCGATGCAACCCTGGTCCTCGGCTTTGCCGTGGCGACGGCGCTGCTCTTTGCCCTGTTGGGAACCATTGCGGGCCTCTGGGCGGAGCGCTGGGACCACTACGGCGCGGTCGAGGGTTTCGTCATCGTGCCGCTCGGGCTGCTCTCGGGCACCTTCTTCTCGGTGGTGCGCCTGCCCGAGGTGTTCCGGGATTGGATCTACTTCAATCCCGTACTCTACGCCGTCGACGGCTTTCGCGCCGGCTTCATCGGCCAGGCGGAGACCTCGCTGGTGCTGGGGGGCACGCTGCTGGCGGCGCTGAACCTGATCCTCGCGCTGCTCGCTTGGCGGCTCTTCACGGCAGGCTACAAGATCAGGCCGTGAGAGACCCCGGCAGGGGCGCTCTCCCGGACCGCAGGTACTTCGGGTAGGGACCGGACAAGCGATGCTGCGCCTTCTTCGATTGACTTTCCTTCGTGCACCTCTGGGCTTCCTCGTCGCCGCACTGCTGGTCGCGGCGGGCGCACAGCCCGTCACGCCGAACGCCGCCCTGGCCGCGGCGGAGCTGCCCTATGGTCAGGGCCTGCTGTGGCGGGTGCAGCGCGACGGCGGACCGGCGAACCATGTCCTCGGGACGATGCACTCGACCGACGCGCGGCTGCGCAAACTGCCGCGCGAGATCGACCGGGCGATCGACGAGTCGCGGGTCATGGCCTTCGAGCTGCTCGAAAGCCAGGAAGACGTCGAGAGGATGGGCCAGGCGATGCGGCTGCCGCCGGGCCGGCGGCTGGAGGACATCATCGGGCGCGAACTGTTCGGACGCACGGCGCAGGCGCTTGCCCCGCTCGGCATGCCGGCCGCGGGGCTGCAGGGCTTCAAGCCCTGGGCGCTCAGCCTGTTCCTGATCTTTCCGCCCATCGAGGTGGTGCGCCGGGCCCAGGGGGAGCCGGCCTACGACACCTGGCTGCAGGCCGAGGGCCGGCGCCGCGGCAAGACGCTGCAGGCGCTGGAGAGCTACGACGAGCAGATCGAGATCTTCGACGGCATGAGCGAGGCAGAGCAGATCGCCATGGTCACCGACATGCTGGCCGATCACGCCAACATCGAGGCGCATTTCAACCGCATGTTCCGCGCCTACCTGAAGGGCGACATCGCCGTGCTGATGGAGGAGGCGAACGACATCTCGGGCGTGAGCGACGTCGGCACGGCCCAGCGCCTCAAGGCGCGGCTGATCGACGATCGCAACCGCATCATGGCCGCGCGCATCGCGCCGCTGCTGCGCGACGGCGGTGTCTTCGTCGCGATCGGCGCGGCACACCTGCCCGGCCAGGGCGGGGTGCTCGCTCGCCTGGAGGCGCGCGGATACAGCATCACCCGGGCCTATTGAGGCCGTTGCCGGCCAGTTGAGACAAATCCCCGATTTGCCAAAATCTTAAGCTTCGCAATCCAGGCTGATCCGCAACCGCCGATTGGCTCCTCGAAAGGGGGTCGGCCGGCCCGACGCGGACGGTACGAAATGCGGAGCCTGGACATGCGCCGCCATCAAGGCAGCCCTCTTCTGCAGCCCCTCCGGGGTCTTTTCCTCTTTGCGCTGCTGCTGGTGCTGGGCAGCGGCCTGGCAGCGGCCTCGGACCTTCACCCGGTCCGCCACGGCGAGGGCCGGCTCTGGCGCGTCGAGCGCGGCGACGCCCCGGCGAGCCACGTCATGGGCACCATGCACGTCACCGATCCACGGGTGCGCGACCTGCCGGCGCCGATCCGCGAGGCCTTCGAGGCCTCCGAGCAGGCCGCCTTCGAACTGCTGTTCACGCCCGAGGAGCGCCGCACCCTGAGCCAGGGAACGGCGGCGCCAAGCGGCCCGCCCCTCGCCAAGGTGGTGGACCGGGAAACCTACGACAAGGCGGTTGCCCTGGCGACGCGCTATGGCATTCCGGCACAGGCTGTCGACCGGATGCCGCCGGGCGCCCTGGCCGTTCTGTTCCAGACGCCGCCGGACGAGTTCCGCCGCCGGGCCGAAGGCGACCTCTTCCTGGATCTCTGGCTCATCCAGTGGGCCTACGACCTCGGCATGCAGGTGGTGTCCCTCGAAAAGCTGGAAGAACAGCTCGCGCTGTTCGACGCAGCGCCGTCGCAGGACCAGGCGGAAATCCTGCGCGAGGTCCTGACCCAGCTGGAAGAAGAGCCTGATGCCCTGGAAAGCCTCATCGAGGACTACCTCGCCGGCAACATGATCCCCGCCTACCAGCGCGTCGAGGCGATGGCGCGCGAGGGGAAGGACCCGGAGGCCCTGCGCTTCAAGGAGGCCTTCCTCGACGCCCGCAACCGCGTCATGGTCGAGCGCATGGTCCCCCTGCTGCAGCGCGGCAAAGCCTTCGTCGCCGTCGGCGCCCTGCACATGCCGGGCGAGGAGGGCATCCTCCACCTTCTGGAGCAGCGCGGCTACCGGGTGACGCGGGTCTATTGACGCTCGCAGCGGGCGATCGCCTGCGACCTGTATTCGGTTGAATTATCAAGCTTCCAACTTCGCGCTAAAGCTGCAATCCTCAGGATCAGGGAGTCCCGGGGGATCAAGCCTGCCATGACTGAACACCGATCAGCCGTCTTCACGGCCGTGCGGCGGCGCACCGCGCTTTTCGCCATCGCAGCCCTGCCGGCCCTGCTGCTGGCCGCCTGTGCGAAGCCGGAAGCGCCACCCCTACCGCCTCGAGCGGAAATTCCGCACGGACAGG
The DNA here is from genome assembly GCA_009377535.1 of Kiloniellaceae bacterium. Classification (GTDB taxonomy): domain Bacteria; phylum Pseudomonadota; class Alphaproteobacteria; order Kiloniellales; family Kiloniellaceae; genus Pelagibius. The sequence goes on from WHTV01000039.1 coordinate 32,233, forward strand.
GGCGCATCTGGCAGGTCGAGGGCGAAGGCATCGAGCGCAGCTATGTCTTCGGTACCCTGCATGTCTCCGATCCGCGGGTGCTGAATGTGCCCTTCGCCGTGGAGGAGGCGTTCACACGCTCGCAGATCGCCGCTTTCGAGGCCGTTCTGGCGCCCGGCGAGACGGAAGAGCGCTTCGGCGAGGAGCGGTTCAAGCTGCCGGCGGGCACGACGGTAAAAAGCCTGATCAGTGCCCGGGCCTGGGGTCGGCTCGTGTCCGTGTACCAGGGTTTCGGCTACTGGAAGCCGCGCAACGACATCAAGCTCTGGTACTTCTGGAGACGTGTCGGCGGCGCATCGGGCACCTTCTACGGCAATGACCGGGAGAGGAACCCCGACCAGCCGATTCTGGACGACTGGCTGGAGCAGCGGGCGCGCGAGGCGGGCAAGGAAGTTGTGGGCTTGGAGACGGCGGAGGAAAACTTCGCCGTCTACGACGGCATGCCGACGGACATACAGGTCGCTCTATTGCAGACCGCCCTCGAGCACTACCACGAGCACACCTTCGGCGTGCCCCGCGTCCAGTTCTACCTCGACGGCGACCTGGCGATGTCTCGCGCCCTGTGGGAGGAGAGCCTGGGCTGGCTCGATCCGGAAGCTGCAAGGGTGCTCGACGACAGGCTGCTGAACGACCGCAACCGCATCATGGTCGAGCGCATACTGCCGCTCATGCAGAGAGGCTCCACCTTCGTCGGCGTCGGTGCCGCTCATCTTCCCGGAGAGCAAGGCATCCTGCGTCTGCTGGAGCAGCGCGGCTTCACCGTGACGCGGCTGCACTGAGGGGCTGGCCCATGAGGTACATTCTCGCCAGCCTGCACCTGCCGGCCGCCGCAACCGCCGTTCTCCTCTTGCTCGCCGCCTGCACGCCGCACCAGCCCTACCCGCTGCCGGAGCCCTCCGCCTTGCCCTTCGGCCAGGGCCGCCTCTGGCAGGTCGGCGGCGCCGCCGGGGGGCTCAGCTACCTGTTCGCCATCGTGCGGGCCGGGGACAAGCGACTGACGGTGCTTCCCGAGACGGTCCAGTCAGCCTTCGACGCGTCGGACGTGGCGGCCTTCGACACCCTGCGTGATCCGTTCACCGCCGAGTCCTTCTACGACGTCGAGCGGATAAAGCTCCCCGAGGGCAAAAGCCTCCGGAATCTTATCGGTGCCCGCAGCTTCGGGACTCTTACCTGGCACATGAAACGAAGCGAGCTCCGCCCGAAGGACAACATAAAGCCGTTGGCTTTTTGGCTCTACATGGGAGGCGCGAACTGGGGATTCTTCGACTATCGTAGCTACTTCGATCACCGTTACGACACCTCCTTCGACACTTGGCTGGCGAGCGAGGCTCGTCGCTCCGGGAAGAAAGTATTGGGCTTGCTGAGCGATCAGGAGTCGTTCGCCCTCTACGATGAGATGCCCCTGGAGCAGCAGGCCGATCTCCTGAAGCTGAGGCTGCAACGCTACTCGGAGAGCACGCCGGAGGTCCCGAAGGTGCAGATCTACCTCGACGGTGATCTGGCAACGCTTGACGCCTTATGGCGCGAATACTTGAGTTGGCTGCCGCCCGCCACCGCTCAGGCGCTCGACCAGCGCCTCATTCTCGGCCCGAACCGCATCATGGTCGAGCGCATGCTGCCGCTGATGGAGGAGGGCCCCACCTTCGTCGCCGTCGGCGCCGGCCATCTACCGGGCGAAGAAGGCATCCTGCGCCTGCTGGAGCAGCAGGGCTTCACGGTGACGCGTTTGCACTGAGGGGCTTGGCGCCCGAAAATCCGCGGTTCTGTTGACAGCGGCAGGCATTCTGCCAATAGTGTCGCCCCTTCAGCCCCGGCACGTGGCCGTGTAAGCTGGCCTTGGCCGGCCGGCTGCCGGTCCAGGAAGAACCCCGTCCCCTGCCCCGAAAGGCTTGTTTGGGCCGCCCAAAGGTCCGGAGCCCTGTTGAGGCATGGTTTTAGGAGTAGGTCCGTGAGCGACGCCTTGATGCATACCTATGCGCGCGCCGACCTCGCTTTCGAGCGCGGCGAAGGCCCCTGTCTCTTTACGGCCGACGGGCGACGATTCCTCGACTTCGCGGCGGGCATCGCGGTGAACGCCCTGGGCCACAGCCATCCGCACCTGGTGAAGACCCTGCAGGAGCAGGGCGCGAAGCTGTGGCACGTGTCCAATCTCTATGAGATCCCCGAGGGCCGGCGCCTGGCCGAGCGGCTGGTGGCGAACTCCTTCGCCGACCAGGTGTTCTTCTGCAATTCCGGCGCCGAGGCGATGGAGGGCGCGCTGAAGGTGGCGCGCCGCTACCACTTCTCCCAGGGACACCCGGAGAAGATGCGGGTGATCGCCTGCAGCGGCGCCTTCCACGGGCGCACGCTGACCACGCTCTCGGCGGCGGGCAATCCGAAATACCTCGAAGGCACCGGGCCGGTCGCCGAAGGCTTCGATCACGTGCCCTTCGGCAACATGAACGAGCTGCGCAATGCCATCGGCCCGCAGACCGGGGCCGTCCTGGTCGAGCCGATCCAGGGCGAGGGCGGCATCCGCGCCGCCGACCTCGACTACCTGAGGGCGCTGCGCAACGTCTGCGACGAATACGACCTGCTGCTGGTGCTCGACGAGATCCAGTGCGGCATGGGCCGCACCGGCAAGCTCTTTGCCTACGAATGGGCGGACATCGAGCCCGACGTCGTGGCGCTGGCCAAGGGCCTCGGCGGCGGCTTCCCGATCGGCGCCATCCTGGCCACGGCCAAGGCCACCGCCGGCATGGCGCCCGGCATCCACGGCACCACCTTCGGCGGCAATCCGCTGGCCATGGCCGTCGCCAATGCAGTGCTCGACGTCGTGCTGGCGCCGGACTTCCTGCCCCATGT
>WHTV01000003.1:0-91371 GCA_009377535.1 Kiloniellaceae bacterium
CCGACGACCGGCGAGCCGCTGGTCGTCGGCGCCTCCACCGCCTCGATGGCGAGCTCGCGTTCCAGGTCGTCGAGGATCTTCAGGTTATGGTCCTCGCCGAAGAAGAACACCAGGTCGTCGGCGACGCTCATGCCGATGCCCTCGATGTTGCAGAGCTCGGCGAAGTGCTCGCCGACGTCTTGCGGCTTGCGCGCGTCGGGTGACTGCTGGCGCTCGTCGTAGGCTGCGCGCATCGCCTGGCGCCAGCTCGCGAGGTCGCCGTAGCTGCGCGCCAGGAGCTTCGCGGTGGCCTGGCCGACCTGTCTGATGCCGAGGGCGTAGATGAAGCGGTCGAGACCGATAGTCCGGCGGGCCTCGATGGCCTTCACCAGCTTGGCGGCCGACTGCTGGCCCCAGCCCTCGCGCTCGCTGATCTCGGCTTCCTTCTCGTGCAGGCGGAAGATGTCGCCCGGTGTGGCGAGCAGACCGTCGTCGAGAAAGGCCTGGATATGCTTGCCGCCGAGCCCTTCTATATCGAAGGCGTCGCGCGAGACGAAATGGCGCAGGCGCTCGTAGCTCTGCGCCTTGCAGATGAGCCCGCCGGTGCAGCGCCGCACCACCTCGCCCTCCTCGCGCAGAGCAAGACTGTCGCAGACCGGGCAGCGGTCGGGAAAGACGTAGGCCCTGCTGCCCTCGGCGTGCTTCACCACCTCGACCACCTGGGGGATGACGTCGCCGGCGCGCTGGATGACCACGAGGTCGCCCTCGCGGATGCCCTTGCGGGCGATCTCGTCCTCGTTGTGCAGGGTGGCGCGGGCGACCACCACGCCACCGACCGAGATCGGCTCCAGGTTGGCGACCGGGGTGAGGGCGCCGGTGCGCCCGACCTGGATGGTGATCTCCTTCAGGATCGTCTGCGCCTGCTCGGCCGGGAACTTGTGGGCGATGGCCCAGCGCGGCGCGCGGCTGACGAAGCCGAGGCGGTGCTGCAAGTCGAGGCGGTTGACCTTGTAGACCACGCCGTCGATGTCGAAGGGCAGCTCCGGGCGCTCGGCCATGATGTCGTTGTAGAAGCCGAGCAACGCGTCGAGCCCGCGGCAGAGCCGCGCCGGCTCATTCAGCGTGAATCCCCAGCGATGAAAGCTCGCCCGCACCTCCTCCACGGTCTTGCCGAGCGCTTTGGGCGCGTCGTCTGAAAGCTCGCCCCAGGAGTAGGCGAAGAAGTGCAGCGGCCGTGCGGCGGTCACCTGAGGGTCGAGCTGGCGCAGCGAGCCGGCGGCGGCGTTGCGCGGGTTGGCGAAGATCTTGTCGCCGGCCTTTTCCTGGCGTTCGTTCAGCTCCATGAAGGCGCGACGCGACATGTAGACTTCGCCGCGCACCTCGAGCAGCTGCGGCCAGCCCTTGCCCGTCAGCTGCTTCGGCAGATCCTCGATGGTGCGCACGTTGGCGGTAATGTCCTCGCCGGTCGAGCCGTCGCCGCGCGTGGCGCCCTGCACCAGCTTGCCGTGCTCGTAGCGCAGCGCGCAGGACAGGCCGTCGATCTTCGGCTCGGCCATGATCTCCACCGCCTCTTCCTTGGCGAGGCCGAGGAAGCGGGCGATGCGGGCGAGGAACTCCTCGACGTCCTCCGTCTCGAAGGCGTTGCCGAGCGAGAGCATCGGCACCTTGTGCTTCACCTTGCCGAAGCCGGCGACCGACTCGGCGCCGACGCGCTGAGAGGGGCTGTCGGCGCGGACCAGCTCGGGGAAGGCCTGCTCGATGGCTTCGTTGCGTCGGCGCAGCGCGTCGTAGTTGGCGTCGCTGATTTCCGGTGCGTCCTGCTCGTGATAGAGCCGGTCGTGATGGGCGATGAGCGCCGCCAGGCGCTGCAGCTCGATGGCCGCCTGCTCGGCGGTCAGCGCATCGGCTGGAACCTCGGCAAAGGTCTCGTCGACGGAGGGCTTCTTCGGCATCGGGCGGCCTGGGGTCCTGCAGCAGAAAAGGGTTCAGCTGGTGCCGATCAGGCGTTCGGCGGCAGCGCGTGCTTCCTCGGTGATCTCGGCGCCGGAGAGCATGCGGGCGATCTCTTCGCGGCGGTCGCCGGCGTCGAGTCGACTCACCTGCGTTGCGACGTGCTTGCCTGCCATCTGCTTCAGCACCTGCCAATGTTGGGCTCCGCGGGCGGCCACCTGCGGGCTGTGGGTGATGACCAGCACCTGGCGATCGCGGGCGAGGCGCTCCAGGCGCTCGCCCACCGCATGGGCGGTGGCGCCGCCGACGCCGCTGTCGACCTCGTCGAACACCAGGCTGCGTTCGGGATTGACGCTGGCCAGCACCACCTTGATGGCGAGCAGGAAGCGCGCCAGCTCGCCGCCCGAGGCGATGCGGCCGAGCGGACCGGGCGCGCTGCCGGGATTGGTCGCCACCTCGAAGGCGATGCGGTCGAGGCCCTGGGCCGACCAATCGCTTTCCTCCAGGCGCTCCAAGGCGGTGTGGAAGAGTGCGCGCTCCAGCTTCAGGGGCGGCAATTCGGCCATCACTGCCTTGTCGAGGGCGACGGCCGCCTTGGCCCGCTTCTTCGACAGCGCCTCGGCGCTCTCCTGGTAGCGCCGGCGGGCGGCGGCGGCCGCCTCGGCCAGCTTGGTGAGTTCGGCCTCGCCGCCGTCAATGGCGGCGAGACGCTCGGCCAGCTGCCCGCGCAGGGCCGGCAGGGCGTCGACAGCGGTGTGGTGCTTGCGCGCCATGTCCTGCAGGGCGAAGTATCGTTCCTCCACGGCCTCCAGGGTGTCGGCGTCGAGCTCCATGTCGCCGGCGTAGGAGTTCAGCTGAGCCATCGCTTCCTCGGCTTCCAGCGCGGCGCGCTGCAATGCCTCCAGGGCGGGGGCGAGGGCCTTGCCGGCGGTCGGCGCGATGCGTTCCAGGATGCGCAGGGCGCGGCCCAGAGCCGGCTCGGCGCCACCCCCGTCGTCGCTGGCGATCTCGCCCAGGGCCGCGTTGACGCCTTCCACCAGCTTTTCGCGGTGCATCAGCCGGTTGCGCTTCTCGGCCAGGCCGGCCTCCTCGCCGGGGCGGGGATCGAGGGCATCGAGTTCCTCCACCGCGTGGCGCAGGAAGGCCTCGTCGCGTTGGGCCTCGGCGAGGCGCTTGGCGGCGGCCTCGCGCGCCGTCAGCGCCTCCTGCCAGGCCCGCCAGAGCTCGCGCAGAGCGCGCGCCTCGGGTTTCAGCCGGCCGTAGGCGTCGAGCAGTACGCGATGGGTCGCGGGGTCCATCAGGCCGCGCTGGTCGAACTGGCCCTGGATCTCGATCAGCGAATCGGCCAGCTGGCGCAGCAGGCCGGCCGAGGCGGCCTGGTCGTTGACATAGGCACGGCTGCGACCGTCCTGGGTCAGCACGCGGCGCAGCAGCAGCTGGTCTTCGGCCTCAAGGCCCTGTTCGGCGAGCAGGGCGCGGGCCGGATGGTCGGCGGCGACGTCGAAAACGGCCGTGACGCTGGCTTGCTCGGCGCCGGGCCGCAGCAGGCCGGCGTCGGCCCTGTTGCCCAGCGCAAAACCGAGGGAATCGAGCAGGATCGACTTACCGGCGCCCGTTTCCCCGGTCAACACACCGAGTCCGCGATCGAAGGAAAGGTCGAGCTTCTCGATGATGACGATGTTGCGGATCGACAGGCTGATCAGCATTCACCGATCCTGTGCCGAGGCTAAAAAAGGTTTGAGATCCAGGAGCCTTCGCTCTCTTCCGGATAGAGATTCTCGCCGGTCAGCAGAGCATAGCTGTCGAGGTACCACTCGCTGCCCGGAAAATTGTGGCCGAGCACCGCTGCGGTCGACTTGGCCTCGTCGACGATGCCCATGGCGAGGTAGCTCTCCACCAGCCGGTGCAAGGCTTCCGGGACGTGGGTTGTGGTCTGATAGCCCTCGATGACGATGCGGAAGCGGTTGATGGCGGCAAGGTACTCGCTGCGGCCCTGATAGAAGCGTCCGATCTCCATGTGCTTGCCCGCCAGGTGATCGAGGGCGAGATCGATCTTCAGACTGGCGTCGCGCGCGTATTTGCTGTCGGGGAAGCGGCGCACCAGCTCCTCGAGCGCGTTCAGTGCATCTGAAGTCGCCTTCTGATCGCGGCGCACGTCGGAGATCTGCTCATAGTGGCAGATTGCCTTGAGGTAATAGGCGTAGGCGACGTCCGGGCTGCCGGGATGCAGCTCGATGAAGCGGTCGAGGGCGTTGACCGCCTCGTCGTAGGAATTCTCCTGGTAGAAGGCGTAGGCGGCCATGAGCTGCGCCTTGGCAGCCCACTCGGAATAGGGATGCTGGCGTTCGACCTCGTCGAAGAGGCGCGCCGCTTCTTCGTAGTTACCGACCTGCATGGCATCGAGCGCGCCGTTGTAGAGTTCTTCGACCGGCCTTTCGACATAGGTGGGCGGGTCGTCGTCGGAGCTGCAGGCGCCGAGCGCCAGAACGAGCAGCGCCGCGGCGGCGATGCGGGCCGCGCGGAGCCGCCCGCGATGCGTCGATTGTAGTTCTCTCATGGTCCTTCGTGTCCCCGAGGTGCCAAGCGCCGCCTGGGCGCGCCCCCGACTGCTCCGGCAGCCTGCCGAATCAGCAAGATGCCGTTGCTGTCCTTAGCGCCGACTATAGGTCCAAGCGCCGACGGCCTCAAGCGGCCTCGTCCGGCGGAATTCCGCTCATTTTGGGGCTTGCAGGGGTGGGGGCAGGGGTGCCGGAACGCCGGAAGGCCAAGCCGGGCAGCTGGTCTCAGGCGCGGGCGGCGACGGCCCGCATCGGCTGGCCCTGGGCGCCGGCGGCCGCCGCCGGGGCGGCAGCCAGCTCCGTCCACTCCCAGGCGCCTTCTTCGGCGAACAGCGCCTGCAACAGGCGCAGGGTGAGCGCGTGGCCCGCCCGGTCGCCCTGGAAGTGACCAATGATCGGGGTGCCGACCAGATAGAGGTCGCCGATCGAATCCAGTACCTTGTGGCGCACGAACTCGTTGTGGAAGCGCAGGCCCTCCTCGTTGAGGATACCTTTGCCGTTGACCACGATGGCGTTTTCCAGGGAACCGCCGCGAGCGAGGCCCATGGCGCGCATCTTCTCGATGTCCTGCGCCAGGCCGAAAGTGCGCGCGCGCGCCACGTCACGCTTGAAGGCGCTCTCGTTCACTTCCGTGAACCACTCCTGGCGGCCGATCACGCTGTCGCCGAAGTCGATCTCGAAGCCGACCGTGAAGCTGCCGCCCGGCGCCAGGGAGGCGCTGCGGTGCGGCTCGGCGACCGAAACTTCGCTGAGAATGCGCAGGGCGCGGCGCGGGCTGCGGAGCACCGCCACGCCGGCGCATTCGATCAGGAAAATGAAAGGGGCGGCGCTGCCGTCCATGATCGGCACTTCCGGGCCATTCAGCTCGACCACTGCATTGTCGATCCCGCAAGCGCTGAGGGCCGCCATCAAGTGCTCGATGGTAGCCACCTGATTGCCCTTGCCGTCGACCAGGGTGGTGCAGAGCGGAGTCTCCACCGCATTGCACCACAGCGCCTGAACTTCGCTGCCGCCGCAGGCGTCGGTGCGACGGAACACGATACCGGTATCCGCCTCGGCCGGGTGCAGGTTCATGCTGACCTTGGCACCACTGTGCAGCGCCACACCAGAGCAGTGAATCGAATTCTTAAGCGTCTGCTGTAGAACGACTTTTCCGGCCGAACCGCTGTCTGCTGCCATGATTCCCGTCACAATCCGTAAGGTTGATCGACCGTAAAACCCGAAATAGAAGCCACGAAAGAAGTAAAGTTCCTGCCAAGCCACCGCGTCTTTTTCGTCTCAGAGTCGCTGTTACTGCAACCCATGGCACCGGCGACAGTCTTGTCAGGAGCCCCCAACCAAAAACGCATTAACAAGTAGGGGGACTATAAGAAGTCCCCCTCAAGCGCTCAAATCACTCTTTGTTACAGTATGTTACCGCGCTGCAATGGAGCCTCGCGGCCCCGTTGCAGCGCGGGTCCATCAGTTCGCCTGACGGCGTAGGAAGGCGGGAATGTCCAGCAGGTCCTCCTCCGCCTGGCTGTGGCCGATGCGCTCGGCGGGGTCCAGGCCGGAAAGCCGCGGCTGGGCGGTGGTGCCGCCGGAGGCCGGGCGGCTGCCGGCCGGGGCTGCCGCCTGGCGCTCCGGCTGGGCCGGCGAAGCGCTGCGCGCCGCGGTCGGCCTGGCCACCGGCTGGGCCAATTCGGCCTGACGCGCGGCCGCAGCCTCGCTGCCTTGGGACGCCGCCAGGGCACGGGCGGCGCCGGTCACCTTGGCGAAGAGGCCCTGGCCACCGCGCTTCGGGGCCGCTGCCTGCGGCTCGGCGGGACGTTCGATCGCCCGCCGGCTCGGCTGCGGCTGCACCGCGGGCCTGGCGGCTGCCGGCGGCGCCATCTCATAGCGTTCCGGCTCGCGCCGTGCGGCGTTGGCCAGGGCCGCTTCGGCAAAGGGGTCCGGCTCGGCATGGAAGTCGCCCGCTTCACCCCCGCGGTCAGCCTCGGCTTCGGCCGGCATCGGGGCGAAGAAGCTGTCCTCCTCGGCGCGGGCTTCCGGCACCCGCTCGGCTTGGTGCTCCGGCTCGGCCATGGCGATGGCCGCCGAACCGGCAGCGTGACCCGTGGCCGCGGCATAGGGCTCGCCGCTCAGGCCCGCCGAACTGCCCGTTACCGGGTACTTGGTCGAGGGGAAGCCGCCGGCCGTCGGATGGCCGAAGAGGCCGCCGCTGGCGGCTGCCACTGCGGCGGAAGCCGTCGTCACCGCAGCCGCACCGGCCCCGGCCGAACTGCCGCTCTCGATGTGGCGGGCCTTCTGGCCGCCGACCAGGCTGAGGGTGATCGGCTTCGGCCGGGTCTGGGCATCGACGTCGATGCCGGTCGCCACCACGGAGACCCGCATGCGGCCGTCGAGCGTGTGGTCGAAGGTGGAGCCGAAGATGATGTTGGCTTCCGGATCGACCTCGTCGCGGATGCGGTTGGCCGCCTCGTCGACCTCGAAGAGGGTGAGGTCCATGCCGCCGGTGATGTTGATGAGCACGCCGCGGGCGCCCTTCATCGAAACATCGTCGAGCAGCGGGTTGGAGATCGCGGCCTCGGCGGCGGCGACCGCACGGCCTTCGCCTTCCGCTTCGCCGGTGCCCATCATGGCCTTGCCCATCTCCGACATCACCGCGCGAATATCGGCGAAGTCGAGGTTGATCATGCCCGGATTGACCATCAGGTCGGTAACCCCGCGCACGCCGGAATTCAGCACGTCGTCGGCCATCTTGAAGGCGTCCGCGAAGGTCGTCTTCTCGTTGGCCACGCGAAACAGGTTCTGGTTCGGGATGATGATCAGCGTGTCGACGTACTGGGTCAGTTCGTTGATGCCCGTCTCGGCGAGGCGCATGCGGTGCACGCCCTCGAAGTGAAAGGGCTTGGTCACCACGCCGACCGTCAGGATGCCGGCCTCGCGCGCTGCCCGGGCGATCACCGGCGCTGCGCCGGTGCCCGTGCCGCCGCCCATGCCGGCGGTGATGAAGACCATGTGCTGGCCCTCGATGTCGGTGAGGATCTCGTCGAGCGCCTCCTCCGCGGCCGCACGGCCGATGTCGGGACGCGAGCCGGCACCCAGGCCCTGGGTGATGTTGCGGCCAAGCTGGATCCGTCTGTCGCAGAGCGACTGACTGAGCGCCTGTGCGTCGGTATTGGTGATGAGAAATTCAACGCCGTCCAGATTGGTCTGGATCATGTTGTTGACGGCATTGCCGCCCGCACCGCCCACGCCGATCACGGTGATCCGCGGAGACAGGTCCGGTGTCGTAGAAGGTACGTTCAGATTGAGTGTCATGTCTGCCTCCAGTCGCCTAAGACGCTAATGAATTCCCTAGCCGGCACCGCCGGTTCGCGTTGTCCCGATCCGGCCGGAACGTCCGTTATCTGCTCTCTCAAAAATGCTCACGTAGCCAATGCCCGAGACGGCCCACCAGGCCGCCCGCCTCTCGCTGTTCGGGGGCGGCCTCGCCGGGCATCGCCACCTCCGCCGTCACGGCGTAGTTCAACAGGCCAGCGCAGGTCGCATAGGCGGGTCCTGCGGTGGCCTCGGCCAGACCGCTGATATGCGTCGGGCGGCCGATGCGCACCTGCTTGTCGAGCACGGTCGAGGCCAGCTCGCGCGTGCCCGACAGCTGACAGGCGCCGCCGGTCAGCACCACCCGGCGCCCGGCGACCTTGTCGAAGCCGCTGAGCTCGAGGCGCGCGCGCACCAGTTCCAGCGTCTCCTCGACCCGCGGCTGGATGATGCCGACCAGGAGGGAGCGCGGGATCTGCTGCGATTGGGAGGTGTCTTCCTCGCCCACCTGCGGCACGTCGATCAGCTCGCGTTCGTCGGTCGGGGCGGCGATGACGTGCCCGTAGAGGGTCTTCATGCGCTCCGCATGGACAAGCGGCGTCGACAGGCCGCGGGCGATGTCGCTGGTGACGTGATGGCCGCCGACCGGGATCACGTCGGTGAAGATCACGTTGTGCTCGTAGAACACGGCGATGGTGGTGGTGCCGCCGCCCATGTCGATTACCGTGGCGCCCAGCTCCAGCTCGTCTTCGACCAGGGAGGCAAGGCCGGAGGCATAGGGCGAGACTACGAAGGCGGCCGGCTCCAGGTGACAGCGCTGGATGCAGGTGCTGACGTTGCGCACCGCGCCCGAAGAAGCGGTGATGATGTGCATGTGCACGCCGAGCTGGTCGCCGAACATGCCGCGCGGATCGCGGATGCCGCGATTGCCGTCGATCGAATAGCCGGTCGGGATCGAATGGATCATCTGCCGGCCGTGGTCATCGTCCTGGCGTTGCAGCTGCGTCTGGTGGCCATAGGACAGCGCGCGGCGCAGGTCGGCTTCGCCCACCTCATGGCCGTTGAGGGAAACCTCGACGCCAACGCTGGAGGAGGCGGGGTAGCCACCGGAAAGGTTGACCACCACACGATCGATGGTCTCGCCGGCCATCTGCTCGGCGGCGTGGACGGCGTTGAGCACGGAGATCTCCGCCAGGTCGAGGTCGACAATGGCGCCGCCCTTGATGCCGCGGCTGGCCTGCTGACCGATGCCGATGACGCGCGGCGTCGCGCCGCCGTCGGCGCGCGCGATGAAGCAGCAGATCTTGCTGCTGCCGATATCCAGAGCGGCGGCGACCCCCCCTTTCACCAGACCCTTCCTCATGTGATGCGGATATCTCCTGTTCGGGTCTGCGGCACTGTGCTGGGCATCAGGTGCTTTCCCCCTTGATTTCGTCCTGGCCGATGGGCCCCCTCTCGGGATCGGTCCGCACCACCAGACGGTCCGGCAGGCGCAGATCGATGATGATGACGTCGCGCGACAGCAGGCCCTGCTGGCGCTCGATGCGGGCGAGCTGCGACCAGGCGGCGGCGGGATCGTTCTCTGGCAGGCGCACGTCGATGTGGCCTTCGATCTGCACGTTCCAGCGCCGCCCGCCGACGCGCACCGCCGCTGTGACGCGGTCGCGCAGCTCCGGCTCGCTGTTCATCACGGCGATCAGCTTGCCGGCGTGGGCCGGCGCGTCGGACCCGACCACCAGCGGCAGGTGGGCGAAGCGGCGCGGTTCGACGCCAGGGATCACGTCGCCGTCGCGGTCGATGACGCGGATCACGCCCTGCTCCTGCCAGAGGGCCAGCGGCTCACGCTCGGTGAGGCGGATGTAGAGGGTGCCGGGCAGCTGGCGCTCGACGCTGGCGCTGCGCACCCAGGGCAGGGCCTCCAGCTCGGCGCGGGCGGCGGCGGGGTCGATGGCGAGGATCGGCCGGCCGAGGCCGAGGCCGAGCCGGGTGAGGATCTCCTCGCCGTCGCTGCGCGCGCGGCCCTCAATCAGGACTTCTTCGATCTGCAGGCCGAGGCTCGCCGATCCTTCCAGGGCGGCCAGCTGCAGCGCTTCGGCCTGACGGCCGAACCAGCCGTCCTGGTAGAGCCAGACGAGGCCGCCGGCGGCGGCCAGCAGGGCACCCGCTGGCGCCGCGCGGCGCAGCAGGCGCCAGTTGATGCCGGTCCTGGCGCGCCGCCGCGTCGACTTCCTGACCTTGCGCTTGCTGCCGCCGCGAGCAGTGCGCTTGCCGGTCGAAGAGTTGAAGGGGTTCAGGAATCGCATGCGGCGTTCTCCACCATCCAGGCACAGAGTTCGGGAAAGGACAGGCCCAGGTAACGGGCCTGTTCGGGGACCAGGCTGGTCGAGGTCATGCCGGGCTGGGTATTAGTTTCCAGGTAGTAGAGACGCCCGGGCGCGCTCCGGGTGTCGTCATAGCGAAAGTCCGAACGGCTGACGCCGCGACAGCCGAGCGCCTTGTGCGCGGCCAGGGCAGCTTCCATCGCCTCGTCGTAGATCGTCTGCGGCACCTCCGCAGGCAGCACGTGCACGGCGGCGACCTGGGTGTCGTGCGAATACTTGGCGTCGTAGTCGTAGAAGCCGGCACCGTGCGGACGGATCTCGGTGACCGCCAGGGACCGGTCGCCCATCACGCTGACCGTCAATTCGCGCCCGGCGATGAAGGGTTCGACCAGCAGATCCTGCTCGGGCTGCCAGCCGTGCACGGAGATCGGCGGCTGGTTGTCGCCCTCTCGCACGATGCGGACGCCGACGCTGGAGCCTTCGCGCACCGGCTTGACCACGTAGGGCCGTGGCATGGGGTCGGCCGCGCCAAGGTCCGCGGCCTTGATGACCAAGCCTTCGGGACTGACGACGCCGGCGGTGGCGACGACCGTCTTGGCCATCTGCTTGTCCATCGCCAGGGCGGAAGCCAGTACGCCCGAATGAGTGTAGGGGATCTGCAGCAGCTCCAGCAGGCCCTGGATGCAGCCATCCTCGCCCCAGCGGCCGTGCAGCGCGTTGAACACCGCATCGGGCTTCGGGGTCAGCGCCTTCACCAGCGCAGCGAGATCGCGGCTGACATCGATCTCCGCCACGTCGTAGCCCTTCTCGCGCAGCGCGGCCGCGCAGGCCTTGCCCGAGTTCAGCGACACGTCGCGCTCGGCCGAGAGCCCTCCCATGAGCACACAGACACGCGCGCTCACGACGCATCTCCAGCATTGGCAGGGACGCCGAGACGGCGGATTTCCCACTCCAGCTCAATGCCCGAGTGCTGCTTCACCCGCCGGCGCACTTCCTCACCGAGGGTTTCCAGGTCGGCGGCGGTGGCCTCACCGGTGTTGATCAGGAAGTTGCAGTGCTTCTCCGACACCATGGCGCCACCGCGGGTCAGGCCGCGGCAGCCGGCGGCATCGATAAGCTGCCAGGCCTTGTGGCCCGGTGGGTTCCTGAAGGTGCTGCCGCCGGTGCGGCTGCGGATCGGCTGGCTGTCGGCGCGCTGGCCCTGGATCTCCTTCATGCGCGCTTCGATCGCCGAGCGGTCGCCGGGCGCGCCGGCCAGGCGTGCGCCGAGGCAGATCCAGTCCTCCGGCCAGCCGGAGTGGCGGTAGTCGAACTGCAGCTCGGCGTTGGTCAGGCGATGCACCCTGCCCGAGGGGTCGGCGGCCTCGGCCCAGACCAGCACGTCCTTGGTCTCCTTGCCGTAGGCGCCGGCGTTCATGCGCACGGCGCCGCCGATGGTGCCCGGCACGCCGGCGAGGAATTCCAGTCCGGCGATGCCGGCCAGTTTGGCCGCGGTTGCCACGTTGAGGTCGAGAGCCGCGGCACCGCAGAGAACGTCGCTGCCTTCCGGCGCGACGTCGGCAAAGCCGCGGCCGAGGCGCAGGGTGACGCCGGGCAGGCCGCCGTCGCGGATCAGCACGTTGGAGGCGACACCAAGCACGGTGATCGGAACGTCGGCGGGCTTGGCCCTGAGGAAGGCGAGCAGGTCGTCGCGGTCGACCGGGCGGAACACCACCTCGGCGGGCCCGCCGACGCGGAACCAGGTCACGCCGGCCAGCGGCGCGCCCGCGGTCAGCCGCCCGCGCACGGCGGGCAGGCGATCGATCAGGGGAATGGTCTGCTTGGCCGCCATGGCGCTCATCTTCCCCCTCCGCCGGCCGACAGCAGGGCCTGCAGCTCGGCGGGCAGCGCGTTGGCCCAGGCCGTGATATTGCCGGCACCCAGGCAGACCACGATGTCGCCCGGTCCGGCGAGGTCGCGCACCATGGCGGCGAGGTCTTCAGGCTGCGGCAGGGCGAGGGGCTGGCGGTGGCCCCGGGCGCGCAGGCCCTCCACCAAGTGATCGCGGTCGGCGCCCTCGATGGGCTGCTCGCCGGCAGTGTAGACATCGGCGACGATCACCGTGTCGGCGTCGTTGAAGCAGGTGCAGAACTGCTCGAAGAGATCGTGCAGGCGGGTATAGCGGTGTGGCTGCATGACCGCGATCACCTTGCCCTGGGAGGCCTGGCGGGCGGCGGCCAGTACGGCGGCGATCTCCACCGGATGGTGGCCGTAGTCGTCGATCACGGTGATGCCCCCGGCCTCGCCGGTGCGGGTGAAGCGCCGCTTCACGCCGCCGAAGCCGGCCAGCGCCTTGCGGATGAGTTCCTCGTCGAGGCCCATCTCGCGCGCCACGGTGATGGCGGCGACGGCGTTCAGGGCGTTGTGGTGGCCGAGCATCGGCAGGTGCAGGCGCTCGAGCCGCGCCGCGACGGCGCCGCTGCGGTCGATGACCTCCACCTCGAAGGCGAGGCCACCGTTGTCGACGCGCATGTTCTCGAGGCGGTAGTCGGCCTGCGGGCTGACGCCGTAGGTGACGATGCGGCGGTCCTCGATGCGGCCGATCAGGTTCTGTACCGCCGGGTGGTCGATGCAGAGCACCGCGAAGCCATAGAAGGGGATGTTCTCGACGAAGACCTCGAACCCGTGGTGCAGGGCTTCCTCGCTGCCGTAGAACTCCATGTGCTCGGGATCGATGTTGGTCACCACGGCGATCGTGGCCGGCAGTTTCATGAAGCTGCCGTCGCTCTCGTCGGCCTCGACCACCATCCAGTCGCCGCCACCGAGGCGCGCATTGGTGCCGTAGGCGTTGATGATGCCGCCGTTGATGACGGTGGGATCGAGCCCGGCGCCGTCCAACAGGGTGGCGACCATCGAGGTGGTGGTGGTCTTGCCGTGCGTGCCGCCGACGGCGATGGACCACTTCAGGCGCATCAGCTCGCCCAGCATTTCGGCGCGCCGCACGATCGGGATGAAGCGCTGGCGCGCGGCGGCGACCTCCGGGTTGTCGGCCTTGATCGCCGAGGACACCACGACGACCTCGGCCTCGCCCAGGTTCTCCGCCTTGTGTCCGATGGCGACCTGTATGCCCATCTTGCGCAGGCGCTGTACATTGGCGTTGTCGGACATATCGCTGCCCTGGACCTGGTAGCCCAGGTTGGACAGCACCTCGGCGATGCCGCTCATGCCGATGCCGCCGATGCCGACGAAATGAATCATGCCGAGATCGAGAGGTAGGCCCCTCATGCCGCTGCCTCCTTGCCTGTGCCGCTGTCGGGACGGGCGGATCGACCGTTGCCGTTGCTGAGGCCGCAAACGAGGTCGGCGAGGTCGCGCGCGGCATCCAGGTGGGCCGCAGCACGGGCGCAGGCGGCGGCGCGTGCCAGCACTGCCGGGTTTGCCAGCAGGGAGGCGAGCCGCTCGGCCAGGCCGCCGGCGTCGAGGGATTCCTGCGGCATCAGCCAGCCGCCGCCGGCCTCCACCAGGGCCTGGGCATTGCCGGTCTGATGGTCATCGGTGGCCGAAGGGTAGGGCACCATGACGGCGGGCCGCCCGGCGGCCGCCAGCTCGGCGACCGTCGAGGCGCCGGCGCGGCTGACCACCAGCTGCGCGGCGGCGAGGCGCTCCGGCACGTCATCGAAGAAGGACGCCAGGTGATGGCTTACGCCGCAGGCGTCGTAGAGCTTGGCCACCGCGGTGCCGGCGTCGCCCGGCACCTGCTGGTGGACGGTCAGGCGACGGCGCAGGTCCTCCGGCAGCTTGGCGATGGCGGCGGGCACCACCTCGTTGAACACCCGCGCGCCCTGGCTGCCGCCGACCACCAACAGGTTCAGCGACCCGCCCGCGCCGGGTTGCACGTAGGGGCACTTACCGACGGCGGCGATAGCCGCGCGCACCGGATTGCCGGTGAGGCGCAGCTTGTCGAGTTGGTCCGGGGCGACGCCCTCGACCTTGTCGAAGCAGGTGGCGATGATGCCGGCGCGGCCGGCCAGCATCCGGTTGGCGCGGCCGAGCACGGAGTTTTGTTCGTGCAGCACCACGCGCAGGCCGCGGTGGGCGCCGGCCAGCACGGTCGGAACCGAGGGGTAGCCGCCGAAGCCGACGACCACCTCGGCGCTGCAGCGCTTCAAGTGGCCGCGCGCCTGCAGGTAGCCGAGGCCGAGCGCGGCGGCCGAGCGCAACTGCTTGACGAGGCCGGCGCCGGCCATGCCGCCGGCGGCGATGCGGAACGTCTCCACCCGGGCCAACTCGGCGCCGAAGCCGCCGCCGCGCGCGTCGGTGACAAGCGCCACGGCAATGCCGCGGGCAAGCAGCTCGCGGGCCAGGGCCTGGGCCGGGAACATGTGGCCGCCGGTGCCGCCTGCGGCGAGCGCAACCTTGTTGGGGCGCTTGGCGGTCACGGCCATCACAGCGCCTCCCCGCCGACGCGCCGCCGCGTCAGCGCCAGCAGCATACCCATGCCGAGCGCCAGCGCGACGAGCGAGGAGCCGCCGTAGCTGAGGAACGGCAGGGTCATGCCCTTGGTCGGCATGAGGTGCAGGGTGGAGGCCATGTTGATGAAGGCCTGCAGGCCGAACTGCACCAGCAGGCCGCTAGCCGCCAGCATGACGAAAAGCGAGTTCTCGCCCATCAGCCGCGCGAAGCCGCGCAGCACGACGAAGGCGAAGAGCCCGAGGATGATGAGGCAGGCGATGAGGCCCATCTCCTCGCCGGCCACCGCGAAGATGAAGTCGGAATGGGCGTCGGGCAGCTGCGCCTTCACGGTGCCCTCGCCGGGGCCGCGGCCGAGCAGGCCGCCGTTCACGAAGGCCTCCAGTGAGCGGTTGATCTGGTAGCGGTCGCCTGCGGCGGGATCGAAGAAGGAGTCGACCCGCGCGCTGACGTGCGGCAGCGCGAGGTAGGCGGCGACCAGGCCGCTGGCGCCGAGCAGGGCGACGCCGGCGATCCAGGCCAGCGGCAGGCCGGCGAGGAACAGCTGGGTGCCCCAGATGGCCGTGAGGAGAACCGCCTGGCCGACGTCCGGCTGTAGCAGCAGCAGCGAGACAACGACGAGCCAGAGGCCGACGGCGATGCGGCTGCCGGGAATGCCGATCTCCTCGCGATCGAGGGAGAACAGCCAGGCGGAGACCACGGCGAAGCACGGCTTGGCGAACTCCGAGGGTTGCAGGGAGACGCCGGCGATGGTGATCCAGCGGGTGGCGCCCTTGATCTCGGCGCCTGTCACCAGGGTCACGATCAGCAGCAGGATGGACGCCAGCAGGCCCAGGCAGGCGAGGCGGCGCACCCAGCGCGGCGTCGCCAGCGACACGCCGATGAGCAGCGCCGCGGCAAAGGGCAGCAGTACGAGTTGTCGGCTGGCGAGCTGGAAGGACTGCAGGCCGATGCGCTCGGCCGCGGCGGGCGAGGCGGCCAGCATGAGCACGGCGCCGAAGCCCATCAATGCGATGAGGGACAACAGGGTCCAACGGTCGACAGTCCACCACCAGCGGCCCATCAGGCTGGTGTCGGTGCGCGCGAAGCTGTTCATGCCGCGCCTCCTGGCCGGAGGGCGGGAATGTCGAACTCGCCGCGCTCGCCGGGCAGGGCCTTCACGGCCGCGACGAAGGCCTCGCCGCGCTTCTCGAAGTTCGGGAATTGATCGAAAGAAGCGCAGGCCGGCGACAGCAGCACGACGCTGCCCGGGAGGCGGGTGGCGGCGTCTCTCGCTGCCGGCACGGCCTGCGCAATGGTGCCGGACAGGGAAACCGGCACGTGACCTTCAAGCGTCGCGGCAAAATCTTCAGCGGCCTCGCCGATCAGGAAGGCTTCGGCGATGCGCCCGTAGAAGGACTCCAGCCCCTGCAGGCCGCCTTCCTTGGCTCGCCCGCCGGCGATCCACAGGATGCGGTCATAACAGGCCAGCGCCTTGGCGGCGGCATCGGCGTTGGTCGCTTTGGAATCGTTGATGTAGGGAACGCCGTCGACGACCGCGACGATCTGCTGGCGGTGCGCCAGGCCGGGGAAGCTGCGCAGGCAGGCGCAGATCACCGCCGGATCGACGCCGACCGCCTTGCAGGCGGCATAGGCGGCCGCCGCGTTCTGGCCGTTGTGGCTGCCCGGCAGGCTGGCGATTTCCTTCAGGTCGAGGGCCGCGATGCGCTTGCCGTCGCTGTCGTCGACCAGCACGCCGCCTTCCACGTAGACGCCGCCAGGCACCGCCCGCTCGCCGGAGATGCCGACGACGATCTGCTCGTCGGCCTGCTTCAGTTCGTCGTAGATGGCGGCGCAGGTCGCGTCGTCGACGCCGACGATGGCGGTGCGCGGCTTGGTCTGGCGATGGAAGATCAGGCGCTTGGTCTTCACGTAGCCCTCGAAGCCGCCGTGGCGATCGAGGTGGTCGGGGGTGATGTTCAGCAGCACCGCCACGTCGAAGGTGATCGAGAGCGTGAGTTCGAGCTGGTAGGACGACATCTCGAGCACGTAGATGCCGTCGTTGTCCAATGCCTCCAGGGTCAGCGCCGGGGTACCGAGGTTGCCGCCGACCTCCACCTGGCGGGCGGAGAGCTTCAGGATGTGGCCGATCAGCGCCGTGGTGGTCGATTTGCCGTTGGTCCCGGTGATGCCGAGGTAGCGCGCATTGCGCTGGGCGCGGGCCAGCAGCTCGATGTCGCCGATGATCTCGACATCGTGCTGCTTGCAGGCCGTGACGATGGGGTGCGGCGCCGGGAAGCTGTGCGGAATACCCGGCGAAAGGATGAGGCTGGTGACCTCCTGCCAGTTCACCTGATTGAGGTCGACCAGGGGGATCTCGGCCGCGCGGGCCTTGGCGCGCTGGTCCTCGCTGTCGTCCCAGGCCCAGACCTCGGCGCCGGACGCGTGCAGCGCCCTGGCGGCGGCCAGGCCCGACTTGCCGAGACCGAGGACGGCCACTGGCAAACCGGCAAAGAAACTGAGATCGATCACGGGGACGTCGGAGCTCCTTATCTCAGCTTGAGGGTGGCGAGGCCGGCGAGGGCCAGGATGGAGGCGATGATCCAGAAGCGGATCACGATGGTCGGCTCGGCCCAGCCCTTCTTCTCGAAGTGGTGATGCAGCGGCGCCATGCGGAAGACGCGCTTGCCGGTCAGCTTGAAGGAGACGACCTGGACGATGACCGAGACCGTCTCCAGCACGAAGAGGCCGCCGATGATGCCGAGCACGAGCTCGTGCTTGGTGACCACGGCGATGGAACCCAGCGCGCCGCCGCAGGACAGCGACCCGGTGTCGCCCATGAAGACCATCGCCGGCGGGGCATTGAACCACAGGAAGCCCAGGCTGGCGCCGACCAGGGCGCCGCAGAACACCGCCAACTCGCCGGTGCCGGCAACGTAGTGCACCTGAAGGTACTCGGCGAAGACGGTGTTGCCGACCAGATAGGAAATCAGCGCGAAACAGCTGGCCGCGATCATCACCGGCACGATGGCGAGGCCGTCGAGGCCGTCGGTCAGGTTGACGGCGTTGGAGGCGCCGACCATGACGAAGACGGCGAAGGGGATGAAGAAGACGCCGAGGTTCAGCAGCAGGCTCTTGAAAAAAGGCACCGCCAGGTGAGTGTCGATCTCCGGCGCTGCGATCAGGGAGATCCAGAGCGCGATGGCGGTGGAGATCAGCACCTGGACCAGCAGCTTGACGCGGCCGGGCAGGCCGTCGCTCGAACGCTTGGTGAGCTTCAGGTAGTCGTCGGCGAAGCCGACCCCGCCGAAGCCTGCGGTGACGAACAGCACGCACCAGACGTAGCGGTTGGAAAGGTCCGCCCAGAGCAGCGTCGAGATGGTGAGGGCGATCAGGATGAGGACGCCGCCCATGGTCGGCGTGCCCTTCTTGGTCAGCAGGTGGCCCTCCGGCCCGTCTTCGCGGATCGGCTGGCCCTCGCCCTGCTTGGCGCGCAGCCAGGCGATGACGCGCGGCCCGAAGAAGAAGCAGATGCTGAGCGCGGTGATCACCGCGGCGCCGCTGCGGAACGTCAGGTAGCGGAAGAGGTTGAAGAAGGTGACGTCTTCGGCAAGGGGGACCAGCAGGTTATAGAGCATTCGTTTTGGTTCCCTACTGTCCGTTCGCGGTCTTGAGCGCAGGCTTTCCGAGGGCGAGCAGGGCCTCGACCACCACCGCCATGCGGCTGCCGAGCGAACCCTTGACCAGCAGGCTGTCGCCCGACTTGACCGCCTTGCAGACCTCAGCGGCGAGCGCCTTGGAGTCGTTGGCATGGCTGCCGCGCAACGCTTCCGGCAGTTTCTCGTGGAGCGTTGCCGTGCCGCTGCCGCAGCTGAACACCAGGTCGATGCCGGCGGCCCGCAGCGGGTCGGCGAGGCTGGCGTGCATTTCCTGCGACTGCGTGCCGAGCTCCAGCATGTCGCCGAGGATGGCGATGCGCCGGCCGCCGGCGCCCAGGCTGGTGCGTCCCAGCACCTCGAAGGCGGCGCGCATGGAGGTCGGGTTGGCGTTGTAGCTGTCGTCGATCAGGTGGAAGATCCCTTGCGGCGTCTCCACGGCGTGGCGCTCGCCGCGACCCTTCAACGGCTTCAGGTTGGCAAGCTGGGCGGAGGCCTGCACCACGTCGGCGCCGGCGGCGCTGACTGCGGCCAGCACGGCCAGCGAGTTCATCACCCAGTGGGAGCCGGGCATGGCCAGGCAGTAGTCGATCTCGCGGCCGCGAATGCTGGCGGTCACCGCGCTGCAGGTGGCATGCAGCGAGCAGTCGAGCAGGCGCGCGTCGGCTTCCTTGTGTTGGCCGAAGGAGAGGATGCGGCTCACGCCGGCGTCCTCCGCCTTGGTGCAGAGGTGATGGAAGAGGGCGTTGTCGCGGTTCAGCACGGCGGTGCCGTTGGCGTCCATGCCTTCGAAGATCTCCGCCTTGGCGTCGGCGATCTCGCTGATCGAGGTGAAATTGCCGATATGCGCCGGCTCGATGTTGGTGATGATGGCGACGTGCGGGCGCACCAGGGCGCTCAGCTCGCGGATCTCGCCGGGATGGTTCATGCCGAGCTCGAAGATGCCATAGACCGCTTCGCGATCCATGCGCGCGAGGCTCAAGGGCACGCCCCAGTGGTTGTTGAAGCTGCCAATGCTGGCCGAGGTCAGGCCCTGCGGCGAGAGGCAGAGGCGCAGCGCCTCCTTGGTGCCGGTCTTGCCGACCGAGCCGGTGACGGCGATGAGCCGGGCTTCGCTGCGTTCGCGCGCCGCGGTGCCGAGGCGCCAGAGCGCCGCGAAGGTATCGTCGACGATCAGCAGCGGCATCGATTCGTCGACGCCGTCGGCATCGCGGTGCACCATGGCGGCGGCGGCGCCGGCCTCGATCGCCTTGCCGGCGAAGTCGTGGCCGTCGAAGCTGGGCCCCTTCAGGGCGACGAAGACATCACCCGGCTGCAGGCTGCGCGAGTCGATGGAGACGCCGGTGGCCTGCCAGTCGCGGGTATTGCGACCGCCGGTCGCCTGGCGGGCTTCCTCCGCGCTCCACAGCACCTTCCTGGCGCCGGCGGCGGTCACGATGCGCCTCCCGTCAGCCTGGAAATTGCGGTCCGGGCGACGTCACGGTCGTCGAACGGCAAGACCTGTCCCCCGACGGTCTGGCCACTCTCGTGGCCTTTGCCGGCAATGACCAGTACATCGCCCGGACCCATAGCGGCCACCGCATGGGCGATAGCCGCCCCCCGATCGCCGATCTCCTGTGCGCCCGGGGCCTCGGCCAGCATTTCCTGGCGGATCTTGGCGGGGTCCTCGCTGCGCGGGTTGTCGTCTGTGATGATGGCCTCGTCGGCGAGGGTGACGGCGATACGGCCCATCAGTGGGCGCTTGCCGCGGTCGCGGTCGCCGCCGCAGCCGATGATGACGAAGAGACGCTTTTGCGTGTGTGGGCGGAGCGCCTTCAGCACGGTCTCCAGCGCATCGGGCGTGTGGGCAAAGTCGACGTAGACATGGCCGCCGGCGGGCGTCTCGCCGACCAGCTCGACGCGGCCCGGCACACCGGAAAGCTGCGTCAGTGCGGTGATCGCCTTGTCCAGCTCGGCGCCACCGCCCAGCACGAGGCCGAGAGCGGCCAGGGCGTTGCCGGCCTGGAAGGCGCCGGCAACGGGCAGGGCGACGCGGCATTCCTTGCCGAAGAGGCTGAGGCGCAGATCCTGGCCGATGGCGGTCGGCTGCTGGTCGAGCAGACGCAGGTCGGCGTCACCCTGTCCGTAGGTGATCAGCGTCACCCCGCGCGCGCGGCAGGCGGCGGCGACATCGCTGCCCGCCGGATCATCGATGTTCACTACCGCGCAGCCGTCGGGCAGCAGCAGCTCGGTGAAGAGCCGCAGCTTGGCCGCCAGGTAGGCCTCCATGGTGCCGTGGTAGTCGAGGTGATCGCGCGTCAGGTTGGTGAAGGCTGCGGCACTGGCCCGGATCCCATCGAGTCGATACTGGTCTAAGCCGTGGCTTGAGGCTTCCAGCACAACATGATTAATGTGATCGCGGGCCAGCGTCGCAAGGCAGCGGTGCAGTTCCACCGGGTCCGGCGTGGTCAGCGAGGCCGGCGCATCGGCACGCGGCGGCTGCAGACCGAGCGTGCCCAGGCTGGCCGACTCGTGACCCAGCACATGCCAGATCTGTCGGGTGAAACTAGCGACCGAAGTCTTGCCATTGGTGCCGGTGACGGCGGCGACCGTCGCCGGCTGGCGTCCGTAGAAGCGGGCGGCCAGCAAAGCCAGCCGGCGCCGCGGATTGGGATCGGTGAGCAGGGCCACAGACCGCGCCCCGCGCGGCAGCACGGTGCCCTGCGGCGCCAGCACGGCGGCGGCGCCCTGTTCGATGGCCTGGGCGATGAAGTCGCGGCCGTCGGCGCGGCTGCCGGGCAGCGCGGCAAAGAGGTAGCCCGCGGCCACCTTACGGCTGTCCGCCGTCAGGCCGCTGATCTCCACCTCCGAATAAGCCGCTGCCGGCTGCATGCTTTCTGCTTCTCCCTTCAAGAGGTCAGTTAGACGCAAGTTGGCGCCCTTCCGCTCTTGCCTCGATCTCGGCCAGCATCTCTTCGATCATGACGTTGCCGTCGTCTTGCGGCGCAATGCCGAGCAGCGGGCCGATGCGCTCTACCAGGCGGCCGACCAGCGGCGCGGCGACCCAGCCGCCGGTCGCGTAGCCGTAGGTCTCCTTGGTCGGTTTCGGTTCGTCGACCATGGCGAAGACCACGTAGCGCGGGTCGTCCATGGGAAAGGCGCCGACGAAGGAGGCAATGCGGGAATTGCGCGAGTAGCCGCGTCCGGCCGCCTTATCGGCGGTGCCGGTCTTGCCGCCGACCAGGTAGCCGGCGGCGTCGGCCTTGCGGCCGGTGCCCTTGGCCACCACCAGGCGCATCAGCTGGCGCATCTGTGCCGAGGTCCTGGCGGAGAGCACCTGGGCGCCGGCGGACGGGCTCGCCGCGTCCTGCCGCAGCAGGGTCGGGCGCACCTCGGTGCCGCCGTTGACGATCGTGGCCACCGCGCTGGTGAGCTGCAGCGGCGAGACCGCTAGGCCGTGACCGTAGGAGATCGTCATGGTGCTGATCTCGCGCCAGGGTGAGGGAAGCATCGGTTGGCCGACCTCGCTCAGCTCGACGCCGGAGGGCTGCAGCAGCCCGAGCTGCTTGAGGAAGCTCTGTTGCACCGGCGTGCCCGCATCCATGGCCATGTGGACGGTGCCGATGTTGCTGGAATACATGAAGATTTCCGGCACAGACAGCCACCGGTTCTTGGGGTGGAAGTCGCGGATGGTGAAGCGCGAGACGCGGATCGGCTGGCGCACGTCGTAGCCGTCGTCCAGCGTCACCACGCCGCGGTCGAGGGCCATGGCGGTGGTGAAGATCTTGAACACCGAGCCCATCTCGTAAATGCCGAGGCTGGCGCGGTTGAAGCGGGCATCGGCGATGGCGGCAGCCGGCTTCTCCGGATCGAAGGTCGGCAGCGACACCATGGCCACCAACTCCCCGGACTTGGCGTCCATCACCACACCGGCGGCGCCGATCGCGCTGAAGGTCTGCATGGCGCTGGCCAGCTCCTCGGCCAGCAGATGCTGGATGCGCAGGTCGAGGCTGAGGCGCAGCGGCTGGGCGGAGGCGCGCAGCACGTCGTCGAAGGACTGTTCGATGCCGGCGAGGCCCTGGTTGTCGAGGCCGGTGAAGCCGACCACGTGCGGCGCCAGCGTGCCGTGCGGATAGAAGCGCTGCTGCTCGCGCTGGAAGTAGAAGCCGGGAATGCCGAGGGCATTCACCGCGTACTCCTGGCGCGGCGTCAGGTTGCGCTGCAGCCAGACGAAGCTGCGCCCGCTGGCGAGCTTGGCGCGCAGCTCGGCGGGGCTGAGCTCCGGCAGCACTTCGGCGAGGCGCTCGGCGGCCGTCTCGGGGTCGCGCACGTGCTGCGGATTGGCGTAGAGCGAGGCGGTCGGCATGGTGGTGGCCAGCACGATGCCGTTGCGATCGACGATGTCGGCGCGGCCGGTTTCCAGCGCATCCGAGGACAGGCTGCGCGCCAGCGAGGGCTCGTGCTGTTCTGCCATCAGGCCGAGGTCGACCAGGCGCCAGCCGATCAGCGAGAAGGCCAGCGTGAAGCTCATGGCGGCGACGAGCAGGCGGGTGCGCCCGGTCTCCAGGGCCTGCTTGCGCGTGCCCTCCAGGCGGATCGTCGCCGGGCGCCCGCCCTGAAGGTCGCGTGGCTGCAGGTCCTGCGGCAGGGCGGGGGGCAGGGCTTGGCGCAGCGGCCTGCTGATGAAACGGCGGATCATTGATGCAGCGCTCCTGGCGCAGTGGCGGGCGCGGTGATCCCTCTGCGCCCGGCGGGCGCCCTCACAAGGGTCGCCGGGGACTGCCGCTCGGGCGTTTCGGTGGTGGGAACGTCTTCCTCCGGCGCGCCAGGCAGCGGCAGGTCATCGAAGCCGATGATGCGCTCGCCGGGGATCGAAGTGAAGCCGAGGTGGCGTTCGGCGAGGATCGCAAGGCGCGCGGGGCTGTTGAGATAGCTCCACTCGGCCTCGAGAACGTGCACGGCCTCCTGGTCGCGCAGGATCCCCTGCTGGGCATCGGCGATTTCCTGCTCCAGGCTACGCACCTCCTGCTTGATTTGAAACAGGATCAGCGCGGTGATCGAACCGGCGACGAGCCAGCAGAGGATGATCAAGCGCCTCATGCGACCTGCCTCCACGGCGGGGCTGCCGTGCGCTCGGCGGCGCGCAGCTGGGCCGAGCGGGCGCGCGGATTGGCGCGGCACTCCGCCTCGTCAGGGCGCCGGGTGCCACGGAACAGCAGGGCGAAGGTGGCGGCCTTGCCGGCTTCCCGGGTCGGCGGCGCGTGGCGCGAGCCGGCCGCTTCCTGGCCGCTGCGCTCGCGCAGGAACTGCTTGGCGATGCGATCTTCGAGGGAATGGAAAGTGACCACGGCCAGCCGTCCGCCGGGGCCGAGCAAATCCTCGGCGGCCTGAAGTCCGCGCTGCAGTTCGCCCAGCTCGTCGTTCACGTGGATGCGCAGCGCCTGGAAGGTGCGGGTCGCCGGGTCGATCGCCTTGGCGCCCTTGGCCCCGCGCGGCTGCTTCACCACGGCGCGGACCAGCTCGGCCAGCTCGCCGGTGCGCGTCAGCGGCTTGTCGGTGCGGGCCGCGACGATGGCACGCGCCACCTGGCGGGCGCGGCGCTCCTCACCGTAGTTGAATATAATGTCGGCCAGCTCGCCTTCCGGCAGGCTGTTCACCACCTCGGCGGCGCTGGGGCGGCCTTCGGCGGTGGGGCCTTCCATGCGCATGTCGAGCGGACCGTCGGCGCGGAAGGAAAAGCCACGTTCCGGCACGTCGAGCTGCATGGAGGAGACGCCGAGGTCGAGGGCGATGCCGTCGAGCGGCGCCGCCAGGCGGTCGGCCAGCAGGCTCGCCATGTCGCCGAAGCAGCCCTCGACCATGTGCAGGCGGCCGGGATAGCGCTCGGCCAGCGCCTGGCCGCGGGCGACGGCGGACTTGTCGCGGTCGATGCCCCAGACGGTGCAGTCGGCGGCCTCCAGCAGGGCGCAGCTGTAGCCGCCGGCGCCGAAGGTGCCGTCAACGTAGATGGCGCCGTCGCGCGGCGCCAGGGCTTCCAACACTTCCGTCAGGAGGACCGGCCGGTGGCCGCCGCTCGGCTCTGGCCGCGGGCTCATCGGCCGCCTCCGCCGGAGTTGCCCGGCGCGGGCAGAGTGAGGCGCTGCTGGCGGGCGCGCTGGCGTGCGGCGGCCTTGTGGGCCTCCAGCTTCTCCGGCTCCCAGATCTGGAACAGCTGGCCCATGCCCACGAAGGCAGCGCGGTCGGCGATGCCGGCATGTGTGCGGAAGCTGTCCGGCAGCATGATGCGCCCGGTGCTGTCGAAGCCGAGTTGCTGGGAATCCGAGAAGATCGTGGTGGCGAGGTCGTCGTGGGTTTCCGAGAAGAGGTCGATCTCGGAGGCGCGGGCGATCATCTGCTCCATGAAATCCATGCCGCAGGCCTCGACCGCATCGGCGCGATGCGAACGGAAGGCGGCAATGCCGTTGAAGGCCTGGCCGGCGAGTGCCTGGCGGAACTGAGCGGGGACGGAAACCCGACCCTTCTGATCCACCTTGTTCTCGAAGGTGCCAATGAAGATCGCCACCTTAGTTCCCCTGCGGCTCCTTCCCCGCATCCGTATGGTTCTGCCCCGACCTGATCCGAGAGGCGGCAAGGCTTGCCGTAGACTACCCTCACAATGGGACAGTTTGGGATAGCATGGGACAATATGGGTGTCAATGCCGCCAGCAAGTAATTCTTGCGGGTTAACAAGAGCTTAAAGTGATCATTCTGAGGCCTCGCCATGTACTTGTGGCACCCCTTGTGGCTCAAATCAGAAGAACCACAATCAAACGCCAGTCGAACCCGCGCTTATGGTTTGTTCGATATTTGTTCTTTTTGACACAAAAAAGCGGCGGCGGGCAGGCCTTTCGGCGCGCCGGGGGCGGGGCTGCCGCGGAATCGCGGCTTAGAATGAGCGGAAGATAAAACGCCAGACGGCCTGTAAGCCGGGTTCTGTCCCGCGGGCGGACCCGCATGGATGGCCATTCATCTGGGACGCCCGTTGCCGGGCGCCTCGCGCGATCGACCCGGACGGCGGCGCGGAAACCCGCGTGGCCGCATTCCGAAGAACCGGCCGGCCGTCCCTACTTGATCTTGCTCCGGGTGGGGTTTGCCGTGCCGCCCCCGTTGCCGGGGGCGCGGTGCGCTCTTACCGCACCCTTTCACCCTTACCCTGCTGCGCGCCTCTCGGCGCTACGCAGGGCGGTTTGCTTTCTGTGGCACTTTCCCTGGGGTCGCCCCCGCCGGGCGTTATCCGGCACCCTGTTTCCGTGGAGCCCGGACTTTCCTCCCCCGGCGCCCAAGAGCGCCGAAGGCGGCCATCCGGCCGTCTGGCGCCTGTTAGTTAGGGTTTTCGGGAGGGTCAGTCAATGACGGCGAGCAGGGCGGCGAGGCGCCGGCGGGTCTCCGCATCGGCAGTGCCGGTCACCGCGCCCGGCCGGAAATGGCGCTGGAAGGCGCGGATGACGGCCGCCGGGTCCTCCTCGGTGTAGCCGTAGCCGACGCGCTTCAGCGCCTTGCCGACGGCGCTTTCCAGCACCGCCGCGCCGCCGTCCTGCGGCCACAGGCCGATGCCGGCGGCGGCGAGACCGCGCCAGTCGAAGAACTCGCCGGGGTCCTCCTTGCGCAGCGGCGCCACGTCGGAATGGCACAGCACCCGTGCCGCCGGGATCGGGTGGCGCGCCAGGATGTCGAGCGCCAGCAACTTCACCGATGCCATCTGCTCGGCCGGGAAAGGGCGGTAGCCGAACTCGTGGCCGGGATTGACGACCTCGATGCCGATGGAGCGTGCGTTGATGTCGCTGGCGCCCTGCCACTCGGCGCTGCCGGCATGCCAGGCGCGTTCGGATTCCGGGACCAGTTGGAAGACGCGCCCGTCCTCTTCGATCAGGTAATGGGCGCTCACCCGGGCCGCCGGGTCGCAGAGCCGCTCCAATGCGGCCGCGCCGCTCGCCATGCCGGTATAGTGCAGCAGCAGGATATCGATCGCCTGACCATCCGGCCGGGCGTCGCGGTTGGGCGAAGGGTGCTCGATGATCTGCAGCTCGGTCATGGTCCGCTAGTCTAGGGCAGTTCGGCGATCACCTCGTCCGCGGTCCTTACGCGGGCGAACTCGGTGTTCAGCGTGGTGAGGTGGACCCGGTGTAGCAGCTCGGCGCCGACCGTGTCACCGTCGGGCGTGCGCTGATCGAAGGTGGCGCAGGCGTCGGCGACAACCACCATGTTGAAGCCGAGATTGGCACCGACCCGCACGCTGGTCGACACGCACATGTCGGTGGTGATGCCGAAGGTTACGATCTGGTCGATGCCCCGGGCGCGGAGGTCGGCTTCCAGCGAGGTGCTGATGAAGGCGGCGTTCACCGTCTTCTCGATCAGCGCCTCGCCCGCCAGGGGCTCGAAGCCGGGCTTGAAGTCGTTGCCGGGCTGCCCCGGCCTGAGGGTCGAGCCGGGCGCCGTCGAGTTGTGCTTCACATGGATGACCGGTCGGCCGGCGCCGCGCCAGGCGGCCAGCAGGCGCAGGCCCTGCGCCTCCATGCCCGGATTGTTGCGCCGCCCCCAGGACGGCTCGTCGAAGGCCCGTTGGACGTCGATGGGAAGCAGGACCGCGTGATCGCTCAGCATGAAGGGGCCTCGTCTCGCTATAGCCGTTCCGCCTCGGGCGCGGTGGTTTTCGGGCGCCGGATGATGATGATGGCGACCCCGACCACGGTCATCAGGCCGCCGGCGATGAGGTTGAGGGTGAGATCCTCGCCGAGGAAGACCACGCCGGAAAGCACGCCGATAGGCGGCACCAGCAGGGTGGCGGGCATGATCTGGTTGATCTGGTAGCGCCGCATCAGCCAGTACCAGGACCCGTAGCCGATCACCACCACCACCACGGCCTGGTAGACCACGGCGAAGTAGGCCCAGAAATCGGCCTGCCGCACGGCCTCCGCCTGGCCGTCCTCCAGGATCAGCGAGGCGGCGAACAGCAGCGGGGTGGCGAAGACCGCCACCCAGGCGTTCAGCGAGACGCCGTCGATGGGGTTGAGCCGCTTGATCTGCACGTTGGCGATCGACCAGATGAACGAGGCGGTGATGATGAGGCCGAGCGCCAGGTACTGGCCGCCCAGCCGCGGCTCGCCGGCGACCACGGCGACGCCGACGAAGGAGATCGCCATGCCGAGGGCGCGGCGCCAGCCGAGCTTGTCCTTGAAAAATACCGCGGCGAGCAGCGAAGCGAAGGGCACCTGCAGTTGGATGGCGATGGCCGCGGTGGCGGCATCGATGGTCTTCAGGCCGTTGAACATGAAGGAGAAGTGCAGCAGCCCGAGGGTGAAGGCGATGGCGATGATGGCACCCCACTGGCCCTCCGGCCGCTTGGCGAAGGGCAGCAGCAGGAGGGCCACGAGAAGGAAGCGGCTGGCGACTAGGAAGATCGGCGGCAGCTGCTGCAGACCGACCTTGGCGACCGCGAAGTTGATCCCCCAGAGCAGCATAATGCCGAGGATCAGCAGCATGTGCAGCGGGCGCAGCTGCGATTCCAGCGCCGGGGAGGGGGCGTTCAAGAAGTCGGCTTCCCGTTGTTCGCCCGGCCGGAGTCCAATGCCTCCCGCTCGGCTTCCAGCTCCAGCCAGCGCTCCTCTGCGGCCGACAATTCGCCGCGCCTGGCGGCGAGCGTCTTGGTGACCTCGGCAAAGCCGGCGGGGTCCTTCTTATAGAGAGACGGGTCGCCCAGCCTGGCCTCCAGGGCCGCCACCTCGGCGCTCAGCGCCGCGAGGCGCGCCGGCAGCGAGTCGAGCTCGCGCTGGTCTTTGTAGCTGAGTTTCGCCGCACGCTTGGGCTTCTGGGCGGCACTGTCGGCCTTGGTGCGCGGCTTGTCCGCCGGCGCCTTGGCGTCCTCGCTTGCCTGGCTGCGCCGGTAGCGCTGGTAGTCGCTGTAGCCGCCGGCGACCTCCAGCGTGCGTCCGCCAGCTTCCATGGCGATCACCGCCGTCACCAGGCGGTCGAGGAAGTCGCGGTCGTGGCTGACCAGGATCAACGTGCCCTCGTAGTCGTCCAGCACCTCCTCGAGCAGATCCAGGGTCTCCATGTCGAGGTCGTTGGTCGGCTCGTCGAGCACCAGCAGGTTGCTCGGCCGGGCGAAGAGCCGGGCCAGCAGCAGTCGTGCCTTCTCGCCGCCGGACAACGCCTTAACCGGCTGGCGCGCCTGGCTCTCGTCGAACAGGAAGTCCTTCAGGTAGGAAACCACGTGACGCTGGCGCCCGCGTACGATGAGCGTGTCGCCGCCGTCCGGCGCCAGCACCTGCCACAGCGTCGCTTCGGGATCGAGGCTCTCACGCCGCTGGTCGAAATAGAGCGGCTGCACGTTGCTGCCGAGGCGCAGCTTGCCGGCGTCCGGCGTCAGGCTGCCCATCAGGATCTTCACCAGGGTCGACTTGCCGGCACCGTTGGGACCGATGATGCCGAGGCGGTCGCCGCGGCGGATGCGGGTCGAGAAATCCTTCAGCACGACGAGGGCGCCCTGCGTCGTTGGGAAGCTCTTCTCGATGTGCTCGGCCTCGATCACGGTGTCGCCGCTGCGCCCGCTGCTGGCGGTCTCCAGCTTGGCGGTGCCGACCTGGCGCAGCCACTCGGCGCGGTCCTGCCGCAGGTTCTGTAGGCGGGCAAGGCGCCCCATGTTGCGCTTGCGTCGCGCGGTGACGCCGCGCTGCAACCAGCGCTCCTCGCGCACGATCTGGCGATCCAGCTTGTGCTGTGCCTCGGCTTCCTGCTGGCGCAGCGCCTCGGCCCAGTCGTCGAAGGCGGCGAAGGACTTGTCGAGGCGCAGCAGCTTGCCGCGGTCGAGCCACAGCGTGGTGTTGGTGAGGTTGGCGAGGAAGGTGCGGTCGTGGCTGATCACCAGCAGGGCGCCGCGAAAGCGCTTCAGCTCGCCTTCCAGCCAGTCGATGGTCGGCAGGTCGAGGTGATTGGTCGGCTCGTCGAGCAGCAGCACTTCGGGGTCGGACACCAGGCAGCGCGCCAGGGCGACGCGGCGGCCCTCGCCGCCGGAGAGGCCCCCCAGCTTGCGCGTGCCGTCGAGGTCGAGGCGCAGCAGCACCGCATCGACCGCGTGGCGTGGCGCCTCGCTGCCGTCGGGTTCGCGTGCCACGTAGCCGGCGACCGTCTCGTCGGCCGCGAAGCTCGGATCCTGCGGCAGGTAGGCGACCCTGGTGCCCGGCTGCAGGAAGCGCTCGCCGCCGTCCAGATCCTGCTGACCGGCGATGACCTTCAGCAGGGTCGACTTGCCGGTGCCGTTGCGCCCGACCAGGCAGGCCCGCTCGCCGTTGGCGAGGGTCAGCGCGAGGTTGCTGAACAACGGCGCGGCGCCGAAGGATAGGCGCGCGTCCTTCAGGGCGATGAGGGGCGGTGCCATGCCTATCTGATGCCGCGCAGCTTCTTGATCTCGTCGTAGGCTGCGTTGACGGTCGCCAGCTTCTCGTTGGCCATCTCGACGAACTCCGGCGGCAGGCCCTGGGCCACCAGGCGATCGGGATGATTCTCCACCACCAGCTTGCGGTGGGCGTCACGGATCTCCTTGTCGCTGGTCTCGCGGCCGACGCCGAGGATGCGGAAGGGATCGCTCTTGTCCGCCGCCAGGTTGGCGGCGCGGATGCGGTCCCATACCCGCGCATCGAAGCCGAAGATGCTGGCCAGCTGCTCCAGGTAGGCGACCTCCTCCTCGCTCACCTTGCCGTCGGCGCGGGCGATGTGGAAGAGGCCGTGCAGCAGCTCCTCCAGTACCGCCGGATTGTCGGCGAACATGCGGGCGAGCTGTTGGGCGTAGGGCTCGAAGCCGCGCGCGTCCTTGCGCGCCTGGTCGAACACTCTGCCGACGTTCTTCATCTCCTCGGTGGGAATCTGGAAGATCTGCTTGAAGGCGTCGACCTCGTCGCGGGTCACCCGGCCGTCGGACTTGGCGAGCTTGGCCCCCAGCACGATGACCCCGATGGTGAAGGCGATCTGCTTGGTGGCATCTGGCGCGCCCGGCCCCGCGGCAGAGTCACTCATCTTGTCGACCGCATGGCCGGCAAGGGCGCCGATCAAGGCACCGATCGGCCCGCCCAGCGCAAAGCCTGCGGCGCCTCCGAGAATCTTGCCCCAAACGCTCATGTCGTTGCTTATGTCGGGAATCTGAGGGAAAGGATGAGGGCGCAGAATGACGGCGCGGCCCCGGTTGCGTCAAGCCGCAGGGGCGCAGGGCTGCGTTGCGTGGTCAGGGATGCTGCGCGAGCCGTGCCGCCACTCTTCTCGTCCCCCTAGGACTTGACCCTAGGGTCCAGAGCCAAGCTGCGTTCGGGGCGCTATTCCGGCCCGAGCCGTCCCAGCCCGGGCACCTTGAGGGCGGGGTCGAAGGGGTCGAGGCCGAAGGTCATGCCGAGGACGTTGACCTCGATCCCTTCCTCCTGCGCCGCCAGCAGGCCCAGCAGGCCGAAGAGCGAGGCCTGGTAGCCGGTGCCGCTGGGCGCGGCGGCGAGGAAGCCCGTGGTACCGAGGTAGTCCTTGCCGACGGCGGTCGGCGGCAGGTCGAGCTTCAAGGCCGGCACCTGGCGCGCGACCATGGCGGTGAAGGTGTTGGAGTTCGGCCCCGGCCAGGTGCGGTACTGCGCGGCGAAGGGATAGGCGGCGACTGCCGCCTCTATCTGCGGGATCGCCGCCGCCGCCTCGGCGCCGCGCAGCTCGGCGTAGATCCGCGGCGCCGCGCCGAACCAGTGGCGGTCGGGCGGCCCCTCCCGGCGGGTCAGGCCGTTGCCGTCGCGCCAGAAGCGCCAGCCGATGACCTCGTAGGTCACGTAGCTGGCGGCGCCTTCCGGCTTCAACGCGATCCAGGTGTGCACGGCGAAG
This sequence comes from Kiloniellaceae bacterium, assembly GCA_009377535.1. Lineage (GTDB taxonomy): Bacteria > Pseudomonadota > Alphaproteobacteria > Kiloniellales > Kiloniellaceae > Pelagibius. The sequence continues at coordinate 31,057 of WHTV01000003.1, forward strand.
GCGCCGCGCCAGCCGAAAGCACGCGCGCCGTAGATCTGGACGACGGCCTCCGGCGTCGCGGCGGCCGGCGGCACGATGCCGGCGCTGTCGCGGCTGGCGGTGTACCAGCTGTCCTCGAGCGACACCTCGCCGCTCAGCAGTGCCAGAGCCGGCCCGGCCAGCAGAATGCCGAAAAACAGCAGCAAGCGCCGCAAGTTGATCGCGAAGATGGCCACCCTGTTCGTCCCCTGCATGGTGCCAAGAGCGGAAGATGATCAGACTAAGTGATTAGTATGGCAGAGATATGGCAAAATTCCACTGGAGGTGTGGGTCATATAGACTTTGTTAACGCCGTTCTCGCATATTTTCCCGGGAATGGGACTGGCGCAACGCCAGGGGCCGGCAATCGGAAAAGCCAAGGAAAGTCCATGTCGGATGACGCAGCCGCCGCGGAAGCGGGCATCATCGAGAGTCTCGCGCGCGAGGCCGCCGGCCTGGGCGTCGAAATCGTCGATGTCGCCGGCAACATCGAGGAAGTCTCCGCCAGAGTCGCACAGCAGGCGCGCTCCTTTCGCGATCTCGTCGCCAGCGCCGGCGAGGTGAACGACAGCAATCGCCGCATCGCCACCGCCGCCGACCGCGCCCGCGAAAGGGCGTCGGAAACCGCGACCAGCGTGCGCGGCTCCGAGGAGACCGTGCGCAACGCGGTGAACGACATCCACGCCCTGGTCGAGGCGGTTGCCGTCATCGAAGGACAGCTCACCGGCCTGCAGGAGGCCCTCAGCCAGGTCTCCCAGGTGGCCAAGGGCATCGACGCCATCGCCAAGCAGACCAACCTGCTGGCACTCAACGCCACCATCGAGGCGGCCCGTGCCGGCGACGCCGGCAAGGGCTTCACCGTGGTCGCCGGCGAGGTGAAGGCGCTGGCGACGCAGACGTCCAGTGCCACCGCGCAGATCGACGAGACCCTGAAGAAGCTGACCGAGCAGGCCGGGCAGCTGATCGCCCAGGGCAGCGAGACCACCGGCCGCGCCGAATCGGTGCGCAGCAGCACCCAGACCATTGGTGAGGTGATGACCATCGTCGGCCAGGCGGTCGGCGGCATCGAGGACGACACCGCGGCCATCGCGGAGAGCGCGGCGCGGATCGACCAGCAGTGCGGCAGCTTCGTCTCCACCCTGGAGGGGATGAACGGCGAGGTTGAAGGCTCCAGCATCACGCTGGGCGAGGCGCGCGACCGGGTGAACCGCCTGATCGACGTGAGCGAGCGGGTCATCCGCCTGACCGCCCAAAGCTCGCTGAATGGCATCGACGGCCCCTTCATCGAGAAGGTGCGGGCCGTCGCCGCCGAGGTGACCGCCGCCTTCGAAAAGGCGCTGAAGGACGGGCGGCTGACCCAGGCCCAGCTCTTCGACCGCGACTACAAGCCGATCCCCGGCACCGATCCGCAGCAGCTCATGGCCGGCTGCACGCCGCTCACCGACGACGTGCTGCCGCCGATCCAGGAGCCGGTATTGGCCTTCGACGAGCGCGTGGTGTTTTGCGCCTCGGTCGACGTGAACGGCTATTTGCCGACGCACAATCTGAAGTTCGGCCAGCCGCAGGGCAGCGATCCGGTGTGGAACGCGGCCAACTGCCGCAACCGGCGCGTCTTCAACGATCGCGTCGGCCTTGCCGCCGGCCAGAACACCGAGTCCTTCCTGCTGCAGACCTATCGTCGCGACATGGGCGGTGGCAACTTCGTGATGATGAAGGACGTTTCAGCCCCCATCGTCGTTGCCGGCAAGCACTGGGGCGGCGTCCGCCTGGCCTACAAGGTGTAAGCGCAGCGCGCCCCGCGCAGCGCTTGCCTATCGACCCCCTACGAACAATCGCCTAAGGTCTCCGCCGTTCGCGCAGGCGCCGATTCGCCGCGTCGCGCCGCGCGCCATCGTCGCACCCGGAGGCAGGTATGCAGCTGTTCTACTCCCCCACGTCACCCTATGCCCGCAAGTGCCGCGTCGTCGCGCGCGAGCGCGGCCTGATGGCGGATCTCACGGAAACCGCCTGCAATCCGATGGAAGATCCGGCCGAGCTGCAGGCCCGCAACCCGCTCGGCCGCGTGCCGGCGCTGCTGCTGGACGACGGCATGGCGATTTTCGACAGCCCGGTGATCGCCGAATACCTCGACGGCCTCGGCCCCGTGCCGGCACTGATCCCCGCCGCCGGCTCGGCCCGCTTCAAGGTGCTGGTTGCCGCTGCGCTGGCCCAGGGCATGACGGACTCGGCCCTCCTCATGACCATGGAGGGCCGCCGCCCGCAGGCGCAGCAGTCGCCGGAAGCGGTCGCGCGCTGGCGTGCCTCCATCCTCCGCGGCCTCGAACGGATGACCGGTCATATCGAGGGCCTGCCCGGCGACCTAACCCTTGGACACATCGCCTGCGGCTGCCTGCTGGGCTACCTCGACCTGCGCCACGGCGCCCTGGAGTGGCGCAAGGGCCGCGATGCCCTGGCCGCCTGGTTCGAAGACTTCAACGCCCGCCCCGCGATGCGCGAGACGGACCCGAACTGACGCGGGCGAGCAGGGGCGGGCAAAGGCTCACTCCAGCGGCAGGTTCTTTATGTTGCCGGGTATGATGCTGACGTATTCGGCGCCCAGCTTGCCGGCCGCCGGCCCGCTGATCCTGAACTCGACGTAGTGGCCGTCCTTCTCGGCGATTTCCAGGCATTTGGGAATCGGGACGGGGACGGTCGGGTAGGTAAGGCACAGCAGGTCGTCCTCGACTTCCCAAGTGCCGATGTAGGTCTTGCCGCTGGGTTCGAGCGTCGAGAGACGCCCGTCGGCAGCCCGGAAGTCGATGTAGGTGCCGTGACCGTCGCCGTAGCGTCCTTCGACAGTTTGCCCCGATACCAAAGTGGTGATTTCGCTGCCCGAAAGCAGGCGATAGCCGTCCTGGAGGTGCTGCTCCTTCACCGTCGTTACGCAAGCGGAAAGGGCGACGGCGGAACAGGCCAGCAAAGCAACAGTGAGGGATCGCATAGGGCCGATCTTCCAAAAGGTTAGAGGTTCTGGATTGTAGCAGCCCGGTGTGGGTTCGTCTCATGATTGAATTGAAGGTTCTGAGACAACGTTGACAATTTATCGATAAAGTGTCTTTGTAATGGGGCGCTGAAGGCGCGCTTTCAGATCGAAAAGGCAGAATCCATGGACGGCGAGAAGCGGCAGGCGGGTTGGCAGTTCTGGATCGACCGGGGCGGCACCTTCACCGACGTGGTGGCACGCAAGCCCGACGGCAGCCTGGTGACCCACAAGCTGCTGTCGGAGAATCCGGAGCAGTACAAGGACGCCGCCGTCGAGGGCATCCGCCGGCTGCTGGGCCTGAAGAAGGGCGAGGCCCTGCCGCCGGGCATCGTCGAGGCCGTGAAGATGGGCACCACCGTGGCGACCAATGCGCTGCTGGAGCGCAAGGGCGACCGCACTCTCTTCGTCACCACCGAGGGCTTCGGCGACGTGCTGCGCATCGGCTACCAGAACCGCCCGCGGCTCTTCGACCGCCACATCGTGCTGCCGGAAATGCTCTACGAGCGTGCCGTCGAGGTGGCCGAGCGGGTCAGCGCCGAGGGCGAGCTCATTACGCCACTCGATGCAGAGGCCGCGCGCGCGGCGCTGAAGAGCGCCTACGACGACGGCATCCGCGCCGTCGCCATCGCCTTCATGCACGGCTACCGCTTTCCCGACCACGAAAGGCAGGTGGCGGCGATGGCGCGGGAGATCGGTTTCACCCAGGTCTCGGTCAGCCACGAGGTGAGCCCGCTGATGAAGCTGGTCAGCCGCGGCGACACGACGGTCGTCGATGCCTACCTCTCCCCCATTCTGCGGCGCTACGTCGACCAGGTGGCTGGGCAGCTCGATGCCCCCGTCAATGCTGGCGCCACGGCCGGCCCGCGTCTCATGTTCATGCAGTCGAACGGCGGTCTCACCGACGCGCGCCTGTTCCAGGGCAAGGACGCGATTCTCTCCGGCCCCGCCGGCGGCGTCGTCGGCATGGTGCGCACCGCGGCCATGGGCGGCTTCAAGAAGCTCATCGGCTTCGACATGGGCGGCACCTCGACCGACGTGTCGCACTACGACGGCGAGTACGAGCGCACCTTCGACACCCTGGTCGCCGGTGTGCGGATGCGCGCGCCGATGATGCATATTCACACAGTCGCTGCCGGCGGCGGCTCGATCCTGCACTTCGACGGCGCAAGGTTCCGGGTCGGCCCGGACTCGGCCGGCGCCGATCCGGGGCCGGCCTGCTACCGCCGCGCCGGGCCTCTGGCGGTGACCGACTGCAACGTCATGCTGGGCAAGATCCAGCCGGAGCAGTTCCCCAAGGTCTTCGGCCCTTCCGCCGACCAGGCGCTGGACGCCGAGGTTGTGACGGAGAAGTTCACCGCGCTCGCCGAGGAGATCGCTGCGGCCACGGGCAAGCCGCTGCAGAGCCCGCAGGAGGTCGCCGAGGGCTTCCTGCGCATCGCCGTGGAGAACATGGCCAACGCCATCAAGAAGATCTCGGTGCAGCGCGGCTACGACGTCACCGAGTACACCCTCAACTGCTTCGGCGGCGCCGCCGGGCAGCACGCCTGCCTGGTGGCCGATGCGCTCGGCATGACCAAGGTCTTCCTGCATCCCTTCGCCGGGGTGCTGTCGGCCTACGGCATGGGCCTTGCCGACGTGCGCGCCCTGCGCGAGCGCCAAGTCGAGGTACCGTTCGAAGAAGACGCGCTGGCCGTCATGGAAGCGGCCTACGCGGCGCTGGCGGCCGAGGCGGAAGCCGAGGTGCTGGACCAGGGCGTCGATCCCGCCCGCATCAAGCTGGTGAAGAAGGCGCAGCTGCGCTACGAGGGCACCGACAGCCCGCTGCCGATCGATTTCGCTGCTCTGGCCGAGATGCAGGAGGCCTTCGAGACGGCCCACAAGCAGCGCTTCGGCTTCGTCGCCGTCGAGCGCAAGCTGGTGGTCGAGGCCGTCGCGGTGGAGGTCATCGGCCAGACGGAGGAAGTCGCCGATCCCGAGCGCGACGTGGCGCTCGACGCCATGCAGGCGGAACCGCTGACCCGCATCTCCATGTACTCCGGGGGCGCGCCCCACGACGCGCCACTCTACGACCGCGACGAACTGCTGCCCGGCCAGAAGATCGACGGCCCGGCGATCATCCGCGAGGCCACGGCGACCACGGTAGTGGAGCCGGGCTGGCAGGCCGAGCTGTCCCGGCGCGGCCACCTGGTGCTCACCCGCGTGAAGCCGCGCCCGAAGAGCGAGGCGGTCGGCACCGAGGCCGATCCGGTGATGCTGGAGGTCTTCAACAACCTCTACATGTCGATCGCCGAGCAGATGGGCGCGACGCTGGCCAACACCGCCTATTCGGTGAACATCAAGGAGCGGCTGGACTTCTCCTGCGCCATCTTCGACCCGGACGGCAACCTGGTGGCCAACGCGCCGCACATGCCGGTGCATCTCGGCTCCATGGGCGAGTCGATCAAGACGGTGATCCGCGAGAACAAGGCGACCATGAAGCCGGGCAACGTCTATGCCCTCAATGCGCCCTACAACGGCGGCACCCATCTGCCGGATGTCACGGTCATCACGCCGGTCTTCGACGATGCGGGGCAGGAGCTGCTGTTCTACGTCGGCTCGCGCGGCCACCACGCCGACATCGGCGGGCGCACGCCGGGCTCCTCGCCCCCGGATTCGACGCGCATCGAGGAGGAGGGCGTGCTCATCGACAACTTCCTGCTGGTCGAAGAAGGCCGCTTCCGCGAGCAGGAGACGATGGAGCTGCTGAACTCCGGGCGCTATCCCTGCCGCAACCCGCAGCAGAATCTGGCCGACCTCTCCGCGCAGATCGCCGCCAACGAGACCGGCGTGCAGGAGGTGCGCAAGATGGTCGCCCACTTCGGCCTCGACGTGGTGCAGGCCTACATGCGCCACGTGCAGGACAACGCCGAGGAGTCGGTGCGCCGCGTGCTCGACGTGCTGAAGGACGGCCAGTTCACCTACCCGCTCGACAACGGCAGCCAAATCGAGGTGAAGATCACCGTCGACAGGCAGGCGCGCGAGGCGACCATCGACTTCACCGGCACCTCGCCGCAGGACCGCGGCAACTTCAACGCGCCGACCGCGGTCTGCAAGGCGGCGGTGCTCTACGTCTTCCGCACCCTGGTGGAGGACGAGATCCCGCTGAACGAGGGCTGCCTGAAGCCCCTGAAGCTGAAGATCCCCGAGCGCTCGATGATCTCTCCCGAATATCCCGCCGCCGTCATCGCCGGGAACACCGAGGTCTCGCAGTGCATCACCGATGCGCTCTATGGCGCGCTGGGCGTGCTGGCCTCGGCGCAGGGCACCATGAACAACTTCGTCTACGGCAACGACCGCTATCAGAACTACGAGACCATCTGCGGCGGCACCGGGGCCGGGCCGGACCACGATGGCACCTCCGCCGTGCACTCGCACATGACCAACACCCGCATGACCGATCCGGAGGTGCTGGAGTGGCGCTTTCCGGTGCGCCTGGAGGCCTTCCGCATCCGTCACGGCTCGGGCGGGGCGGGGCGGCACCGCGGCGGCGACGGCGTCGTCAGGCGCATGCGCTTCCTCGAGGGCATGACCGCCACCATCCTCTCGCTGCACCGCACGACCGATCCCTACGGCCTGGCGGGCGGGGAGCCGGGACGGCGCGGCCGCAACACCGTGATCCGCGCCGACGGCTCGCGTGAGGAACTGAAGGGCAGCGACGAGACCGAGATGAACCCCGGCGACGTCTTCCTCATCGAGACGCCGGGCGGCGGCGGCTTCGGCAAGGCGGCCGAACGGCAGGAGGCGGCGGAATGAGCGACACAAAGGAAAGCGCCGGCAAGCGCTCCATCGTCTCCTCGGCCCACCTGGTCTCCGAGCGCGCCGCCGAGACCAGCGCCTTCGAGTACGGCCTCTACATCGCCTCCAACGCCTTCAATCGCTGGATCACCAGGTGCATGGCGGCGGCCGGCTATCCGGACCTCGGCGCCCTCGACGTCATGGTGCTGCACACGGTGAATCACCGGGCGCGCGACAAGAAGCTGGCCGACATCTGCTTCGTCCTCAACATCGAGGACAGCCACACGGTGAACTACGCCCTGAAGAAGCTGACGCGCGCCGGCCTCGTCGCCGGCGACAAGCGCGGCAAGGAGATCTTCTATGCGACCACCAAGGAAGGCCAGGCCGCCTGCGTGAAGTACCGCGAGGTGCGCGAGGACTGCCTGATCACCGCCTTCAGCGCCTTCGGCGGCGACAAGGCCGGCGAGCTGAACGAGCAGATCGGCGAGGCCGCCGACCTCCTGCGCGCCCTCTCCGGCCTCTACGACCAGGCAGCGCGCTCGGCGTCGAGCCTTTAGAGATTATTCCGCAATGTTATCCTGGGTGCGCAGGCTGCGCACTACGTGCCCTGGCTTTGGAACTCTCTCTCTGCCTACGAGTCCTACGATCTCGATAGCGCCGGCTTTTCGAAGTTCGGCGAGCCATCCGTTGAGATCTTGAACACTTACCAATGGGATCTCTAGTACCTTACCCAAGACTGACTCGTACGCTATCTCATGATTTTCGCGAATGATGGAGAATAGCAAGCTGCGGGCCAGGCTTTGCTTCAGTGACCGTTGCTGTTCGAACGGCAGGTTTGGTTCTGATACATCGGCCCTTGCAAACAGGTCTTCTTGGCCTGTTTGCGCTACCTTTCTTAAGCGTCTCGTTGCTCCGAACACGCTCTCTTGCTCATCGGCGGCCCTTTGCTCCACTTTGCGGAACTCGAGAATCCCTTTCCAATGGCGCGTGGCATAGATCAGGTAGAAGTATGAGCGCTCTGAAAGCGGCTTCTTGATGCGTGTGCATGTGACATGAGCGAAGCCGCCGACTTGGCGAAGCCGATCCATGTACACTGCGACTATCGCGTCTTCGCGACTCAAGCCTTTGTCAATGTGGTCAGTATACAGATCGTACCAGTTGGGGTGGCCGAATAGTGAGTTGAATCCCTCAGCCGTCTTTGGATTCGGATGCTCAACAAATCTGTTGATGTGGTCGAACATGAAGTTGATCAGCACCTCACCCCGCAACTTCAGCAATGGGTCGAGGTTATGCATGTCAAACCCAGTCCAGCCAGTCGGATCAATGAACACGAACGAAAACTGTCGGCCAATTTCGCCTGCTATTGCTGGAATAAGGTCACGAAACTCGCCTTGAAGTGCAGCGATATCCAGATCGGGAATGCGGGAAACTACCGACTGCAGTTCAGCAAAGCTTTCTGGATTTTTCTCGATGAAGATGCATCGCGGACTTGCCGCTTTCCCGGCTTGCCTTAGAGCAGCCTTAACCTCGCGGAGCTTATCAATCGCGATAATGAAGGACGTATCCTTGAACTGCTCATCTCTGGACTTCCATGGTCCAGAAAACCCGTCGACATAAACGAACTTCGGCCAGTTCGAAAGAATGATATAAGCGACACGCTCTAGATATCGCTCTAGAAAGAAGTGCTTAACGTAGGTTTGCTCATTCCCACGGTAAGCTTGTGGGGATTTCATGCGGCGAAAGTGCGCGCTGATGGGAACTCGTCCCATTTCCGCCCATCGAGTTCCCGTCCTCCCGCCTTTGGGCGGAAGCCGCCCCATTGCTTGAAGAAGAAGGGGACCTTTGCCTCGACGCATTGATCGCGAACCTCGCGCGCCCAATTCACCTGCATAGGCCGGGCCCGTGGTCCGCTTTCGCCGCCGACAATGACCCAGTGAATCCCTGTAAGGTCGATCTGGCCGACTGCACCGATAAGGGGTTCGATGGATAAAAAGCGCACTCCGCACTGTGTGTCGCGGAGATGGCGCACCCTTGAGAGCTTCGTCCCATCTTCTACCGACACGCCAAGCCAGATATGGTCGGGTGCGGCACCGTCACGATAGCGCGCATTGATGTAATTCCGCATCCGCGAGCTACGCTTTGTGAGCAACTGGAAGACGTGCCAGTCCGCCTTTTCCATCGTCTCGAAGACGGCGTCGACAAACTCGGCGGGGACTTTTTTGTGGAAGAGGTCACTCATCGAGTTGACGAAAATCATCCGTGGCCGTCGCCAAGTCAGTGGCTGACTCAGCCGGGCAGGCCGAAGCGTGAGATCAAAGCCGTTCTCGAAAGCGTTGCCTGCCACTCCTCTGAAGCGCTCCGAGAATCGCTCCGCATAACAGTTGTCGCAGCCGGCGCTGATCTTCGTGCAGCCCGTCACCGGATTCCAGGTCGCGTTTGTCCACTCGATGGCTGATTTATCGGCCACGGAAGCCTCCCACGTTTCTGCCGAGCGAGACCGCTCGATAACAGCGCGCACTTTCCGGTGCCCCGGTCGCTGGGGGACAACTGACCCGGATTCTGCCTGCCACTAGAGGCGGAATCAACTAATGGATGTGCACCGCGGCGGAAATTCGCGATTCTTGCTGGCCTACACCGCTCCCGCGGTGCCCGGCTTATCGCTAGCCTTCGCCAGCGGGCGGCGGGCGACCAGCGCCGCGAGCCCCAGGAAGACCACGGCGAAGAGCCCCGGCATGGAATCAGGGCCGAAGGCCTGCAGCATGGCGCCGCCGGCCAGCGGGCCGAAGGTGCCGCCGATGCCGTAGGCCAGCGCGAAGCAGGCGCTGCCAGCGAGCAGCAGGCTGCCGCGGAAGTGCTCGCCGAGCACCGTGAGTGCGCCGGTATAGAGCGCGAAGGAGACGCCGCCCAGCAGCACCAGCAGCGGCCACATCACCGCCGGCAGGGCGAGCGACCAGGGCAGCAGGGCGCAGGCGACGGCCGCCACCAGGCTGCAGCCGGCGATGACGCCGGGCCGCGAGAAGCGGTCGAGCAGCCAGCCGACCGGGTACTGCGCCAGCACCATGCCGACCAGCATGGCCGAGAGCGCGGTGGCGCCGATCTCGGCGGTGAAGCCGGAGCGCAGCATGTAGACCGGGATCAGGGTCATCACCGCCGCGTCGAAGAAGGCGAAGACCATCACCACGCCGGCCAGCAGCGCGGCCACGGCGAGGAAGCGGCGCAGGTTGGCAAGGCGCATGCCGGCCAGCTCCGCCGCACTGCGGCGCCTGAGCGGCAGGATCATCACGATGGAAGCGGCAATGATGGCGGCGCAGACGAAGAAGGGCAGCAGCCCGGCGCCGCCGAGCATCACCAGCAGCAGCGGTCCGAGGGCAAAGCCGGCCGCCATCACCGTGGCGTAGACGCCGATGACGCGGCCGCGGATGCGCTCGGCGGTCACCGAGTTCAGCCAGGCCTCGGAGACGACGAAGATCACGTTGAGACAGAAGCCGAGCAGGATGCGCAAGGCCAGCCAGCTGACCTCCGGATCGGTGAAGGGCATGGCGAGCAGGCTGGCTGCCGTGCCGACAAGGCCCAGCACCACCACGGCGAAGGCGCCGAAGCGGTGCAGCAGGCGCGGCAGCACGAAGACGGCGAGCACCACGCCGACGCAGGTGGTGGCGCCGTTGAGGCCGATCATGAAATCGCTGAAGCCGGCCTCCACCATCATGATGGAGAGCAGCGGATAGGTGAGGCCGAGCGCCAGGCCGAAGACGCCGATGCAGGTAATCAGCGCGGTGACGGCGGCCCAGTCGGTCGGGCGTTCCTGCGGCAGGCCTGCCAGGGGAGGTTGCAGCGGGGCTTCCATGGCGCCGGAAGATGCCACGGATCGCCTGCTGCCGGATATCCGAATCGCGCCGGGCAGCTATGCGCCGCTACGTAGAACTCTCCCGGCGCGCTAGGATGACCCATGGCCGCGCCCCGCTCTGCCGTTCTCGGCGTTCTCATGCTCAAGACGGAATTCCCGCGCCCGCCGGGCGACGTCGGCAACCCGGCGACCTGGTCGGTGCCGATCCGCTATCGAGTGGTAGAGGCGGCCCACGTCGCCTCCGTTGTGCGGAGCGGGCCGTTGCCGGAGGCGCTGGTCGCCGCCTTCATCTCGGCCGGTGGGGCGCTGGTGGAAGAGGGCGCGACGCTGATCACCACCTCCTGCGGATTTCTCGTCACGGCGCAGAAGGCGCTGGCAGAGGTGCTGCCGGTGCCGGTGGTGACCTCCAGCCTGCTGCAGATTCCCCAGGTGCAGGCCGGGCTGCCGGCGGGCCGGCGCGTCGGCGTAATCACCTTCGACTCGCGGTGCCTCACCGCGCGGCACCTCGCCGCAGCAGGCGCGCCCGCCGACACGCCGGTCGTCGGTCTCGAAGACGGCGGCGAACTGTACCGCGTCATCTCCGGCGACCTGACCCAGCTGGACCGCGCCGCGGCGGCGGCCGACGTGCGGGCTGCCGGACACAGGCTGAAGGCCGCGCACCCGGATCTCGGCGCGGTGGTTTTGGAATGCACCAACCTGCCGCCCTACCGCGCGGCGCTGGCAAAAAGTCTCAACCTGCCGGTCCATGACCTGGTGACGCTGCTGCGAGATCGTCTTGCCCCTCACGCCCGCGCCGGTATTTAAAAAGAAAACGTTGATAAATTATCGATAAAACGTCATTATTGAGCGTCGGTTGCCTGCAGGCTCGGCCCGTGACTAAAGTTCAGCTCATGATCCGGGTTCTTGTCACGGTCGCCTGCCTCTTGCGGGAGCCGGCCGGGGAAAACCTGCGGGCAGCAAAGCTCCGCCGAAGGCCAAAACAGGGAGACAACAAAATGAATTCCTTCGTCAAATCCCTTGGAGGGATCGTATCGGCCGTTGCGCTGGGCCTGACGGCCGGCGCCGCTCAAGCGGCCGAGAAGTGGGATATGCCGCTGGCCTATCCCGCCAGCAACTACCATTCCGAGAACGCGGCCAAGTTCGCTGAGGAGGTCACCAAGGCTTCCGGCGGTGAGCTGGAGATCGTCACCCATCCGGGCGGCTCCCTCTTCGGCGGCGGCGAGATCTACCGCGCCCTGCGGACCGGGCAGGCGCCGATCGGCGAGCGCCTGATTTCGGCGCTCGGCAACGAGGACCCGCTGTTCGAGGTCGACGCGCTGCCCTTCCTGGCGACCAGTTTCGACGAGGCCTGGACCCTCTACCAGGCTTCCAAGCCGCAGCTCGACAAGACCCTCGACGCCGCCGGCCTGAAGCTGCTCTACACCGTCGCCTGGCCGCCGCAAGGCCTCTACAACAAGAAGGCGGTGAACTCCGCGGCCGACATGCAGGGCGTGAAGTTCCGCGCCTACAACGCGGCGACCGAGCGTCTGGCGAATCTGCTGGGCGCCGTGCCGACCAAGATCGAGGCGGCGGAGCTGACGCAGGCCTTTGCCACCGGCGTCGCCGATTCCATGATCTCCTCCGGCTCGACGGGCTACGACAGCAAGATCTGGGAGCACGTGAAGTACTGGTACGACGTGCAGGCCTGGCTGCCGAAGAACATGGTGGTGGTGAACAAGGCTGCCTGGGAAGGGCTCGACGAGAACCTGCAGCAGGTCGTGCTCGAGGCCGCGGCCAACGCCGAGAAGAACGGCTGGGACAAGGCGCGGGAACTGTCCGACTGGTACAAGGACCAGCTCGCCGCCAACGGCATGGTGGTCGAAGGGCCCAGCGACGCGCTGAAGGCCGACTTCCAGAAGATCGGCGAGACCATGACAGCCGAATGGCTCGAGCGTGCCGGCGCCGACGGCAAGACCGTTATCGACGCCTACAAGGCGAAGTGATCTGACGGGGCGGCGGCCGCTGGGATCCTCACCGGCCGCCTGCCTTTTCCGACGATCGTTCTCGCGGCAGATCCGGGGGGGAGTGATGGCAGCCCTGCGCAGGTCGCTCGACGGACTCTACCTGGCCGCCGGGGCGCTGGCGGGGCTCTGCCTCATCGCCATCGGCGTTCTGGTGCTGCTCTCCATCGTCACCCGCGTGATGGGGTTCTACGTGCCGGGGCTGACGGCCTATGCCGGCTATGCCATGGCCTGCGGCTCCTTCCTGGCGCTGGCCTATACCTTCGGCAAGGGCGGCCACATCCGCGTCGAACTCTTCCTGCAGAAGTTGCGCGGGCGGCGCCGCCGCGCCGCGGAGCTCTGGTGCCTCGCGATCGGCACTTTCCTGGCCGGCTACCTGGCCTGGTTCTCGGTGAAGATGGTGCAGGTCTCCCACCTGCTGGGCGACGTCAGCGAAAGCGCCGACGCGACGCCGCTGTGGATCCCGCAGATCGGCATGGCCGTGGGCGCCGTGCTGCTTGCCGTGGCACTGGCCGACCGCCTGATCTGCGTTGCCCTTGGCGCGCCGCTGGATATCCAGAGCGCGCCGGAAGGCGCTCCCCCTACCGACATCGTGGCGGAATAGGCCGCGGCGATGGAACAGCTCCTCCTCACCCTCATCTTTCTCGGCGTGCTGTTCTTCCTGCTCGGCAGCGGCGTCTGGGTCGGCCTCTCGCTGCTCGGTGTGGCGCTGGTCGGCATGGAGCTCTTCACCAGTCGGCCGGTCGGCGACGCCATGGCGACGACGATCTGGAGCGCGTCGTCATCCTGGACCCTGACGGCCCTGCCGCTGTTCATCTGGATGGGCGAAATCCTGTTCCGCACGCGGCTCTCCGAGGACCTCTTCAAGGGGCTCTCGCCCTGGCTCGGCGGCCTGCCCGGCCGCCTGCTCCACGTGAACGTGGTCGGCTGCGCGATCTTCGCGGCGATCTCCGGCTCCTCCGCCGCCACGGTGGCCACCGTCGGCAAGATGTCGATCCCCGAGCTGCGCCGCCGCGGCTATCCGGAGCAGATGATCATCGGCACCCTGGCGGGGGCCGGCACCCTCGGCCTGCTGATCCCGCCCTCCATCATCCTCATCGTCTACGGTGTGACGGTGAACGAGTCGATCGCCGGTCTCTTCATGGCCGGCGTGCTGCCGGGCCTCATGCTGGCCTTCCTCTTCATGGCTTACATCTTCCTGCACGCGCTCTTCAGGCCCGAGGGCATGCCGCCGCGCGGCGAGGTCGTCGGCTTCCTCGAGAAGCTGCGCAACTCCTTCTCGCTGATGCCGGTGGTGCTGCTCATCCTGGCGGTTCTGGGGTCGATCTACGCCGGCATCGCGACGGCCACCGAGGCCGCCGTCATCGGCGTTGCCGGTTCCCTCGTCATCTCGGCGCTGCAGGGCTCGCTGACCCGCAAGTCCTTCGCCGAGAGCCTGATGGGCGCAACACGCACCTCCTGCATGATCGCCCTCATCCTGGCCGGCGCCGACTTCCTCTCGCTGGCCATGGGATTCACCGGCCTGCCGCGCAACCTGGCCGCCTGGATCGGCGCGATGGAGCTCTCGCCGCTGGCGCTGATCGTCGCGCTCACGCTGTTCTACATCGTGCTCGGCTGCTTCCTCGACGGCATCTCCGCCGTGGTGCTGACCATGGCGGTGGTCGAGCCCATGGTGCGCCAGGCCGGCATCGACATGCTGTGGTTCGGCATCTTCCTGGTCATCGTGGTCGAGATGGCGCAGATCACCCCGCCGGTCGGCTTCAACCTCTTCGTCCTGCAGGGCATGACCGAGCACCAGATTCCCTTCATCGCCCGCGCCGCTTTGCCGATGTTCGCCATCATGGTGCTGGCGGTGGTGCTGGTGGTCGCCTTCCCGGAGATCGCCACCTGGCTGCCGGCCCAGATGCGGTCTAGTCCCTGATCCAGAGCCGAGAGGGGCATTGTGCCCCGTGGGGCGGCCTCTGCTATAGTGCCCGGGCGATGCAAGGAGACAGGTAATGGCCCAAGCCGCCCAGGATACGACCCCGACGCTCACGGACGAACCTCTGATTGCCGCGCTGCGCGTGCTGCTCGGCGAGCGGCTTTCCACCGCGCGGGCGGTGCGCGAGCATCATGGCAAGGACGCCTCCTACCACGCCATGGAAATGCCCGACGCCGTGGCCTTCGCGGAGACCACCGAGGAAGTTTCGGCCATCGTGAAGCTCTGCGCCCAGTACAAGCGTCCGGTCATCGCCTTCGGCACCGGCACCTCGCTGGAAGGCCAGGTGCAGGCGACCCAGGGCGGCGTCTGCATCGACCTCTCCGGCATGAGGGCGATCCTGGAGGTCAACGAGGCCGACCTCGACTGCCGCGTGCAGGCGGGCGTCACCCGCAAGACCCTGAACACCCACCTGCGCGATACCGGCCTGTTCTTCCCCATCGATCCCGGCGCCGACGCCTCGCTCGGCGGCATGGCGGCGACCTCGGCCTCCGGCACCAACGCGGTGCGCTATGGCACCATGCGCGAGAACGTCATGGGCCTGACGGTGGTGCTGGCCGACGGGCGGGTGATCCGCACCGGCGGGCGCGCCCGCAAATCCTCGGCCGGCTACGACCTGACCAGGCTCTTCGTCGGCTCGGAAGGTACCCTCGGCGTGATCACTGAGGTGCAGCTGCGTCTCTATGGCATCCCCGAGGCGATCACCGCCGCGGTCTGCTCCTTCGACACCCTGGCCGGGGCCGTCGACACCGTGATCCTCACCATCCAGTCCGGCATCCCGGTCGCCCGCATCGAGCTGCTCGACGAGCTGCAGGTCAAGGCGATCAACGATTACGCCAAACTCGACTACCCAGTGAAGCCGACGCTGTTCTTCGAATTCCACGGCACCGAGGCCGGCGCCCGCGAGCAGGCCGAGCTGGTCGGCGAGATCGCCAAGGACTACGGCGGCACCAACTTCAACTGGGCGACCCACCAGGAGGATCGCAGCAAGCTCTGGCAGGCGCGCCACGACGCCTATTTCGCCAACCTGGCCCTCAAGCCGGGCTCACAAGGTTGGGCAACCGACGTCTGCGTGCCGATTTCGCGGCTGGCCGAGTGCATCCTGGAGACCCGCAAGGACATCGACGAGACCGGCGTGCTGGCGCCTATCGTCGGCCATGTCGGCGACGGCAACTTCCACCTCACCTTCCTCATCGACCCGGACGACCCGGAAGAGATGGCCAGGGCGGAAGGCGTCAACGAGCGCATGGTGATGCGCGCCCTTGCCATGGGCGGCACCTGTACCGGCGAGCACGGCGTCGGCACCGGCAAGATGCGCTTTCTGCAAGCCGAGCACGGCGAGGCACTGGCGGTGATGCGCCAGCTGAAGCTGGCGCTCGATCCGGACAACATCATGAACCCGGGCAAGATCCTGACGATCTGATCTCAGCGCTTCCGGCGAGGCGCCCGTCGCTTACCGGCCTGCGGCCCGCCACGCAGGCTTTGCGCCGTGCGGGAGTCGCGAGAGGTCTGGCCTCAGGGTGAGGCAAAATATTGAAAGGATTGACCTCATGCCGAGGAGCAAGCGGTAACGAGCGTCTCGAAGCACGAGGCCAGTCACGCAGCCGCACTCAATTTCAGCAGCCTGCTAGACCGGGTCGTCCTTCAGAGGCTCCGCTTCGGGCCTGGTGTTGCCGGCTTCGCCGCGCTCCGCCAGCGCCCTGCTGCGCGCCTTGCGTTTGGCCTCATCACGTTGGCGCTGCCGCTGGGCCGCGCGGTAGGCATCCAGATCGACGATTTCACCCATGGGCACAATCACTCGTCGGCTCAGGTTTGCGTCGGGTCGCCAAGCATTTTCCCCGACCGCATTATCTTCGCATGGGGGTTACGACTTCGTAACGCCAGGCGGCATAGGGTCAATTTTTCGCTAACCGTTAGCGAGATGTTCCTTCCACTTTGCCGGACTCATCCAATTAAAGTAGCTTAGCGCAATTGGTCGCGGTTGCAATGTCTCTCCCCGGGATTTCCTTGGGACTCCCCTAAAGGGGAGCGATGCCGAGGAGCAGCCGGCGGTGCCGCTGTGGTGTTGAGGAACGTTTGTGAAAAAGGTTGCCGTCGCCCTTGCCGTCCTGATCGTCGTGGTCGTGGCTGCCCTTCTGGTTGCACCCAGCTTCTGGGATTGGAACCGCGAAAAGGGGCGCATGGCGGCCTTGGTCAAGGAACACACCGGCCGCGATCTGCAAATTGTCGGCGACGTCAGCCTGCGCCTGCTGCCTACCCCTGCTTTCTCGGCACGCGAGGTCACCCTGGCGAACCTCGACGGCGGTTCCGACCCGGCGATGGTGCGACTGGAGGAACTGCAGGTCAGCATCGGCCTGCTGCCGCTGCTGCGCGGCGAGATCCAGGTCAAGAGCGTGACTCTGGTGAAACCGGAGGTCCTGCTGGAGGTGCTGGAAGACGGTCGGGCCAACTGGCAATTGGCCGAGGCTGCGCCCGCCGCTGCGGCCGCGCCGGGCGGCGAGCTGCGTTCCGGCGCGACGTCGGCCGCGCAGCCGATCCGCATCGACAGCTTCCTCATCGAAGACGGCCGGCTGCGCTACCGCGATGCGCGCAGCGGGCGGGAAGAGCTGGTGAGCGGCTTGAACGCTGAGTTGGCTGCCGCCTCCCTGGTCGGACCCTTCGCCGCCGACGGCGCGGCGGTTTACGGAGGCGTGCCGGTCGAATTCGATTTCAATCTGGGCCAGCTGGTCGAGGGCGGCGCCACCGCCGTCTCCCTGTCTCTGCAACTGCCCCAGGCCGGTGCTTCCGGTACCTTCATCGGCGCGCTTTCCCGGCATGAGGCGCTGCGCACCCTGCGCGGCCGACTGCAGGCGGAGGGCGCGGACCTGGCGCGGGTCGTTGCCGCCTTGCCGCTCGGCGCCGGCGCGCCGGGTGCGCTCGCCCAGCCCTTCACGCTGACCGCCGAGGTCAGCGCGAGCAACACGGAAGCCAGGGCCGAGGCGGTGAGGGTCACGCTCGGTCCGCTGTCGTTGGACGGCCGCCTGGCCGCCAGGCTCGAGGGAGAGCCCGATATCACGGCCAGCTTCTCGGCCAAGACCGTCGATCTTGATGCGCTGCTGGCCCTGCCGGCTCGGGCGATGCGCGAAGGGGAGGGGAACGGGAGCACTCCTCGGCCTGCCGGCACCGCAGCGCCGCCCTCGGCGACGGGGAGTGCCGCTGCCGGCGCCTTGCCGCGCGGTTTTTCGGTCGGCGTTGAGTTGGCCGCCGACGCGCTGCTCTACCGCGGCCAGACCTTGCGCCAGCTGCAGGTGGCGGCCCGCCTGGAAGACGGCCGGGTCGATCTCACCAAGGCAACGCTGCAACTGCCCGGCAGCTCCGATCTTGCCGTCATCGGCACGCTCAGCGACGGTGCGCAGGGAGCCCGCTTCGAGGGTACCGTGGCGGCCGAATCCGACAATCTGCGCGGCCTGCTGCAGTGGCTCGGCGTGGATGTCGCAGTGGTGCCGGCCGAACGTCTGCGCCGCATGGCCCTGAACACCGAATTCGAGGCTGCCGCCGACCAGATGGTGCTGCGCAACGCCGACCTGCGCCTCGACGTCAGCCGGCTGACCGGCGGCGCCGCGATCGCGCTGCGCGAGCGGCCCGGCCTCGGCCTCGCCCTCAACATCGACAAGATCAATCTGGACGCCTACCTGCCGCAACAGGATGCGGCGGCGTCGGTACCGACACCCTCCCCATCCCAGGACCCGGCCGGACCACAGGAACAGGCGCCGCCGGCCGTCGCGCCGCCGGGCCTGCCGCTGCTCGGCCGCTTCGATGCGAACCTCGACCTGCGGGTCGGCCAGCTTACCTACCGCGGGCTGCCGTTCGAGGGCCTGCGGCTGGACGCCACCCTGCAGCAGGGCGGCATAGTGGTACGGGAGGCCTCGGTCGCCGACCTGGTCGGCAGCCGTGGCCAGTTTTCCGGCAGCTTGGCCAACGTCGACCGCGATCCTTCGATCGACGGCTCGCTCGACGTTTCCGTCTCGACACTGTCGCGCCTGGTCAAGGCGCTCGGCCTCAGCACCGGCGGCAGCCTGCCGCTGGAGTCGTTCACCCTCAGTGGGGCCGTGAACGGCAACCGCGAGATGCTGCGCTTCGATCAGCGGCTGGCGGCCCTGGGCGGCAGCCTGCACGCGGCCGGCAAGCTGCAGCTGCCGGCGGGAGCGCCGACGGTCGCGGCGGCGCTGGAGTTCGACCACCCCGATCTCACCATCCTGTTGAGGGAGCTGCTGAGCGATCCCGGCATGCCGGCCGGCCTCGGCGCGGCCGCCGTGAAGGGACGGGTCGCCGCCGGTGGCACCGAAGTCGCGCTCTCCGGCCTGGAAGGCAGGTTGGCCGGGGTCGAGCTCCTGGCCGGCGACCTTGCCTTCTCGCTGTCCGGCCCGCGTCCGAAGATCACGGCGGACCTGACGACCGGCGAGATGCCCCTGGCGGCGCTGACGGCGCCGGCAGCCAAGGGCGCTTCGAGCGGCAACACACGCAGCGTGGGGCCGGCGACGGCCCCCGAGCGCTGGTCGCGCAAGCGCCTCGATCTGGGCGCCCTGCGCGTGGTGGATGCCGAGGTAAAGCTCAGCGCCAAGGCGATCCGGGCCGACAAGCTGCGTCTGACCAATGCGGCGCTGGAGGCGCAACTCGCCGACGGAGTCCTCGAGCTGCGGCGCTTCACGGCGGACAGCTACGGCGGCGCTCTCTCGGTCACCGGCAAGGCCGACGCCCGCGATGCGGCGGCGGGACTGCAGGTGGACGCCGAGGTCACCGCCAGCAACGTCGAGCTGAAGAGTCTGCTGCGCGACCTCGCCGACACCGAGCGCTTCTCCGGCCCGATGACGCTGCAGAGCCGCCTGACCACGCAGGGTGCCAGCCAGGCGGCGCTGATCGGCGCGCTCGGCGGCGACGGCACGCTGACCGGGACGGTCACTGCCGCGGCCAAGGTGGAGGAGCAGGCCGGGGCCCTGGTGCTCGATATCCTCGGCAAGAAGGTGAAGGAGATTCGCGGCGTCACCGACAGCACGACCGTGCTGTTCGGCGCCTTCGCCGGCGCACCGGCCAAAGTCAGCGGCAGCTTCGTCGTCGAGAAGGGGGTGGCGCAGACCAACGACCTCAAGGTGCGTGGCCGCGATGCCACCGCTCTCACTAAGGGTAGTGTCGACCTGCCCGACTGGCTGCTGGACAGCACCACCGACGTGGTCCGCGACGCCGACCCGGACAACGCCTACCTGACGGCCAGGCTGCGCGGTCCGCTCGACGAACCGAATGTCGCCATCGGGGGCCAGCCGTTCCAGCGCAGCCCGCAGCCGCCGGCCGAGGAATCGGGTGGCGGGCAACCGCCCACCGCGAAGGACGAGCCGCAGCACAAGCCGACCAAGCCGGAGGAGATCCTCAAGGACGGCCTGAAGAATCTCCTGAAGGGGCTGGGGGGCTGACCGCCGGGTTTGCTGATCGGGCCTGCGCCGCGGCGCGGAAGTGGTTCAGCAGGTAGACCCGCACGGCGCTCGACAGGTTGGTGCCGCGGCCGCGGTCGATCTCCTCGATGAGGACGTTGAGCGAGAGGCCGCGCTGCGCGGCAACCTCTTTCAAGGCGTCCCAGAATATTCCCTCCATCGACAACGACGTGCTGTGTCCGGCGATCTTCACCGAGCGCTTGCGGATTTCCACGCCGGGGACCGCGACCACCGGCGGCGGCGTTTCTTCCATCATTTCTTGGCGCGCGGGCCCAGCATGTTCTCCGGCCGGACCCAGAGTTCGAACTGCTCGTCGGTCAGCAGGCCGAGCGCCAGCGCCGCATCCTTCAGGGTCGAGCTGTCGGTATAGGCCTTCTTGGCGACCTTCGCGGCGTTGTCATAGCCGATGTGTGGGTTCAGCGCGGTGACCAGCATGAGCGATTGGCGCATGAGCATGGCAATGCGCTCCTCGTCCGCCTCGATGCCCTCGACGCAGTTGGTGCGGAAACTGTCGCAGGCGTCGCCGATCAGCTGCGCCGACTGCAGCAGCGAGTAGATCAGCACCGGCTTGAAGACGTTCAGCTCGAAGTGGCCGTTGGATCCGGCCACCGTGCAGGTAGTGTGATTGCCCATCACCTGGGCGCAGACCATGGTCATGGCCTCGGCCTGGGTCGGATTCACCTTGCCCGGCATGATGGAGGAGCCCGGCTCGTTGGCCGGCAGGCGCAGCTCGCCGAAGCCGCAGCGCGGGCCGGAGCCCAGCAGGCGGATGTCGTTGGCGATCTTCATCAACGAACAGGCGATGGTATTGAGCGCGCCGGACGCCTCGACGATCGCGTCGTGGGCGGCCAGCGCCTCGAACTTGTTCTCGGCGGTGATGAAGGGAAGCTGGGTGATTCTGGCGACCTCGGCGGCGAAGGCCTCGGCGAAGCCCTCGAGGGCGTTGAGGCCCGTGCCGACGGCGGTGCCGCCCTGGGCCAGCTGCAGCAGGCGTTCGGTGGCGCTCTCCAGGCGCTTGACGCCGTAGGCGACCTGGGTGGCGTAGCCGGAGAACTCCTGGCCCAGGGTCAGCGGCGTGGCATCCATCAGGTGGGTGCGACCGATCTTGATGATCTTGTCGAAGGCCTGGGCCTTGGCGTCGAGGGCGGCGTGCAGGTGGCCCAGCGCCGGGATGGTCTCGCCGACGATCTTCTGCACCGCGGCGATGTGCATCACCGTGGGGAAACTGTCGTTCGACGACTGGCCCATGTTGCAGTGGTCGTTGGGGTGCACCGGCTCCTTGCCGCCCTTCTTGCCGGTCAGGATCTCGTTGGCGCGCCCGGCGATCACCTCGTTGGCGTTCATGTTGGTCTGGGTGCCCGAGCCGGTCTGCCAGACCACCAGCGGGAAGTGGTCCATCAGCTTGCCGTCGGCGACCTCCTGGGCCGCCTGGCAGATCGCCTCGGCGAGCTTCGCGTCGAGCACGCCGAGCGCCTTGTTGGTGCGCGCCGCCGCCAGCTTCTGGACGCCGAGCGCCTTCACCAGCGCCGGCGGCATCTTTTCGCCGCCGATCCGGAAGTTCATCAGCGAGCGCTGCGTCTGCGCGCCCCAGTAGCGATCGACGGGGACGGCGATCTCGCCCATGGAGTCGGTTTCGATGCGGGTCGCGGTTTCGACAGGCGAAGCGGAAGACATGTTCGTGGGAGTCCTGAGTGGTTGCGGCAGGCGGCTGACCGGCGGATTTGACCGGGCCGGAGTTTAGGAGTCTGCGCCGGTCCCGCCAAGCCCGAGGGTGCTGGGACAAGAGGTCATCCGTGCTGCTGAACGGCGCGGCAGTAGGACATCGCCACCGGCGCCGGCTTGCGGCAACGGCGGAGGACTCGCAGCCCGGCGGCGCAGCGCCAAGTCTGTTCAATTATCAGTTGCGGCTCAGCGGATTCTATACAATGCAGAGCTGAGTTGAATTGTTAATGTTCCTTGTTTGGAACATCAAGTGTACTCGCACGATACAATAACCCTTAGTTCGTCGTGCACAGATACGGAGTAGTTAGGAAAATGAAGTTCAGGAAACTCGGATTCGGCGACCGCCTTGGCTCCACGGTGATGCACAAGCTGCTGGGCATCGTTGGGCTCTGCGTGATGTCGACCGTCGTCGTAGCCGTTATCGGCGTCTGGCAGATGAGCAGGATCGGCTCGGAAATCGAAGCCGTCGCCGAACAGGATATGCCACTGATCGAAGTGGTCAGCCGGGTCACGGTGCATCAGTTGGAACAGGCGGTACTGCTGGAGCGCATCCTGCGGCTCAGCGGGCTGGTGACGGAGGTCAGCGCAGAGGAACTGCAGGCGGTGGAGGCCCAGTTCGAGCGGCTGTCCACGGTGGTGGACGAGGAGATCGCGGAGGGCGAAAGACTCGCCGAGATCGCCCTTAGCAGGGCCCATACGCCCGAAGAGAGGGCCGAGTTCGAGAAGGTGCTGTTGGCCTTGCGGCAGATCGAGGGCGAGCACAAGTCCTATCACGGTCACGCCGCAGAGATCTTCAAACTGACCAACCAGGGCCTCGCCTCCGAGGCGCTCGAGCTGGTGCATGGGGTGGAAGCTGAAGAGCAGAAGCTGAACCACGAACTCGATGCCCTGTTGCAGGAAATCGAATCCTTCACCCTGGCTGCCATCAGGACTGCCGGGGAGCACGAGAAATCAGCCATCGTGCAGATGACCATCGTCTCCATCGTCTCCGCCGTCGCCGGCTTCGCGCTGGCCGTCTGGTTCACCCGCTCCGGAGTGGCCCGGCCGCTGAGCCAGGTCGCCTCGGCGCTCAACCGCCTGGCTGAGGGCGACACCAGCGCCGAGGTCAACGTCCGCAGCAGGGATGAGATCGGCCAGGTGGCCGAGGCTTTCGTCACCTTCAAGGCGAAGACCCTGGAGCTGAAGCGTCTCGAGGAAGAGCGCGCGCAGGAAGAAGTCCGCCGCGAGGAGGAGAAGCGGCGCCAGATGCTGCAGTTGGCCGAAACCTTCGAGTCCACCGTCGGCGGCGTCGTCGACACGGTCTCCGCTGCCGCGACCGAGCTGCAAGCCACCGCGCAGTCGATGTCGTCGACCGCCGAGCAGACCAACGCCCAGTCCACCAGCGTCGCCAGCGCTTCGGAAGAGGCTTCGGCTAACGTGCAGACCGTGGCCACCGCCTCGGAGGAGCTTTCGGCCTCGATCGCCGAGATCGCCCGCCAGATCGCCGAGACCAACAGGGTTTCGCAGCAGGCTGCCGAAGACGCCGACCGGGCCAACCACTCGGTCAACGGCCTGTCCGAGGCGGCGCAGAAGATCGGCGCCGTGGTGAGCCTGATCCAGGACATCGCCGAGCAGACGAACCTCCTCGCGCTGAACGCTACCATCGAGGCGGCGCGCGCCGGGGAGATGGGCAAGGGCTTCGCCGTGGTGGCAGGCGAGGTGAAGTCGCTGGCCACCCAGACCGCCAAGGCGACGCAGGAGATCGCCCAGCAGGTCGAAGGCATGCAGTCGGCCACCGGCAGCACCGTCGCGGTGATCGAAGGCATCGTGAAGGTGATCAAGCAGATCAGCGAGAACGCCCACGGCATCGCCACCGCGGTGGAGCAGCAGAATGCCGCCACCGGGGAGATCTCGCGCAATGTCCAGGAGGCAGCCGCCGGAACCCAGGCCGTCGCCAGCAACATCGTCGGTGTCCGCCAGGCATCGGAGCAGACTGGGATCGCCGCCAGCGAGGTGCTGGAATCCGCCGGCCAACTGTCGCGGCAGTCGGAACTGCTGCGCGGTGAGGTCAGCAAGTTCATCGCCGGCCTGCGCGCGGCCTGAGCTCTCACCGCTGCTGGCGGGAGGCCTTCCGCGTCGCGGCGCGGCGGGCCGCCGCCACCGCCAGCTCGGCCCAGGGCAGCATGGCACCCGGGTCCGCTTCGCTGCCCGCGGGCGCGCGCCAGTAGGACATCGCCACCGGCCCCTTGCGGCTGCGATAGACAAAGGCTTCCGACCCGGCCGCTTCGAAGCGCGGCCGCGTCGTCGCGTCGGTCTTCAGGTAGAGCGCCTCGCCGGCCACCAGCGCGATCATCGTGCCATCGAGAAAGAAGCCCCAGCCGCCGAACATGCCGCGCGGCACCACGGGGCCGAGCAGCATGAAGAGGGCGAGGCTGCGGGCGACCGCCGGCGGCTGCTGGCGGCGGGCCGGCTTGCCGCGCGCGGCCCGGGGAGCGGCCGCACGCGGCATCATTCGGGCACCAGTTCCGGCACGGCGGCGGCCTGCGCGTGCGCCTCGGCGCGGCGGGCCCGGTCGGCCACCACGAAGTCATGCAGGGTCTTGCCGCGCTCTTCGGCGAAGCGCGCTTCCAGCACCGTCATCTCGCGCATGCGGTCGAGACGGAAGGCGCGGAAGTCGCCGCGCAGCTCGCACCAGGCAATGAGCAGCCAGACCGGGCCGTAGAAGGCCAAGGCCAGTGGCCGCACCGCCCGCTCGCTGGCCCGGCCCTCGGCATTGCAATAGTGGAAGTGCAGCTTGCGTCGGCTTCTGAGCGCGGCGCGGATGGCGCCGGCATCGACGCTGAGGGGGGCCGCGCGATGGTCGGCGGGGGCCGAGAGCGGCGTGCGCGAAACCTGCGCGCGCAGGTTTTCCGGCAGCACCGCCTCGACCTTGGCGACCACGTCGGCGGCCGCCTTGGCCAGCGCCGGGTCGGCCCAGGATTCGATGATGCGGGCGCCCAGCACCAGAGCCTCGATCTCCTCCTCGGTGAACATCAGCGGCGGCAGGTCGTAGCCGCGCTGCATCACATAGCCGACCCCGGCCTCGCCCTCGATGGGCACCCCCGACCCGGCGAGGTCGCGGATGTCGCGGTAAATCGTGCGCTCGGACACCTCGAGGGCATCGGCGAGCTGCCGAGCCGTCGCCAGCTTGCGGCGCCTAAGCTCTTGAACTATCTGGAATAACCTGTCAGCGCGACGCATCCTGCCTCCTCCTGACAGGCATCCTACCAAAGGCATGCTGACAACATGTTGTCAGGAGCCTTCTGGTATCTCCAGAGATGTTTTTAAGACAACCAAGTTGCGCAGGGAGATTTCCACCATGACCTTGGGGACCATGAACCATCTGGGGGTCACCGTCAGCGACCTCACCGCCGCAACGGAGCGATTCTATGCACCGCTGTTGGGTTTCCTCGGCTACAGGCTGGTGGAAGATACGCCCGAAATGACGCTCTGGCTGGCCCCGGGCGGCTTCGCGTTCAACCTCTGGCAGGCGCGGGCCGAACACGCCGGCAAGGCTGCCGAGCGCTACGCCCCGGGGTTTCACCACTTTGCCTTCAACGCCGACAGCCGGGAAGAGGTCGACGGCTGCTACGAGCTGCTGCAGCGCGAGGGCATCGAGATCCTCGACCCTCCGGCGGTCTACGACTACGTGCCGGGTTACTACGCTCTGTTCTTCGCCGATCCCGACGGCCTCAAGTACGAGCTGGTGCACATCCCGCCGGAGGCCCTGTCCCAAGTAAGCTAGATCTCCAGGTAAGCTAGATCAGCGACCGGAAGAAGCCGTCGACCGCCGCCGCGGCTTCGTCCCAGTTCTGCTCGGTGCTGCGGCCGCTGGCCTTGCGCGGCTTCAGATCGTGGTCGCCGTCTGCGGCCCAGTGCAGCCGAACGCTCTCGGCGAGGTCATAGCCGGCCACTTCCGCGGCGTCGCCCAGGGCATCGCGGCTGCCCTGGCAGATCAGGCAGGGGGTTTGCAAGGCCGCGAGGTGCGCCGTGCGCAGGCGCTCCGGCCTGCCGGCCGGATGGAAGGGATAGCCGAGGCAGGCGAGGCCTCTGACGCCTGCCTCGTCGGCGATCAGGCTGGCCATGCGTCCGCCCATCGACTTGCCGCCGATGACCAGGCGTTCGGCCCCCAGGCTCGCGATGACCTGGCGCCAGGTCTCCAGCAGCAGCGGCTGGCGATCCGGCGGTGGACGCTTGGGCTCGCGGCGACGGCGGGCCATGTAGGGAAACTCGAAGCGCACCACCCGCCAGCCGCGCTCGGCCAGGGCCTCGGCGAAAAAGCTCATGAAAGGCGTGTCCATGGGCGCGCCGGCGCCGTGGGCAAAGGCGAAGGTCAGCGCCGCCGGACCCGGGCCGCCCGGGGCGTCGATCAGGAATTCCGGCAGGTTTTGGGAGGCCGTCATGGATTTATCGGCGGATTCGGGGCTGGAGGGCCTAAAGAGGGGCGGCTGATAACGCAGCCTTAACCAAGGATCGGGATGATAGCGGCAATGCAGGGGAGTTGTCCCGGGGACGCCGCGCGCAGGCTGCGCCGCCCCAACCGGCCCCGGCAAGCGAAGGAGCAGGCCATGGAAGATATCCGCCACCGCGACTTGAGCGAGATCCCGGAGTCCGAGATGACCCCCGAGGAGCGGCTCGAGCTGAAGCGGCGCTTCGACGAGTTCGTCGGCCTGGTGCGGCGCCCCGCCGTCGCCAGCAGCCTCGGCAAGGCTCCCGGTCAGAAGAGCACCCAGCGCTGGGATCCAGCCACCATGGGCAAGCGCAGCTAGCAACCTGCACTTCACTTAAACCTTCGGATTTTCGGCCGTCCGGCCGCCGCGGCTACTTCTTGCGGAAGGCATCCAGGGTGACGACCTTGTCACCGCTCTGCTTTTCGCCTTTGGCCGGCGCATCGTCGGGGGCGCCGTCATCGACATCGCCGCGCTCCCTGGCCGTGCTGTCCTCGAATGGTACGGCACCCTCGCCCGCGGCGACGGGCCCGCCGAGGTTTTCTCCATTCTCCACGTCGAACTGCAGGCCGAAGCGCACCGAGGGGTCTGCAAAGGCCGTCACCGCGGAAAAGGGCACCACGAGGCGATGCGGCACGTCGGCGAAGCTGAGGGTGACGCAGAACTGATCCTCGTCGATCTCCAGGCCCCAGAACTGGTGCTGCAGGACGATGGTCATCTCGCCGGGATAGCGCTCGCGCAGCGCTTCGGGGATCTCGCAGTCCTTATGGTCGGTGCGGAAGGTGATGTAGAAATGGTGATTGCCGGGCAGGCCGTGCTCGCCGGCATGGATCAGGGCCCGCCGCACCACGCTGCGCAGCGCATCCTCGACCATGCGATCGTATCGCAGGCCGTCGTTGCCCGTTTCCTCGGTCACGGCTCTTCCAGACCCAACTCTTGCTATGCTCCCTGCCGAGGATATTGCTCCCCCTGGCGACCTCAAAGTGGGGCGCTTCTGTTGCCAGGTGCGCCCCGGACCCCGCCTATACTTGTGAGAGTCTAGGACTTAGATTTGGCTTACCTGACCGCTATTAAGCGGCGAGGCGAGCCTCACTGTAGTTGTCGTTCGCAACTATAGTTTCGGCCCGATAACGGCGGTACCATGCCGGGCACCGAACCCATCTTTACCACGCACGTCGATCCTATTTCGCCCCCATAAGGTCCCTCCGCAAAGCCAGATTCCGACGATGTGGAGAGGGATTGGTGGAGGCGCCGGGTACTGCCCCCGGGTCCGTCACGCTTATTTCACAGGCCCGTTTAGCACCATAGCCGGCAAGCCGGCACCCCCAATATAGGCACTTTGCGGCCTCGATAAAAGGTCTACGCGCGACCGCGGCCGGCGGCCTCCAGGGCTCGAAAGGGCGATTTGGAGGGGCGTCGCCGGGGCCATCTGGGCTAGAGCCTTTCATGGTCATATAGAAGCAAGCCTGTCGACGCCGCGGGCGCCCGCCGCTCGGCAACCCGAAGGGCCGGGAGTCTTTGCGCCAAGGCCGGCGGGCTCCGCCTTGGCCATAGCGCCGCTATGGCCTGCGCCAAACCCCCAAAGGCCCTTAGGGACCTTGGCACAAAGCCGCTCCGGCAGAATGGTTCAATATGACTATGAAAGGCTCTAGAATGGGCCAAAGCGACTCGGTGCCCGCCGGCAGGGCGCTGGAAGGATCTCAGGACGAAAGAAGGACCACCGTGAAGCAGTACCTCGATCTCCTGCGCAAGGTTCGCGAGGAAGGGTGCTACAAGAGCGACCGCACCGGCACCGGCACACAAAGCCTCTTCGGCCACCAGATGCGCTTCGACCTTGGCCAGGGCTTTCCGCTGCTGACCACCAAGAAGCTACATCTGAAGTCGATCGTCCACGAGCTGCTGTGGTTCCTTCAGGGCGATACCAACGTCGCCTACCTCAAGCAGCACGGCGTTCGCATCTGGGACGACTGGGCCGACGAGACCGGCGACCTCGGGCCGGTCTACGGCGCGCAGTGGCGCTCCTGGCCGGCGCCGGACGGCCGCCACATCGACCAGATCGGCCAGCTGCTCAGTCAGCTGAAGAGCAATCCGGACTCGCGCCGCCTCATCGTCTCGGCCTGGAACGTGGCGGAGATCGAGCGCATGGCGCTGCCGCCCTGCCACTGCCTGTTCCAGTTCTACGTCGCCGAGGGGCGCCTTTCCTGCCAGCTCTACCAGCGCAGCGCCGACATCTTCCTCGGCGTGCCCTTCAACATCGCCTCCTACGCGCTGCTCACGATGATGGTGGCGCAGGTCTCGGGCCTGCAGCCGGGCGACTTCGTGCACACGCTGGGCGATGCGCACCTCTACGTGAACCATCAGCAGCAGGCCGACCTGCAGCTGCAGCGCAGCCCGCTCGTCCTGCCGATCCTGAAGATCAATCCGCAGGTGAGGGACCTCTTCGCCTTCCGCTACGAAGACTTCGAGCTGATCGGTTACGAGGCGCATCCGCACATCAAGGCACCGGTGGCGGTCTGAGCGATGGCAGGCAAGAACGCAAAGGGCGTGCCCGTCGCCCTCATCCTGGCGCGCGCCGACAACGGGGTGATCGGGCGGGCCGGCGGCCTGCCCTGGCACCTGTCGGGCG
This sequence comes from Kiloniellaceae bacterium, assembly GCA_009377535.1. GTDB lineage: Bacteria > Pseudomonadota > Alphaproteobacteria > Kiloniellales > Kiloniellaceae > Pelagibius. The sequence goes on from WHTV01000003.1 coordinate 59,969, forward strand.
ACCTGAAGTTCTTCAAGGCGCAGACCCTGGGCAAGCCGGTGGTGATGGGCCGCAAGACCTATCAGTCCATCGGCAAGCCGCTGCCCGGCCGGCCCAACCTGGTGATTACCCGGGATCCGACCTTCCGGCCGGAGGGCGTAGAGGTCTTCGCCGATGTCGCCGGCGCGCTGGCCCGCGCGCAGCAACTGGCCTCGGCAAGCGGCGCGGCCGAGGTCATGGTGATCGGCGGCGGTCAGATCTACGAGCTGACGCTGCCCCTGGCCCGGCGCGTCTACCTGACCGAGGTGCACGCCAGCCCCGAAGGCGACACCAGTTTCCCCGCCCTCGATCCCGCCGACTGGCGCGAGCTGCGGCGCGACGCGCCCGTTCCCGGCGGCGAAGGCCAGCCGGACTTCAGCATCGTGGTACTGGAGAGGGTGCGGCGCCCGGACTAGGTCGGCTCAGCCGGCGGCGGTCAGACCTTCTGCCAGGCGCTGATGCGGAACAGTGGGAACAGCGGCAGAAACAGCGGGTGGTAGATGCCGGAGACCTTGCGGAATCCGTGCTCCGTGAGGAATCGCTCGACCTGCCAGGCGGCGTGGTAGTGGTCGTGCGGCTTCTGCTTGCCGAAGACAATGCGCAGCAGGCGGTAGGCCAGGTTCTCCGACGGCAGCGAGGTGAAGAGCGTACCCTTCGCATCGAGCCAGTGGCGGATGCGCTCGATCGGGAAGCTCAGATCCTCGAAGTGCTCCAGGACGTCGGCGGCGACGATGGCGTCGAAAGCACCGCTGCCGAAATCGAAATCCTTGATGTTGGCGCGCGTGATGCGGACGTTGTCGAGCTGGTAGGCCTCGCGCATCTGCTCGGCCTGCACGGTGTTGAGGTCGATGAGGTCGACGCTGCGGAAGCCGTTGGCCAGGGTCGGCATGAAGATGCCGCTGCCGCCGCCGAAGTCGAGGCAGGCGCCCTCGGGCCGCGAAAGGCGGCGGATCAGCAGGGTCAGCATCCACAGCCGCGCCCAGAAAAACTCGCGCAGCAGAACGTTTGGGGCGCAATAGACGTCGAGGGCGATGTCGCTGGAGCTGGTCTGCCGGTCGATGAGGCGGCGTAGCAGCGCAAGGGGTGGCTTCACGTATCGCATGGCGACCTCCCGGGCCTCGGCGGATCAGGCTGCCGGAGCCTCGCAGCGCGGGCTTAAGAAAAGGTGAAACCGGCAGGGCGCCTATGCGGCGGACGGGCCGCGGAGGCCGCGTCAAGCTGTCCTTCTTGGCAGGTTGCCGCCGCCGCCGCCATGGCTCTACACTTCCGGACCTGGAAAGCAGCCTAATAACCAAGAACGAAAGAGGGAGGTCCCAGCGCCATGGCCAAGGTCAGTTCAACCGCCGAGCTTCCGGTGTCGGCAAAGACCGTCTGGGCGGTGATCGGCAACTTCAACGCGCTGCCGGACTGGCATCCCGCCGTCGAGAAGAGCAAGCTGAAGAAGGAGAACGGCAATACGCTGCGGCAACTCTCGCTGATGGGCGGAGGCACCATCGAGGAGAAGCTCGAGCAGATTGACGACAAGGAGCGCCGCTATACTTACACCATAGTCTCCGGCCCGCTGCCGGTGAGCAACTACACCGCCACCCTGAAGGTGCGCGACAGCGGCAAGGGCTGTGCCGTCGAGTGGTCCAGCGAGTTCGAGGCCAAGGGCGCGCCGGAAGGCGATGCCGTGGCCGCCATCAGCGGCATCTACGAGGCCGGCTTCGAGAACCTGAAGAAGATGTTCGGCGGCTGAGGCGGCTGCTCAATTGCCGCCCTTGATCTCCGGCCAGTTGGCGTCGGCCTTGCTGATGTTGCCGGGGATATCTTCCGCCCATTGCCGCTGCACCGACTGCGAATAGTTCAGGTAGAGCTTGCTGTCCTCGATGCGCCAGGCGTCGGGGTCGATCGGGGCGGTGTAGCCCTCGGAGACCGCCCAGGCGCAGTAACCGCCGTACTGCGGCGCGTAGCGCGCCGGCTCGGCGGCGAAGGCGTCGCGGTTGGCGGCCGAGGCGAAGCGCCACTCGGTGCCCTGGTAGCTGTGGGTGAATTCGGCCTTGCCCTCGACCGGCTTGCCGTCGGTGAAGTAGGCCACCGGATCGTAGCCGCGGATGGCGAGGCCGTCTTCGCTGAAGACCGGGTCGAGGGCCAGGGCGGCGGCGAAGAAGCCGGTACCGAGGGCGCCCGTAGCGAAGATACCGGCCGCGACGCCGACCGCCAACACGGTGGCGGTGAGGCGGCGGCGTGAAAGCCGAAAGCGCAGCATGCTGGTCGTCCCTTCGCGCTGTTGCGTCTGCATCGGTCGTGAAGGTGGCGCCTTCGGCCGGCCTTGGCAAATCACCGCGGCTCACGTTGCCGCGAGGGGAGTGGGGCCGGCCGGCCCCTACTGCATGACGATCTTGGGGGCCTGGCGCGGGCTGTCGGCACCGATCTGGGCGGAAACCTTCTCCCACAGCCGCCTGGCGATGGCGACGAAGGCCTGAGCGTTGGGGGCATCCGGCCGCGAGACCACCACCGGCCGGCCGCTGTCGGACGTCTCGCGGATCTCGATGTCGAGCGGGAGTTCGCCGAGAAACTCCATGCCGAGCCGCTCGGCCTCGCGCCGAGCGCCGCCGTGGCTGAAGATGTGCGACTCGTGGCCGCAGTTGGGGCAGACGAAAACGCTCATGTTCTCGATGATGCCGAGTACCGGCACATCGACCTTGCGGAACATGTTGAGGCCTTTGCGGGCGTCGAGCAGGGCGATATCCTGCGGCGTCGAAACGATGACCGCACCGGTCAGCGGCACCTGCTGGGACATGGTCAACTGCGCATCGCCGGTGCCCGGCGGCATGTCGACCACCAGGATGTCGAGCTCGCCCCAATCGACGTCGCGCAGCATCTGCTGCAGCGCGCTCTGCACCATCGGCCCGCGCCAGATCATCGGCGTGTCCTCGGCCACCAGGAAGCCCATGGACATGCACTTCAGGCCGTAGTTCTCCATCGGATTGAGGGTCTTGCCGTCGGGCGAGGTGGGCCTTCCGCTGATGCCCAGCATGCGAGGCTGCGAGGGGCCGTAGATGTCGGCATCCAGCACGCCGACCTTGAGGCCGAGCTGGGCGAAGCCGAGGGCCAGATTGGTGGTGACCGTAGACTTGCCGACGCCGCCCTTGCCGCTGGCCACCGCAACGATGGAGCGGATGCCGGGGATCATGGTGCCGCCAGGGCCCGTGGCGGGCTGCTTGCCGCCCGCCGGCGCCTGGCTACTGCCGGCCGACGCTTGGGGCGCCCGCTCGGCGGTCAGCACGGCAGTGACGGAGGTCACCCCGGCGAGATCGTGGACCGCCTTCTCGGCGGCCTTGCGCAGCGGCTCCATGGCGGCGCCCTGGCGCGGGTCCACCTCGATGGCGAAGCCGACGTTGCCGTCCTTGATGATCAGGCCGGAAATCATGCCCAGGCTGACGATGTCCTCACCCTTGGCGGGGTCTTTCACCGCCTTCAACGCCTCGAGCACCTTGGCGTCGCTGATTGCACTCATTCCTTGAAAACTCCCCAATCCTGCCGATATGCCAGCAGGAGGTAGCAGGCAGACTCGGCTAGAACAATAGCTCAGCCGTGATATAAGACCGGCGCACAGGGATTTCAGCCTTGAATCATACCCTGTAGGGTAGTCCTGCCCGACAGGGTGACATGCACAGGCAGCGGGGAATTTAAGTATGCCTTGGGAAAATAAAGGTGGCGGCGGCCCTTGGGGCGGCGGTGGAGGATCCGGCGGTTCCGGCGGCGGCGGCCCGTGGGGCCGTGGCGGCGGCGGTTCCGGCGGCGGCCCACGTCCACCTGACTTCGAAGACTTCATCAGGAAGGGGCAGGACCGCTTCCGCAGCATGCTGCCGGGTGGCGGCAGCGGCCTGGGCAAGTCCGCCTATCTGCTGGTCGGCCTGGCGATCTTGCTCATATGGCTGTTTACCGGCGTCTATCGGGTCCAGACCAACGAGCAGGGTGTCGTCCTGCGTTTCGGCAAATGGATCGAGACCACCGAGCCCGGCCTCAACTGGCATCTTCCCTGGCCCATCGAGGCCGTGCTGACCCCCAGTGTCACCTCCGTGCAGCAGATCGACATCGGCTTCCAGAGCACCAGCAGCGAAAGGACCCGCACGCGGCGCGACGTCGAGGAGGAGAGCCTGATGCTGACCGGCGATCAGAACATCATCGACATCGACTTCACGGTGCAGTGGAAGATCGCCGATGCCGGCCAGTACCTCTTCAACATCCGCGAGCCGGAGCAGACGGTGAAGATCGCCGCCGAGAGCGCGATGCGCGAGATCGTCGGTCGCACCGACATCCAGCAGGCGCTGACCGAGGCGCGCGGCACCGTCGAAACCGAGGCCCGCACCCTGCTGCAGGTGACGCTCAACGACTACGAGGCCGGCATCGAAATCACTGACCTGGCGCTGCAGGACGTGCAGCCGCCGAGCGCCGTGATCGACGCCTTCAACGACGTGCTGCGGGCCCAGCAGGACCGCGACCGCGCGCGCAACGAAGCGGACAGATACCGCAACGACATCCTGCCGCGTGCCCGCGGCGAAGCCTTGCGGGTGGTGCAGGGTGCCGAGGCCTACAAGGAGCGGCTGGAAAATGAAGCCGAAGGTGACGCCCAGCGATTCCTCTCGGTGTTCAACGCCTACCGACAGAGTCCCGACGTGACCCGCCGCCGCATGTATCTGGAGACCATGCAGGGCGTGCTGAGTCAGACCGACAAGGTGATCCTCGACGGCCAGGCCGGCGCCGGTGGGGCCGTGCCCTACCTGCCACTGAACGAACTGCGCCGTGTGCAAAACGGCAACCCAAGTCCCGGTTCCGCCGCCGGCGGCAGCGGCAACTGAGGAGCACGCATCATGCGCATAAGCATCAACCTCATCATCGGCGTCGTGATCGTCGTAATCGGCCTGGTCGCCTACGGCTCGCTGTTCACCGTCGTTCAGACCCAGCAGGCCATCGTCATGCAGTTCGGCGAGCCGAAGCGGGTCATCACGGAGCCTGGACTGGCCTGGAAGATTCCGCTGGTCCAGAACGTACAGTACTACGAGAAGCGCGTGCTGAACCTCGACCCGCCGCCAGAGAACATTCTGCTGTCGGACCAGAAGCGCCTGATCGTCGACGTCTTTGCGCGTTACCGCATTGCCGAGCCGCTGTTGTTCTTCCAGACGGTGCGCTCGGAAGACATCGCCCGCAACCGCCTCGGCATCATTATCAACGGCCGCCTGCGCCAGATCCTCGGTAATTCGACGATCACCGAGGTGCTCTCCAATGAACGCACGCAGATCCTGGAGGACTTGAAGACAAACGTCGACCAGGAGACCCGGCGCTTCGGCATCGCGCTGGTCGACGTCCGCATCCGCCGCGCCGACCTGCCCGACGAGACCCGGGAGTCGGTCTATAACCGCATGCGCTCCGAGCGCGAGCGCGAGGCCGCCGAATTCCGCGCCCAGGGCTTCGAGCAGGCCCAGCGCATCCAGGCGGCCGCCGACCGCGAGGCAACGGTCATCAAGGCCGAGGCCGATCGCGAGTCCAGCATTCTGCGCGGCCAGGGCGAAGGACGGCGCACCGAAATCCTCAGCGAGGCCTACGGTCAGGATCCGGAATTCTTCAACTTCTACCGCACGATGGAGGCCTATAGCACGGCGCTGGATCCCGAAAGCACCTACATGGTGCTGTCGCCCGACAGCGAGTTCTTCAGCTTTTTCAACGACGCCCAGGGCAATTGGCCTCCAGATGCCGCTGCCAACTAGTCGGCGGCGCATCTGCTCGTGACGGCAGTTGACCGATTTCCTGACAGCGGTCGCCCTGGTCCTGGTGATCGAGGGGTTGTTCCTGGCCATCGTGCCGCATCGCCTGCGGCAGATCCTGGCGATGCTGGAGACCGTGCCGCCGGAAAGCCTCCGGGTCGGCGGTCTGGTCGCGGCGGCATTGGGCGTATTTTTCGTCTGGCTGCTGCGCGGCTAGGCAAACGCCCCGGAGAACGCAGGAATGGCGTAGGCACGCCATAAATTCGCCTACTTCGTATCGCAGCATCGCAGTGATACACTTTCTCTTGAGAGGGGCTACAAATCGGGCTCCAATAGCTCCAGATTGCCAGCCAGTGGCAGGGTGCCCAGGCGGCCGCCGCCCCGTAGGTGGGGGGCGCGGCGGTCGAGCGGAGGACGCGGGGCTACCGGGACCGGTCGGAGCGGATCTCCAAGCGCAAGGAGAAGACTGACAGTGACTCAAAATTCTGGAATGCAGCGACGCAGGGTTGTGGCGCTGGTCGCGACGCGGCCGATTCCTGCAGGGCGCTTGTGGCTCGGCCTGACCGCGCTGGTCACCGCCCTGCTGGCGCTGACCTGGGCGTCGGCGGTCCAGGCCCGTTCCGCCCCTGAATCCTTCGCCGACATGGTGGAGAACCTGCTGCCGACCGTGGTCAACATCCAGACCCGGCAGACCATCGAAGGCGGCCAGGCCGAAGAGTTCGAGGAATTCTTCAAGGAGTTCTTCGAGCGTCGCGGCCAGGGCGGCGAAGGCGGCGAGCCGCCGCCGCCGCAGCAGCGGCGCGGCAGTTCCCTCGGCTCGGGCTTCATCATCGATCCGACCGGCTACATCGTGACCAACCATCACGTGATCGCCGAGGCGGACGAGGTGGAGGTCGTGCTGTCCGACGGCACTTCCCTGGACGCCGTCATCGTAGGCAGCGACAAGGACACCGACCTGGCGCTGCTGAAGGTCGAGGCCAAGAAGCCGCTGCCGTCCACCACCTGGGGCGATTCCGACGCCACGCGCATCGGAGACTGGGTGGTCGCCATCGGCAACCCCTTCGGCCTGGGCGGCACGGTGACCGCCGGCATCGTCTCGGCGCGCCAGCGCGACATCAATGCCGGTCGCTACGACAACTTCCTGCAGACCGATGCGGCCATCAACAAGGGCAACTCCGGCGGCCCGATGTTCAATCTGGATGGTGAGGTCGTCGGCGTGAATACGGCGATCTTCTCGCCCTCCGGCGGCTCGGTCGGCATCGGCTTCGCGACGCCTTCCTCGATGGCGAAGAACATCATCGCCCAGCTGCGCGACACGGGCGAGGTGCGGCGCGGCTGGCTCGGCGTGCGCATTCAGAACGTCACTGACGAGCTGGCCGAGGGCCTCAGACTGGACCGTCCGCGCGGCGCCCTGGTGGCTGCGGTGACCGCAGGCGGCCCGGCCGAAGACGCCGGTATCGTACAGGGCGACGTGATCCTGGAGTTCGACGGCCGCGAGGTGTCGGAAATGCGGCGCCTGCCGGCGATCGTGGCGGAGACGGCGGTCGGATCGACCGTCGACGTCACCGTCTGGCGGCGTGACGGCGAAAGGCAAATGCGGGTGACCGTTGGCGAACTGGAGGCCGAGCAGATGGCCGCCGCCCCGCCCACCGACACGCCGCGGGAAGCCCAGCCCTCCGACATGGAGTCACTGGGCCTCGCCCTCGGCACCATCACCCCGGAACTGCGCACCCGCTTCTCCCTGGACGAGGCGACCAAGGGCGTGGTCATCACCGAGGTGAAGGAGGGCAGCGGCAGCGCCGAGAAGGGCCTCAAGGCCGGCGACGTTATCGTCGAGGTCGACCAGGAAGAGGTTTCCACGCCGTCCGACGTGGTGGAGAAGGTCGACAGGGCGAAGTCGGAAGGCTACCGCGTGGTCACGCTGCTGGTGTTCCGCCAGGGCGACTTCCAATGGGTCGCCGTGCGCATCGACCAGAGCTGAACCGGCATTTTCCGAGATGCCTGCGAGACGGCGGCTCTTCTGGAGCCGCCGTTTTGCTTTGCTCTACGTTTCGCGGATCTCGTCGGCGTGGTAGCCCTGCATGTAGAGCAACGCGGTGAGGTCGCCGTGGTCGATGCGGTAGTGCGCGGCGGCGCGCACCCGCGGCTTGCCGTAGTAGGCGACGCCGAGGCCGGCCGCCCCCAGCATGTCGAGGTCGTTGGCGCCGTCGCCGACCGCGCAGGCGTCGTAGGGCACCAGGCCGTGCGCGGCGGAAAGCTCTTCCAGCGCCTTAAGCTTGGCGCTGCGTCCGAGGACCGGCTCCTGCACTTTCCCGGTTATGCGGCCATCGGCGACCTCCAGCCGGTTGGCGCGGTCCTCGTCGAACCTGCAGGCCGCACGGATGCGTTCGGTGAAACAGGTGAAGCCGCCCGACACGAGGGCGCAGTAGGCGCCGCCGGCGCGCATGGTGGCGACCAGGGCCTTGGCGCCGGGCATCAGCGTCATGCGCCCGGCGGCTTCCTCGAGGGCCGCGTCGGTCATGCCGGCCAGCAAGCCGACCCGCTCGCGCAGGGCCGACTCGAAATCAAGTTCGCCGGCCATGGCCAGCGCGGTGATCTCCGCCACGTCCTCGCGCATCCCGGCGACCTCGGCCAACTCGTCGAGCATCTCCTGGCGGATGATGGTGGACTCCATGTCGGCGACCAGCAGCTTCTTGCGCCGCCGCTCGGCCGGTTGGATCGCCAGATCGAGCGGCGCGCCGCCCAGCGCCTCGCGCACCAGGGCCTGGGTGATGGTCGGCTCATGGCCCTCGAAGGGCAGATCGCAGGCTATGCCGGCGGCCAGCCAGTGCAAATCGCCGGCCACGCTGTGGCTGTGGTCGATGGCGTGGCGGGCCGCATCGGCCAATGCCGCGGACAGCAACCTTGAGCCGGGGTCCCCGATCACGGTAAGGACGTATTCCATCGGCGGCTTATACAGAGGCCGCCCCCCGTACCGCAAGCTACCGCAAGACCGAACGCCGCCCGATGGTGCCCATGCCCGCCCCGCAAGACTCCCCGACGTCAGACCCAAGGCCTGTGGTGGTGATGATCGCCGGGCCGACGGCTTCCGGTAAGTCGGCGCTGGCGGCGGCGGTGGCGGGGGCCTGCGACGGCACCGTCATCAACGCCGACTCCATGCAGGTCTACCGCGAGCTTTCGCTGCTCACCGCGCGGCCGCGCGGTGCGGAGCTGCAGGCCGCACCGCACCGCCTCTACGGCACCCTCCCCGGCGCGGAAGCCTGTTCGGCCGCGCGCTGGCGCGACTTGGCCGTCGCCGAGGTCGAGACGGCTCTCGCGGCGGGACGCCTGCCGATCCTGGTCGGCGGCACCGGGCTCTACCTCAAGGTCTTCGAGCAGGGGCTCAGCGCGGTGCCGGAGGTGCCCGCTGCCGTTCGCCACGCCGCCCGCGCCGAACTGGCCGCTCTCGGCAACGCCGCCTTCCACGCCCGCCTCGCCGAGCACGATCCGGCGATGGCTGCGCGGCTCGGGCCCGGCGACAGCCAGCGCCTGCTGCGCGCCTGGGAGGTGCTGTCCGCCACGGGCCGCTCGCTGGCCGACTGGCAGGCGATACCGGGCGCGGCGGCACCCTACCGCTTCGTGAAGCTCTGCCTGCTGCCGCCGCGCCAGCTTCTCTATGCCACCTGCGACGCGCGCCTGGAGGCCATGCTGGCCATGGGGGCGGTGGAGGAGGTGGCGGCGCTGCTGGCCCTCCGCCTCGACCCGGCGCTGCCGGTGATGAAGGCCGTGGGGGTGCCCGAGTTCGCCGCCTACCTGGCCGCCGAGATCGGCCTGGAGTCCGCCCTGGCGCAGGCGCAGCAGGCGACGCGGCGCTATGCCAAGCGCCAGGTGACCTGGCTGCGGCACCAGTTCGTCGGTAACGATCCGGCGGTTATGGTCATGGAAACGCAATATTCAGAAAGTTGCGAGTACGATTTTTTTGCGAAAATTCGCCAAAACCTGTTGACCGTCCGGGGGTAAGGGGCTAGGGTCCGCCTCTTTCGCCGGGTCACCCGCCTGGGGAAGCAGATGAAATCATTAGCGATTGTTCCAATTGGCCGGTTCAGCCGGCCTCTTTTTGTGTTGCCCGGCCCGGAGGGGGGCCGGCGGACAGCCAAGACGGCGAGCCGACAGGTTGGTCGGAGGAAAGGTGGAGAACGATGTCGGCGGAACTGAAGACCGGTGCGCAGATGCTGATCAGGGCCCTGAGGGATCAGGGCGTTGACGTCATTTTTGGCTATCCCGGCGGCGCCGTACTGCCGATCTACGATGCCCTCTTCCAGCAGAACGACATCCAGCACATCCTGGTGCGCCAGGAAGGCGGCGCCGTGCACGCGGCCGAAGGCTATGCCCGTTCGACCGGCAAGGTCGGCGTGGTGCTGGTGACCTCCGGCCCCGGCGCCACCAACGCGGTGACCGGCCTGACCGACGCACTGATGGATTCCATTCCGATCGTCTGCCTGACCGGCCAGGTGCCGACCCACCTGATCGGCAACGACGCCTTCCAGGAGGCCGACACCACGGGCATCACGCGACCCTGCACCAAGCACAACTACCTGGTGAAGGACGTCGCCGACCTGCCGCGCATCATGCATGAAGCCTTCTACGTGGCGCGCAGCGGCCGGCCCGGCCCCGTTGTGGTCGACCTGCCCAAGGACGTGGTGCAGGCCAAGACCAGCCACTACGTCACGCCGGCGGAGGTGAAGCACCGCAGCTACCGCCCGCAGACCAAGGCCGAGGATCACAAGATCGCCGAGGCGGTGGAAATGATCGCCAAAGCCAAGCGGCCGATCGTCTACGCCGGCGGTGGCGTCATCAATTCCGGCCCCAAGGCCTGTGAGCTGTTGACTCGCCTGGTGCACATGCTCGGCGTGCCCTGCACCAACACTCTGATGGGCCTTGGCGCCTTTCCGGGCAGCGACCCGCAGTTCCTGGGCATGTTGGGCATGCACGGCACCTACGAGGCCAATCTGGCAATGTACAACTGCGACGTCATGATCAACATCGGCGCGCGCTTCGACGACCGGGTGACCGGCCGCCTCGACGAGTTCTCGCCGCGCTCCAAGAAGATCCACGTCGACATCGACGCCTCCTCCATCAACAAGAACGTGATGGTCGACCTGCCGATCGTCGGCGACGCCGGCTCCGTGCTGGAAGACCTGCTGGCGGCCTGGCAGGCGCGCAAGCTGCAGCTCGACCAGAAGGCGCTGAAGGACTGGTGGCAGAAGATCGAGGAGTGGCGCGCGCGCGACTGCCTGAAGTTCGAGCAGAAGGGCCAGGTGATCAAGCCGCAGCACGCCATCAAGCGGCTCTACGAGCTGACCAAGGACCGCAGCCCCTTCATCACGACGGAGGTGGGCCAGCACCAGATGTGGGCGGCCCAGTACTTCAAGTTCGAGCAGCCGAACCACTGGATGACCTCCGGCGGGCTCGGCACCATGGGCTACGGCATGCCGGCGGCCATGGGCGTGCAGCGCGCGCATCCCGATGCACTGGTCATCGACGTTGCCGGCGAGGCCTCCATCTTGATGAACATCCAGGAACTGTCCTGCATCGCGCAGTACAATCTGCCGGTCAAGGTCTTCATCGTGAACAACCAGTGGATGGGCATGGTGCGCCAGTGGCAGGAGCTGCTGCACGGCGGGCGCTATTCGGAGAGCTACAGCGCCGCGCTGCCGGACTTCGTGAAGCTGGCCGAGGCCTTCCACGCGGTCGGTATCCGTTGCGACAAAGCGGACGAATTGGACGACAAGATCATGGAGATGATCGAGACGCCCGGGCCCGTGATCTTCGACTGCCTGGTCACCAAGGACGAGAACTGCTTCCCGATGATCCCTTCGGGCGCGGCGCACTACGAGATGCTGCTGGGGCCGGAGGACAAGGCCGGCAAGCCGATTTCCGAGGAAGGCATGGTGCTCGTATAGCGGCGCGACGCGGCACCTCTCTCTTTCCTGCGGACCCGAGATCATAGAAAGCGGGGGCCTCCGCCCCCGGTCGAAGCCATGGCCAATCACAAGACGCAAGTGACCGAATCGCGCACCATCGCAGTGCTGGTGGACAACGAGCCCGGCGTGCTGGCGCGCGTCATCGGCCTGTTCTCCGGGCGCGGCTACAACATCGAGAGCCTGACGGTCACCGAGGTCGACCCGCGCCAGCGCTTCTCGCGCATCACCGTGGTCACGTCCGGCACGCCGCAGATTCTGGAGCAGATCAAGGCGCAGCTCGATCGCCTGGTGCCGGTGCACCGGGTCAGCGACCTCTCCATCGAAGGCCCCGCGGTCGAACGCGAGCTGGCCCTGGTGAAGGTCGCCGGTACCGGCGAGAAGCGCGTCGAATCCCTGCGCATCGCCGACATCTTCCGCGCCCGCGTGGTTGACTCCAGCCACGACCACTTCATCTTCGAAATGACCGGCAAGAGCGAAAAGCTCGACGTCTTCATCGACCTCATGCAGCCCTTGGGCCTGGTCGACGTCAGCCGCACCGGCGTGGTCGCCATCTCCCGCGGCCCCCAGGGACTGTGACGAGCCCCGCGCTCTCCGCAAGGCTTTCTCCATCTTTGGCGGGTATGCTCCGCGCCGGTTGAAGCCTTTTTCCGAGGGTGTCATGTGCCGCTGGTTGGCCTATGCCGGGGCGCCGGTCTATCTGGACGAGCTGATCTGCAAGCCGGTCCACTCGCTGGTGGACCAGAGCCTTTGCGCCACGGAGGCCAAGAGCCCGACCAACGGCGACGGCTTCGGCATCGGCTGGTACGGCGAGCGCCCGGAGTCGGGGCTCTATCGCGACATCCTGCCCGCCTGGAACGACCCCAACCTGAAAAGCCTGGCCCAGCAGATCCGCGCCGGGCTGTTCTTCGCCCACGTGCGCGCCTCGACCGGCACGGCCTCCTCGCGATCCAACTGCCACCCCTTCGGCCACGGCCGCTGGCTGTTCATGCACAACGGCCAGATCGGCGGCTACCAGCAATTGCGCCGTCGCCTGGAAGCCCTGATCCCCGACCGCTACTACGATCACCGCCTCGGCACCACCGACAGCGAGGCGCTGTTCTACCTGCTGTTCGCCAACGGGCTGGAGGATGATCCGGTGGGCGCCCTCTCGCGGACCCTCGCCCAGGTGCACCAGATGATGGCGCAGGAGGGCGTGCGCGAAGCCCTGCGCTTCACCGCGGCGCTCAGCGACGGGCGCTCGATCTACGCCGTGCGCCACGCCAGCGACCAGGCGCCGCCCAGCCTCTACTGGCGAGCGGCCGAGGGCGCCGGCGGTCCGCACGGCGGCAGGGCGGTCTCCATCGTCTCCGAGCCGCTGGAGCAGCCCGAAACCTGGCAGTCGGTGCCGGCCGACCGGGTGTTGGTGGTCGGCCCCGATCTGACGGTCGACTTCGCCGACCTCGGCTTCCTGCAAGCGGCGGCCGAATAGGCTAAAAACCCCAGGATTATCGCCGGTTCGCGGCTATGCGGCAGGCGCAAGGGGCCATGCCGGGAATCCCGTTGCGCTTTTCGGTGTGGCGCTTTAGAACCCGGCCCGAGCCATTCGGACAACAAAATGACAAAGGGAGACGGCCGCAATGCGCGTCTATTACGATCGGGACGCCGACGTCAATCTGATCAAGGCCAAGAAGGTTGCCATCGTCGGCTACGGTAGCCAGGGCCACGCCCATGCCAACAATCTGAAGGACAGCGGCGTTGCTGACGTCCGTGTCGCGCTGAGGGCCGGCTCGGCGACCGCCAAGAAGGCGGAGAAAGCCGGCTTCCAGGTGATGGCGCCGGAAGACGCCGCCAAGTGGGCCGACGTGGTCATGATGCTGACCCCGGACGAACTGCAGGCCGACATCTACCGCGACAGCCTGGAGCCGAACCTGAAGGAGGGTGCCGCCCTCGCCTTCGCCCATGGCCTCAACGTCCACTTCAACCTCATCGAGCCGCGCAAGGACCTCGACGTCTTTATGATCGCGCCGAAGGGCCCCGGCCACACCGTGCGTTCGGAATACGTGCGCGGCGGCGGCGTGCCCTGCCTCATCGCGGTGGCGCAGAACGCCTCCGGCAATGCGCAGGAGATCGCGCTGTCTTACGCCTCCGCCATCGGCGGCGGGCGCTCCGGCGTCATCGAGACCACCTTCAAGGAGGAGTGCGAGACCGACCTCTTCGGCGAGCAGGTGGTGCTCTGCGGCGGCCTTACGGCGCTCATCGCGGCCGGCTACGAGACCCTGGTCGAGGCCGGCTACGCCCCGGAGATGGCCTACTTCGAGTGCCTGCACGAGGTGAAGCTCATCGTCGACCTGATGTACGAGGGCGGCATGGCCAACATGCGCTACTCGATCTCCAACACCGCGGAGTTCGGCGACTACAAGACCGGCCCGCGCATCATCACGGCGGAGACCAAGGCCGAGATGAAGCGGGTGCTGGACGACATCCAGTCCGGCCGCTTCGCGCGCGACTGGGTGACCGAGTGCCGCGCCGGCCAGCCCTCCTTCAAGGCAGAGCGCCGCCGCCACGCCGAGCACAACATCGAGGAAGTCGGCGCCAAGCTGCGCGCCATGATGCCCTGGATCGCGGCCAACCAGCTGGTCGACAAGGAAAAGAACTAAGCTTTCCTTCGGGCTTTGCGCTCGGCTTCGGGCCCCGTGTGTGGAGCGCATGGGGCCCGAAGTGTTTTCGGGAGCCGGGTGAGGGGTGACGGCGCCGCGGGCTTGCCATAGTCTCCGCTGCCATGATCCCCGCGACCGTCCCGACCCTCACCACCGCGCGCCTGGTGCTGCGCCCATGGCGGGACAGCGACCTCGCCCCCTTCGTGAAACTGAACGCCGACCCCGAGGTCATGGCGCATTTCCCGGCGACCCTGACGCCGGCGGAGACCGCGGCCATGATGGAGCGCATGAAGGCGGCCCTCGCCGCGCGCGGCTTCGGCTGGTGGGCGGCGGAGGTGCCGGGGGAGGTGCCCTTCATCGGCTTCATCGGCCTCTCGGTGCCCTCTTTCCAGGCCCCCTTCACCCCTTGCGTCGAGGTCGGCTGGCGCCTCGCCCGCGAACACTGGGGCAGGGGTTACGCCACCGAGGGCGCCCGCGAAGCCCTGCGCTTCGGCTTCGGGGAGCTGGGCCTCGCGGAGATCGTCTCCCTCACCACCACGACGAACGAGCGCTCCCAGGCGGTCATGCGCCGTCTCGGCATGACCTGCGATCCCGCCGACGACTTCGACCACCCGAGCCTGCCGCCAGGGCACCGGCTCCGGCGGCACGTGCTGTACCGCTTGCAGGGCAAGACTTGGGGCGCTGTTTAGCCCTTGTTCTCGACGCGGGGGAAGAGGGCGGAGAGCTGACGGTTGGCCTCCTCGTGGTCGCCGTTGCGCAGATAGACGCTGCAGCAGATCAGGTCGCTGATGGCGCCGCCCCCGCCGGCCAGCGGCGCGATGACGCCGAGGGTGCGCTTCGGTGTGTGCAAATGGCCCTGGAAGCGGTCGAACACCGTGATCGGCCTGCCCTGCGACAGGCAGAGGCGGAAATTGTCGCCGAAGACGGCGACGCTGGGGTTGTCGGCGACGATGTCGCTCAAGAGCCGCCCCTTGGGGTTCCAGCCGTAGTTGCGGTTAAGGTCCTCGCCGCACAGCCGGCAGCGGAAGTCGCGGCCGCCGTCGATAACCTGCCAGACCACTAGGTTCGGCAGGGCGCGGAAGAACTCCTCCGGCAGCAGATCCCGAAAGGCCGGCAGTCTGCCGCTGTCGGCCTTGGACAGCCAGTAGTTGGAGAAGTCGACGATCTTCTGCAGATCCTGCTGCATGTGGCCCCGACGTCCTTGCCGGCTCCCGATAGTGCAAGGGCAGAGGAAGGAGCTTAGGCGTCCACGGTGGCGTTCGACAACGCTGCTCCGTCCCCGGGGCGCGCCAGCGCTTCGCAGGCGGCCGATTCGTGCCCTCCCGGTAACCTCCGGCAAACCTTCTTGTGCGAAAAAAAACGTAGGAAGGCGCTGCACTTCAGCAATTCTTAACGCTTATAAAATAGATATTGTTAACCTCCTGAGCGGGGTTTAGAAAAGTAGGCGTTAACCACGCTTCTGAAATGATCGGCTGGTCCCTTTGGGGCCTCTGCGCTGAAACGGGAAACGGCGCAAGCTATCGAAGGCCAGTTGCACCTTTTGCAGGTGGGCCGTCAGAAGTCGTGACCCTTCCCGTGGCCTCGAAGGACCGGCCGTGCGCCAACTTTTCTTCCACCGCTCCACGTCGCCGCGGTTGGCGGCTGCGCGTGGTCGGAAGGCAAGTTTTTGCGGGACAAGGGCGACCCCAGACCTGGGTGGCCCGAGACGAGGGTATGACAGGCAGTGGTGAACAAGCAGGCAGTTGCGAAGCAGGACGCGACCAGCGGTAAGACCGCCGGAGACCGCGTGCTGATCTTCGACACCACCCTGCGTGACGGCGAGCAGTCGCCGGGCTGCTCCATGAACCTCGAGGAGAAGGTGCAGGTCGCCCAGATCCTGGAGGAGATGGGCGTCGACGTCATCGAGGCCGGCTTCCCGATCGCTTCCAGGGGCGACTTCGAGGCCGTGCAGGCGGTCGCCGCCACAGTGAAGGCGGCCCGTGTCGCCGGCCTGGCGCGCGCCACGCGCCGCGACATCGATCGTGCCGCCGAGGCGCTGAAGGGCGCCGCCGCGCCGCGCATCCACACCTTTATCTCGACCAGCCCGCTGCACATGAAGTTCAAGCTGCAGATGGAGCCGGAGGCGGTGCACGAGGCGGTGATCGACAGCATCGGCCATGCCCGCAACCTCTGCGACGACGTCGAATGGTCACCGGAGGACGGCACCCGCACGGAGCACGATTTCCTCTGCCGCTGCGTGGAATCGGCCATCAAGGCCGGCGCCGGCACCATCAACATCCCCGATACCGTGGGCTACACCATCCCGGAAGAGTTCCATGCGCTGATCGCCATGCTGAAGAACCGGGTGCCCAACATCGACAAGGCGGTGATTTCCGTGCACTGCCACAACGACCTCGGCCTCGGCGTGGCCAACTCTCTGGCGGCGGTGCAGGCCGGCGCCCGGCAAATCGAGTGCACCGTCAACGGCATCGGCGAGCGCGCCGGCAACGCGGCCATGGAAGAGGTGGTCATGGCGCTGCGCACGCGCCGCGACGCCATGCCCTTCCACACCGGCGTGAAGACCGAGCTGATCACCAAGGCCTCGCGCCTGGTTGCCACCATCACCGGCTTCTCGGTGCAGCCCAACAAGGCCATCGTCGGCGCCAATGCCTTCGCCCATGAATCGGGCATCCACCAGGACGGCATGCTGAAGAACGCCGAAACCTACGAGATCATGACCCCGGAATCGGTCGGCCTCAGCCGCTCCACGCTGGTCATGGGCAAGCATTCCGGCCGCCATGCCTTCAAGGCGAAGCTGGAGGAAATGGGTTTCACCCTCGCCGAGAACGAGATTCAGGACGCCTTCGTCCGCTTCAAGGACCTGGCCGACGCCAAGAAGGACGTCTACGACGAGGACATCATCGCTCTGGTCGACGACGCCGTGGTGCGCCACAACGACCGGCTGCGCTTCCTCTCCCTGCAGGTGGTCTGCGGCTCGAAAGGCCCGCAGACAGCCGAGCTGGAGATGGAGATCGACGGCGAGACCCGCCAGGCCAAGGCGACCGGCAACGGCCCGGTGGACGCGACCTTCGCGGCGATCTCGCAGCTCTTCCCGCATACCGCGAGCCTGCAGCTCTACCAGGTCCACGCGGTCACGCAGGGCACCGACGCTCAGGCCGAGGTGACCGTGCGGCTGGAAGAGGCGGGCAAGACGGTCAACGGCCAGGGCGCCGATCACGACACCCTGGTGGCCTCTGCGCGGGCCTACATCAACGCGCTGAACAAGTTGCTGGTGAAGCGGGAGAAGACCGCACCTTCGGTGATGTCGGCCTGACCCGGCTTCGGAGTTTTAGCCGCCGCGGGGTTCCGCGGCACGTCTGTGGATGAAGAAAAGGCGTTAGATCCATGTTCTCTGGTTTGCTCGGCATGCTCTCCGCCGATATGGCGATCGACCTCGGTACCGCAAACACCCTGGTCTACGTAAAGGGGCGCGGCATCGTCCTCAATGAGCCCTCGGTGGTGGCGATCGCCGAAGTGAAGGGCAAGAAGCACGTGCTCGCCGTCGGCGACGAGGCGAAGATGATGCTCGGGCGTACGCCGGGCAACATCCAGGCCATCCGCCCGCTGCGAGACGGCGTCATTGCCGACTTCGAAGTCGCCGAGGAGATGATCAAGCACTTCATCCGCAAGGTGCACAACCGGCGCTCCTTCGCCAGTCCGCAGGTCATCGTCTGCGTGCCCTCCGGCTCCACCGCGGTCGAGCGCCGTGCCATTCAGGAGTCGGCTGAGAGCGCCGGCGCGCGCCGGGTTTTCCTCATCGAGGAGCCGATGGCCGCAGCGATCGGCGCCGGCCTGCCGGTGACCGAGCCGACCGGCTCGATGGTCGTCGACATCGGCGGCGGCACCACCGAGGTGGCCGTACTTTCGCTCGGCGGCATCGTGTACTCGCGCTCCGTACGTGTCGGCGGCGACAAGCTGGATGAGGCGATCATCGCCTACATCCGCCGCAATCATAACCTGCTGGTCGGCGAAGGCTCGGCCGAGCGGATCAAGAAGGAAATCGGCTCTGCCTGCCCGCCCGAAGACGGCGAAGGCGGCACCATGGAGATCAAGGGCCGCGATCTGATGAACGGCGTGCCGAAGGAGCTCATCATCTCCGAGCGGCAGATCTCCGAATCCCTGGCCGAGCCGGTCGGTGCCATCGTGGAGGCCGTGAAGGTCGCCCTCGAGCACACCGCCCCCGAGCTGGCCGCCGACATCGTCGACAAGGGCATCGTGCTCACCGGCGGCGGCGCGCTGCTCGGCAACATGGACTACGTGCTTCGGGCCTCCACCGGCCTGCCGGTTTCCATCGCCGACGATCCGCTTTCATGCGTGGCGCTCGGCACCGGCCGCTGCCTGGAAGAAATGAAGGTCCTGAAGAACGTGCTGATTTCCATGTATTAGGATCCAGGTACTTCGGGTTCTATTAGCGATCAACGCTTTCTTCATTTGTATTTGGTGTGATGGTTCGGTAATTTAGCCCGAATCGGTCGCTTGATGGCCTGGTTGGGGGGCTGCAGCGACAGGAGGTCCTGTGAACAAACCGACCGGCTCAGAGATCCGCGTAGCATCGCCGCTCAAGGCCTGGGCGAGCCGCTTTGCTCTGCTGCTTCTGGTCGGCGCGGCCTTCGGTCTCATGCTGATCGGGCGGACCAACACCTTCGTCGTGGAAGAGACGCGCACGACGGTCACCGACATGGTGACCCCGATCCTCGACGCCATCTCGCAGCCGGTCGACACCTTCAGCGGCGTCATCGACCGGGCCGAGTCCTTCACCCGGTTGAGCGCCGACAACGAGGCCCTGAAGGCGCAGAACGCCCGCCTGCTGCAGTGGCAGGCGGTCGCCCGCCGCCTGGAGGCGGAGAATGCGGCGCTGCGCAGCCTCAACAACATGGTGCCGGACCCGAAGATGTCCTACGTGACCGCGCGGGTGGTCGGCGATCCCGGCGGCGCCTTCGTGCGCACCGTGCTGATCAACGCGGGTGAGCGAAACGGCGTGGCCAAGGGCCAGGCGGCGGTCACCGGCAACGGTCTGGCCGGCCGCATTGCCGAGGTCGGCCAGCGCTCGGCCCGCGTGCTGCTGCTGACCGACATCAACAGCCGCGTCCCGGTGGTGGTGGGCGCCGGTCGCGACCGCGCGGTACTGGCCGGCGACAATACCAACGCCCCGCAACTGCTCTACCTCGGCCCGACCGCGAAGATCCAGGTCGGCGACCAGGTGACCACCTCCGGCCATGGCGGCGTGTTTCCGCCGGGCCTGCCGATCGGCGTGGTCTCCGGCGTCAGCGAGAGCGGCTTCCGGGTGAAGCCCTTCGTCAACTGGGCCCACATGGAAGTGTTGCGCATCGTCGACTATGAGCTGCCCGGCATCCTCGACTTCGAGGCACAGGTGGGTGCGGCCCGCGCGGCCGCGGCCGCCGCGGCGGGGACCGACCAGTGAGACAGGAAGAGGGGGTCTGGTACCGCCTGGACGTCGTCGCCCGCTCCGTCTCGCCCTTCTTCGTGACGCTGCTGCTGGTGCTGCTCGGCCTGGTGCCGCTGCGCATCGCCGACCTCTCGCCCATCGTGCCGGCCCTGGCTCTCATCGGCGTGTTCTTCTGGTCGGTGCACCGCCCCCATCTCATGCCGATCTGGGCGGTCTTCCTCATCGGCCTGCTGCAGGACCTTCTGATCGGCAGTGTGATCGGCCCCGGCATCATCGGACTCCTGATCGCCCACGCCCTGGTGGTGTGGCAGTACCGCTTTTTCCTCGCGGCCTCCTTCGCCGTCATCTGGTGTGCCTTCATGCTGGTGGCCGCGGCAGCCCTGGCCGCCACCTGGCTGCTCAACTGCATCGCCATGCTGAGTTATGTCGATCCGGCGCCGCTGTTCTTCCAGTATCTTGTCACCATGGCGTTCTATCCCTGTCTGGCCTGGGCCTTCCTGCGCGGCCAGCGGCTGTTCCAGCGGTAGGGAGCGCAGGACCGGCCATGCTGCAGAAAAACGAAGACAACGAACGCCAGCGATCGTTCTCGCGCCGTGCGCTGCTGCTGGGAGGCGCGCAATCCCTGCTGCTGGCGGGCCTCGCAGGGCGCATGTACTACCTGCAGGTCATCGAGGCCGACCGCTACAAGACCCTGGCCGAAGACAACCGCATCAACCTGCGCCTGCTGCCGCCCCCGCGCGGGCGCATCGTGGATCGCTTCGGCCTGCCGCTGGCCAGCAACCGGCAGAACTTCCGCGTCGTGCTGGTGCGCGAGCACGCCGGCGACGTGGAGATGGTGCTGAAGGCCCTCTCGCAGATCATCGATCTGGACGACCACGACTACAAGCGGGTGCTGCGCGAGGTCTCGCGCAAGCGGGGCTTCGTGCCGGTGACGGTGCGCGAGAACCTGACCTGGGACGAGGTCAGCCGCGTCGAGGTGAACGGGCCTGAACTGCCCGGCGTCACCATCGAGATGGGCCAGATCCGCGACTATCCCTTCGCCGATTCCATGGCCCACGTTCTGGGCTATGTCGCCGCGGTGGCCGAGCGCGACCTTACGGGCGAGCCGCTGCTGGAGCTGCCCGGCTTCCGCATCGGCAAGAACGGCATCGAGCAGAAGTACGACCTCGCCCTGCGCGGCAGCGCCGGGACCAGCCAGATCGAGGTGAATGCTTACGGCCGCGTGATCCGGGAGCTGAGCCGTGACGAGGGCAAGCGGGGCGACGAGCTGGTGTTAACCATCGACGGCGGCCTGCAGACCTTCACGCACCAGCGCCTGATGGCCGAACAGAGCGCCGCGGCGGTGGTCATGGACGTGGAGAACGGCGATGTCCTGGCAATGGCCTCGGTGCCCAGCTTCGATCCCAACGCCTTCAACATCGGCCTCACGGTCAAGCAGTGGAACGACCTGCTCAACGATCAGCTGCACCCCTTGACCAACAAGGCCCTCGCCGGCCTCTACGCGCCCGGCTCCACCTTCAAGATGGTGGTTGCCCTGGCGGCGCTGAAGTCGGGCATCCGGTCCGACCATAAGGTCTTCTGCCCCGGACACATGACCCTGGGACGCTCTCGCTTCCACTGCTGGAAGAGGCACGGCCACGGCTGGGTCGACATGCACGACGCCATCAAGCACTCCTGCGACGTCTACTTCTATGACGTCTCCCGCAAGGTCGGCGTCGACAACATCGCCGCCATGGCCAATCACTTCGGCCTCGGCCAAGAGGTCGGCATCGACCTCTTCGGCGAAAGGGCCGGCGTCGTCCCGACCCGCGACTGGAAGCTGGCCAATGTCGGCGAGAGCTGGCAGGGCGGCGAGACGCTGATCACCGCCATCGGCCAGGGCTTCGTGTTGACGACGCCGCTGCAGCTGGCCACCATGACGGCGCGCCTCGCCGGTGGTAGGCAAGTCATCCCGCGCCTTTCCCGCGGCGTGCGTGCCGGCGCCGGGCCGACGGAGGCCGGCGGCGTAGCGCCGCCGGACTTTCCGCCGCTCGACGTGCCGCTGGAACACCTGCGGGTCGTGCGCGATGGCATGGACGCCGTCAGCAACCACCCGCGTGGCACCGCCTACCGCGCGCGCATCGAAGAAGAAGGCTTGGAACTGGCCGGCAAGACCGGCACCGCACAGGTGCGCCGCATCTCCATGGCCGAGCGGGCCGCCGGCGTGACCAAGAACGAGCAACTGCCCTGGCGCCGCCGCGACCATGCGCTCTTTGTCTCCTTCGCGCCGGTGCACAAGCCGCGCTACTGTTGTGCCGTGGTGGTGGAGCACGGCGGTGGCGGCTCCGCGGTGGCGGCGCCGATCGCACGTGACATCCTGCTGGAAACCCAGCGCCGCGACCCGTCCGGGCGCCGATCCCTGCCCATCATTGCGCCAGCGCAGATCGCGGAGCGCGGCTGATGCCGGCGGATGCCTTCCTCTCTACCCGCAATCCTGAAATGACGCTGCGCCAGAAGGTCTGGCAGCTCAACTGGGGCATGGTTCTGCTGCTTTGCCTGGTCGTCGCGGTCGGCATCGCCATGCTGTTTTCAGCGGCCAACGGCTCCATGGAGCCCTGGGCTTCGCGCCAACTGATGCGCTTCGGGCTCGGCGCGGTGATCATGTTCGCAGCCGCGCTGATCGACATCCGCTTGTGGTTCCGCTTCGCCTATCTTTTCTACTTCGGCAGCCTGTTGTTGCTCGGTGCCGTCGAGGTGATGGGCGACATCGGCATGGGCGCGCAACGCTGGATCGACTTCGGCGTCGTCCGCCTGCAGCCCTCGGAGTTGATGAAAGTGGCGCTCATCCTGGCGCTGGCCCGTTACTTTCACGGGATCTCCGGCGAGGAGGTCGGCCGCCCGACCTTCCTGCTGTTGCCGATCGGCCTGGTGCTGGCACCCGCCGCGCTGGTGTTGAAGCAGCCCGACCTCGGCACCGCCGGCATGCTGCTGCTGGCGGCCGGAGCCATGTTCTTCTGCGCCGGGGTGCGCTGGTGGAAGTTCGCCCTGGTGATCGTTGCCGGACTGGCCGTCATGCCGGTCGCCTGGCAGTTCCTGCACGACTACCAGAAGGACCGGGTGTTGACTTTCCTGAACCCGGAAAACGATCCCCTGGGCGCCGGCTACCATACGCTGCAGGCGATGATCGGCTTCGGCTCCGGGGCGGTGACCGGCAAGGGTTTCATGCAAGGCACCCAGAGCCACCTGAACTTCCTGCCGGAAAAGCAGACCGACTTCATCTTCACCATGCTGGCCGAGGAGTTCGGCTTGGTCGGCAGCCTGACCCTGCTGGGGCTCTACTGCCTGCTGCTGGCCTATGGCTTCGCCATCGCCTTCAGGGCGCGCAACCAGTTCGCCCGGCTGCTGGCGCTTGGGCTGACCACCAACCTCTTTCTCTACGTCTTCATCAACATGTCGATGGTCATGGGCATCTTCCCGGTGGTCGGCGTGCCGCTGCCGCTGGTCTCCTACGGCGGCACCGTACTGCTGACGGTGATGGCCTCCATGGGCCTGGTGATGTCCTGCTACATCCACCGCGACATCCGCATCTCCCGCCGCGGCACCCCGGGAGCTTGAAGCGGCCGGAGCCGGCCCGCCAGCGGCCCCGGGACTCCGGCAGAGTGCCGCCCTTTTTCGGACATTAGGGCCTCGACAAAGGGGCTCGGACTTGCTATCACCCCGCTTCCCGGCAGACACAGAGTCTTCCGGTAGGGTCCTGGCGACCCCTGCGAAGGGGGCAAGGCTGTTGATTTCAACGGTCTGGCGCTGCCCAGCGGCTCATTTGGGGGCGCATAGCTCAGTTGGTAGAGCAGCTGACTCTTAATCAGCGGGTCCAAGGTTCGAGTCCTTGTGCGCCCACCATTTTCTCCCCAAACCTTCCAGCCTCACAGGATTTGGCCGGAGTTCCGCTTGGGATCTCCTTTCGGTGCCGCGACCTTGCTCAGGGCTATTTCATTGCGCGCCCGATCGCCGGCGACGCCGTTGCGGGCTAGCGCGCAAAATGGGAAGCCGAGGAAGCAGCGCATCGGGTCGCGCGGGCGAAATCTCAGAACAGCTAGCTGGTATCGGCTTCGGCCGGTTCGGCCGCCTCAGCGCATCAGGATGTTGCGGAACTGCCAGGGGTCGGCGGGGTCGATGTCCTGGGGGAAGAAGCTGCTGCGGTTGCTGAGCGGGGTCCAGTCGGTGTAGACGCCGACGACGGGGCCGAGGTAGGGCCGCTGCACCTTCAGGCAGCGGACATGGTCCATCTCGTCGGTCTCGACGATGCCGGCCTCGGGGTTCTCCAGCGCCCAGACCATGCCGGCAAGCACGGCGGAGCTCACCTGCAGGCCGGTGGCGTTCTGGTAGGGCGCCAGCTTGCGGGTCTCCTTGATCGACAGCTGCGAGCCGTACCAGTAGGCGTTCCTGGCGTGGCCGAACAGCAGCACGCCCAGCTCGTCGATGCCGTCGATGATCTCGTTCTCGTCGAGGATCTTGTGCGCTGCCGGCACCTCGCCGCCGCGCCCGAACATCTCGTGCAGGCTGAGCACGGCGACGTCGGCGGGATGGTAGGCGTAGTGGCAGGTCGGCCGGTAGACCGCCTTGCCGTTCTCGTGAAGCGTGAAGTAGTCGGCGATGGAGATCGACTCGTTGTGGGTCACCAGGAAGCCGTACTGCGCCTGGGCCGTGGGTGTCCAGCTGCGCACCCGGGTGTTACCGCCCGGCTGCAGCAGGTAGATCGCCGACTGCGGCCCGAAGTCGAAGCCGCGCGCGTTGTCCGGCATCCAGGTCTCGTGGGTGCCCCAGCCGAGCTCGGCCGGCTGTATGCCCTCGGAGATGAAGCCCTCGACCGACCAGGTGTTCCAGAACTGGTTCATCGGCCGCGGCTCGCGGGCGCGCTGGGTGTCGCGCTCGGCGATGTGGATTCCCTTCACGCCGAGGCGCTGCATCAGGCTTGCCCAGTCCTCGCGGCACGCGGGCGTGCCGGGGTCGACGCCGGTGTCGGCGGCGATGTTCAGCAGCGCGGCCTTGACGAACCAGGAGACCATGCCCGGATTGGCGCCGCAGCAGGACACGGCGGTGGTGCCGCCGGGGCTGCGCGCCTTCTCCTTGCGCACCGTCTCGCGCAGGGCATAGTTGGTGCGCTTGTCCGGGCCGGCGCCCTCGTCGAAGTAGAAGCCGAGCCAGGGCTCGACCACGGTGTCGATGTAGAGCACGCCGAGCTCGCGGCAGAGCTTCATCACGTCCAGCGAGGAGACGTCGACCGAGAGGTTCACGCAGAAGCCCTGGCCCTCGCCGTCGGTCAGCAGCGGCGTCAGCAGCTCTTTGTAGTTGTCGGGCGTCAACGCCGCCTGGATGAAGCGGATGCCGCGCTCGTCGAGCAGCGCCTTTTCGCTGTCGTCGGGGGCGATGACGACGAAGCGGCTGCTGTCGAAGTCGAAGTGGCGCTCGATCAGCGGCAGGGTGCCGCGGCCGATGGAGCCGAAGCCGATCATCACGATCGGGCCGCTGATCGCGCCATAGTCGGGCCAGGGGGTGGACATGGTGGAATCTCCCTCGCTTCGGTTCGGGGCTGCGCGGCTTCTGGATTGGCCGGCCCGTCAGGCCGGCAGCATGCGCAATATGAGCGTCAGATCAAGCACAGCATCATGCCGCCGCTCCGGCCGCGCCGGCAGGAAGGCGTTCGCGGTGGGTTGAAGCGCACCGGCCGGCCGCAGCAGGCCGCAGGCGCCGGCGAGGGCGCCGGCCCGCAGCTCGTGGCCGAGGAAGCGGTGACGCTCGACCGGCCCCGGCAGCTCCAGCCGGCCGGTCAGGGCCGCGCTGAAGCCGAAGCGGGCGTAGTAGGGCGCATCGCCGACCAGCAGCACGGCGCCGTGGCCCGCGGCGGCGGCGCGATTGAGGGCGCCGCGCATGAGCCGGGCGCCGATGCCCTGGCCCTGCAGCTCCGGTGTCACCGCCAGCGGCCCGAGCAGCAGCGCGCGGCAGCCGTCTCCGGCCTCGACCGCCCAGAGGCGGAGGGTGCCGACCAGCCGCCCGTCGAAGCGGGCCGAGAGGGCCAGCACCGGCAGGCGCCCTTCGCGCAGGCGCTCGGAGGTCTTGGCGAGGCGCGTCGGGCCGAGCGCACGGTCCAGCAGGGCCTCGCGGGCGCCGGCCTCGCCCGGCGCCTCTTCGGCGATCATCCACATCGACGGCTCTAGATGACGAAGGACTTCAGCGGCGCGAAGCCGTTGAAGCCGACCGAGGCGTAGGTCGTGGTGTAGGCGCCGGTACCCTCGATCAGCAGCTCGTCGCCGATCTCCAGCGACAGCGGCAGCAGGTAGGGCGTTTTCTCGTAAAGCACGTCGGCCGAGTCGCAGGTCGGTCCGGCCAGCACGCAGGGGCCGGCCGAGTCGCCGTCGTGGCTGCTGCGGATGGGATAGCGGATCGCCTCGTCCATGGTCTCGGCGAGACCGCCGAACTTGCCGATGTCGAGGTAGACCCAGCGCAGCTCCTCGGAAGGATCCTTGCGAGAGATCAGCACGACCTCGGTCTTCAGGATGCCAGCGGAGCCGACCATGCCGCGGCCCGGCTCGATGATCGTCTCGGGCACGCGGTTGCCGAAGTGGCGCAGGATCGACTCGCGGATGGCGACGCCGTAGAGGTTCGCCTCTGGCTCGTCGCCGCGGTAGCGCGCCGGGAAGCCGCCGCCCAGGTTCACCAGGGTCAGGCGGATGCCGCGCATGGCCATGATCTGGAAAATCGCGCTGGCACTGGCGATGGCTGCGTCCCAGGCCTCGGTGTTGCGCTGCTGCGAGCCGACGTGGAAGGAAATGCCGGCGGCCACCAGGCCGGCGCGGTGCGCGGCCTCGAGCACGTCGGGCGCATGCCCGGGGGTGCAGCCGAACTTGCGCGACAGCGGCCAGTCGGCGCCGCTGCCGTCGCAGAGGATGCGGCAGAACACGCGCGCGCCGGGGGCGGCACGGGTGATCTTGTCGACCTCCTCGATGCAGTCGACGGCGAAGAGCCCGACGCCCAGCGCATGGGCCGCGGCGATGTCGCGCTCCTTCTTGATGGTGTTGCCGTAGGAGATCCGCTCGGGCGTCGCGCCGGCGGCCAGCGCGGCCTCGATCTCGGTCACCGAGGCGCAGTCGAAGCAGGAGCCGAGCTCGGCCAGCGCCGCCAGGATCTCCGGCGCAGGGTTGGCCTTCACGGCGTAGAAAATGCGGCTGTCGGGCAGGGCCTGGCCGAAGGCCAGGTAGTTCTGGCGCACCTCTTCCAGGTCGACGACCAGGCAGGGGCCGTCGTGGCGGTGGGTACGCAGGTACTCGCGAACGCGGTCGGTCATCGGGCACTCCCGTTGGCAAGAACGTCCAAGATGTGCCGGTACTGTCCCGGGAGCCCGCCGCTATGGAGACGGCGGCCCGATGCGGTACCGGCCGTCGCGCGAACACGCCGCACAGCGGCATGGTCGTCGCGACCCTGAAAATGCTGCCTTCGCTTGGAACGGGAGACCCGGTCCGCACGGCTGGCAAGGATGTAGCTGCCTCTTCAGTAACCCCGGCCTTTGGAAAGCCGGCAGAGACCAAAAAAGCCCTCTACGTCGTTGCTTTAAGCCGCTCGGCCCTCCGAAGCTTTGGAGAGCCCCGCCAACCCGACTTTCCAGCCGTTGGGCGTCGTGGGAGCGACCACGGGCACGTGCGAATTTGGGCAAGGGCTAAATATGCCCGGGCGGGTTTGGATGCAAGAGGATTTTTCAGCTTTTTTTGCTGCCGGATTAGGGGTTTGTTCAGAACCGCCCGAGCGGCCCCGAGGCCCGCCATCATCGGATCAAGAAGCCGCCACGGCGTCGCCCCAGGGCGACAGGGGTTCGGTAGCGCCGAAATTCTGCTCGCCCTCGCGCAGCACCCCGGCGGGGCAGGCGAAGGCGTAGGGATAGGGCGTGCGCCGCGTGGTCGCCACCGCATTGGCCTCTTTCAGGGCGGCGAGGGTTTCCGGCGGCAGGCTGTCGTCGGCGATCACCGTGTCGCCGCCGGAGGCGTCGATGCGCGGGTGGTGGAAGGCCTCCTCCAGGCTCATGCTGAAGTCAGCGAGGAAGGAGGCGAGCTGCGCCACCGCCGGCATGATCTTGCGTCCGCCCGAGGCCCCGAGCGCGAAGCGGCGCGCGCCCGCCTCGCCGATCAGCGGGCAGACGTTCATCAGGCAGCGCTTGCCGGGCGTCAGGGAGTTGGGCTTGCCCGGCTCGGGGTCGAACCACATGACACCGTTGTTCAGCAGCAGGCCGGTCGCGGGCGAGACCACGCGCGACCCGAAGGCCGACAGCAGGGTCTGGGTCACCGCGATCATGTTGCCCTGGCGGTCGACCACGGAGAAGTGGGTGGTGGAAGCCGGTGCCCTGGGATGCTCGTTGTCGCCGTCGCCGGTCAGGCGCTTGGCGTAGGCGGCTTTCAGGGCGGCGGCATAGGCGACGAAGGCGGCACCGTCGGGGCGCTCGCCCGGCGTGAAGGCGGCGGTCAGGCGGGCGAAGACTTCGGCGACGGTCGGCCCGGCGGTGAGCCGTGGCGTCACGTGGAAGCGCGCGCCGCGGTAGGCGAAGCTCAGCGGGTCCTGCCACTCGGCCTCGTAGGCCTGCAGGTCGGCGAGGCGCAGCGAGCCGCCCTTGGCCGTGACGTCCTTGGCGAGGGCAGCGGCGAGGTCGCCGTCGTAGAGCGCGCGCGGGCCCTGCTCGGCGATCTCCAGCAGGCTCGGCGCCATGGCCGACATGTCGATGCGCCGGTCGGACAGCGCCGTCCAGTTCGCCATCTTCGGCCAGCGGCCGTCGTCGAGGAAGCGCGCCGCCGCGTCCGGGTCCCGCGCCAGGTCGCGCGAGGCCCCGGCGATAAGCAGGGCCACGTACCAGTCGACCAGGAAGCCTTCCTTCGCCAGCGCGACCGCCGGCATCACCAGGTCCTTCCAGGGCAGCGTGCCGTAACGCGCATGCGCCTTGCCGAGGCCGTCGACCAGGCCCGGCACCGCGACGGCGGTGGCGCCCATCACGTTGCGGTCCTCCACCACCTCCTTCCAGGGGAAGAGGTCGCCGCTGGAGTCCCGCCCGGTCAGCGGGAAGTCGGCCGGGTCGAGCCCCGCCGGCGCACGCATACCGTAGAACAGCGCCTCCGCACGCCCCCCGTCGGCATGCCACAGCATGGCCGCGCCGCCGCCCGCCGGCCCGCTCATCCAGGGCTCGACCACACCGATCGCAAAGGAGACGGCCACGGCAGCGTCGACCGCGTTGCCACCGGCCGCCAGCACCTCGGCGCCGACCTCCGCCGCGCGCCGGTGCTGCGCCGCGACGATGCCGTGGGAAGAAGCGGTCGCCGGCTTGCGGGTGACCTGGAAACGGGAGAAGGAAGAAATCATATTTCAAACTCGCGATCAGTCTCAATTCATTCAGGGTCTACACGATTGCCTACTAAGTCGTACGCAACCCGTTCTCCATTTTCGACTCGGATTGTGAGGCGCTCACCCTGATGGCGAAGCTTCCACTGAAGACCACGTCCCATCCATGAAAGCGTCCCAATCAAATCGGATTTCGTGGCGGAATCGAGGATGTCTATGTCGCAGCGCATGCCCACTCGTGCCTTCACTGCGACATACTCGACGCTCACGAACGTTAAGGCCCGGTCGACCGTTTGTGGCTTGAGAGCAACGTTGTCAGCGTTGCCCGACATTTCGATTGTTGGATAAAGCAGCCCATCGAGGAGCGGGTCCGCAAATAGCTTTCTGCTGATCGCATTGGTGAACTCATATACTCGACCATCACCGTCATTTGCGGATCGTGCGAAGTTGTACGCGAGGTAATCGTGGACCAGAGCGTTCAAGTTGCATTTCTGTCGGGTTCCACGGACAAAGTCGTAAACCGTGTCCAGCTTTCGCTTCGCATCCTTGAACGTCTCCGGCTCTGTTGAAAAGCCGATATGGTTTAGCAGAATTGGCTGAGTTGTCTTCCATTTCGAGATCGCCAGACCCTCCCCGGGTTGAGCGTCCAATTCAAAGAATGGAATCTCCCTCGCCGCGGCTCCATAGAATATGGCTTGGCCAATCTCGTTTGCTCGCCCCGGGCTTCGAACGCATTCTGCGGGTGGATACGTAAGGTCGCGAATGCTTGCTGGCTTTGCGCATTTGCGGCCTCGATAGAGATACATTCCAGCTGCGAATCTTGGAGCATCTACCGTATAGCCGCAAAGCAATGGCGTTAGAGCGGACTCGAAATCAGGGATCTCAGCGGGCTCGTGCCTTAGCTTCTCAAGCCGACGAATCGCCTTCTGGATCTCATGTGGATTCAGTTCTGGGTTGCTCGGGTTCACGTAGGAATATTATTCTACTTCTGTCAGAACCGATACACTAATTGGAGACGCTGGCGTGGCTGAATTGGGAAAGCCTGGCCTTGATCAGAAGCTGGCTATCTGCACTAACCCGCCAACCGGAATGATCTCGTTCGAGCTCGGTGTCCATGGCGCCTCCTGCCAGTCGCCGTACCACTGAGAGACGTGAAGTCCGGCCTCGGCGATCAGTTCCTCCAGCTCTTCCTTCGGCGTGAACCTGATCTGCGAA
This sequence comes from Kiloniellaceae bacterium, assembly GCA_009377535.1. Lineage (GTDB taxonomy): Bacteria > Pseudomonadota > Alphaproteobacteria > Kiloniellales > Kiloniellaceae > Pelagibius. Next base: position 90,345 of record WHTV01000003.1, read on the forward strand.
GTGGCGGTCAGCTGCTTGCCGTCGGCGAGGATGCGGTAGTGGGTCTCGTAGGTGACGATGCCGCTGGCCGCGTCGTGGCCGGCGTCGTTCCAGGCCTCGACCTGGCCGAGCGTGGGATGCATGAGCTGCCGCCGTGAGCGCTCCGGCGTCCAGTTGCGCCAGGCCTCGGCACCCGGATTGCGGCTGTCGAAGACGAAGCGGCCGCGCGGGTTGAGGTGCAGCGCGATGGTCCTCAGCGCCGCCGCCTGGTCCGCCGCCGTGAGGAACACCTGGAAGGCGTGGCCGGTCAGCAGGATCAAATCGAAGCGGCGGCCGAGCCTCACGTCGCGGGCATCGGCCTCGACCCAGTCGACCTTGTCGCCGCCGGGCCGTCGCCGCGCGATCGCCAGCATCGCCGCGGCCGGATCCACACCCACCACGTCGCGACCGTCGGCGAGGCCGGCGGCCAGCTGGCCGGTGCCGCAGCCGAGGTCGAGCACCGAGCGCGCCTCGGCCGCCAGGCCGGCGCAGAAATCGAAGTCGGCGCCCCAGCCGTTCTCCAGGTCGTAGAAGGAGACGAGGTCGGGATCGGCGTAGAGCGGGTCCGCTTGGGGTGGTTGGGTGCTCACTCGCTCAGCAAATCATAGAGCGTCAGCGCCACCACCTCGGTCGCCTTGTAGAGGTCGTCGAGCGGCAGGCGCTCGTCGGCGCGGTGGGCGTTGGCTTCCTCGATGGTATGCGGGCCGGCGCCGTAGAGCACGGTGGGGATGCCCGCCGCCGTGTAGTGGCGCGCGTCGGTGTAGAGCGGCACGCCCTTGGGGCCGACGGGCTCGCCCATGATCTCGCTGGCGCGCAGGGAAAGGCGCTCGACCAGGCGCTGGCCGCCGTCGAGGGGCGTCAGCGGCGCGGCCAGCAGGATGCGGCGGATCGTCACCGCGATGCCGGCGTAGTTGCGCGCGGCGCCCTCGATGAGGTCGCGCAACTCCTTTTCCACTGCCTCCGGATTCTCCTCGGGGATCATGCGGCGGTCGAGGCGGAAGGTCACCTT
>WHTV01000003.1:91381-108217 GCA_009377535.1 Kiloniellaceae bacterium
TGCCCTCGATCTCGGAGACCTTGTCGGTGAGCCGCTTGCGCCAGTCGTAGAGCGCGGTCAGCACCGCCGTTGCGGCCTCCAGGGCGTCGTGGCCGGTGAAGGGCTTGGCGGCATGCGCCGACCTGCCGCTCAGCGTCACCTCCAGGTGCAGGCAGCCGTTGTGGGCCGTCACCACGTTGTAGGAGAAGCCGGCGCCAATCGATAGGTCGGGCTTGGAGAGACCCTGGTCGAGGAGCCAGCGGGGGCCGATCTCGCCGCCGGCTTCCTCGTCGTAGGTGAAATGCAGCTCAACCGTGCCCTTCAGCTGCGCGCCGGCCTTGGCCGCCGCCTCCAGCGCCAGCAGGGCGAAGGTGTAGGTGGCGAAGTCGGACTTGGAGACGGCGACGCCGCGCCCGTACATCCAGCCGTCGACGATCTCGGCGCCGTAAGGGTCCCTGCTCCAGCCTTCGCCCGGCGGCACCACGTCGCCGTGGGCATTGAGGGCGATCACCGGGCCCTCACCGAATTTCTTCCGCACCACCAGGTTGGTGGCGGCGATCATGCCGGCGGCCGCGACCGTCTCGGCCGGCACTTCGTGGCGCTCCACCGCGAAGCCGAGGCCCTCCAGCAGCGCGGCGGCGCGCTCTGCATGGGCCCGGCAGTCGCCCGGCGGGTTGTCGGAGGGCACCTTCACCAGCTCCGCCAGGAAACGCGTTTCGTCTTCGCGCGCCTGCTTCAGGCGGTCGCGGACAATGCTTTCGAAGTCGGTCATCACAGATCCGGGTCGACGTTTTCGAGGAAGTCGAGGAACACCCGCGCGGCGGCTTCGGCATCCTCGGCGGTGATGCTCTCCAGCGGGTTGTGGCTGATGCCGCCGCCGCAGCGCACGAAGAGCATGGCGATGGGGCAGAGCGCGGAGAGCGCCATGGCGTCATGGCCGGCGCCGCTCGGCAGCCTGAGGGCGCGGAGGCCCTGACGCTCGATGGCGCGGTCGAGTTGATCCATCAGGCCGGGATCGCAGGCAACGGCGCCTTCCTCGTAAAGCAGCTCGATCTCGAGGGCGAGGCCGCGGCGCTGGGCGACGGCGGCCAGCTTCTCCTTCAGGGCGGCGACGGCGGCGTTGCGCTGCGCGTTCTCCGGCGCGCGGATGTCGAGGCTGAAGGTGACCTTGCCAGGGATCACGTTGATGGCGCCCGGCGCCACGGCGAGACGCCCGACGGTGGCGACCAGGCCCTCCTCGGCGGCGGCGCGCTGCTCGATGGCGGCGATCATTTCGGCCGCGCCGGCCAGGGCGTCGCGGCGCAGGTGCATCGGCACGGTGCCGGCATGACCGGCCATGCCTTCCAGCGTGAGGGAGAAGCGGCTGGCGCCGTTGATGGCGGTAACCGTGCCGACCGGCAGCTCCGCGGCCTCCAGCACCGGGCCCTGCTCGATGTGCACCTCGACGAAGGCCAGCACGTCTTCCTTGCGGCGTGCCTCGGCGGCGATGGCCGCCGGATCGCAGCCGAAGTTGACCAGGGCGTCGCGCAGGCTGGTGCCCTCGGCATCGGTCACTGAAAGGATCTCGAGGTCGATGGTGCCGGCGATGGTGCGCGAGCCGGAAAGCGTGGTCGGGAAGCGCACGCCCTCCTCGTCGCCGAAGGCGATGACCTCGATGGCGTAGGGCAGGCGCAGGCCGCGCGAATCGAGCTCGGCGATGCAGGCGATGGGCAGCGCCACGCCGAGATTGCCGTCGTAGGCGCCGGCATCGCGCACGGTGTCGATGTGCGAGCCGGTAATGAGCGTCCTGGCCCCCGGCTCGGCCGCCTCGTAACGGCCGACCACGTTGCCGATGGCGTCGATGCGCGCCGTCATGCCGGCCGCGCGCATGGCCGACATCACCGCCAGCGCGCAAGCCTTGTGCTGCGGGCTGAGGAAGACGCGGGTCAGTCTCTCCTCGTCCTCGCTGTAGCCGGCCCAGCCGTCGACCATCGCCTTGATCCAGGCGCCTGCGCCGGTCAGCGATTCCGTGGCGAGGGTCATGGCAGCATCTCCTTCAGGCGCAAGAGGGCAATACGTTCGATCTCGGCCAGGGCAGTGGCGAACTCCTGAGCCTGGTCGTTTGCGAGGCGGCGCTCGAAGGCGGCCAGGATCTCGTCCTTGCTGCGGCCCTTCACCGCCATGATGAAGGGCAGGCCGAACCTCGCCTTGTAGCGCTCGTTCAGCGCGGCGAAGCGGGCGTGCTCGCCGTCGCTCAGCAGGTCGAGCCCGGCCGAGGCCTGCTCCTTCCTCGAGTCCGGCGTCAGCCGGCCAGCCGCGGCGAGCCGCCCGGCGAGGTCCGGATGGGCCGCGATGAGGGCGCGCTTCTGCGCTTCGCTGCCGGCGCGCAGGGCCGCCACCATGCAGCGGTGCAGGCCTTCCGCCGTCATCGCTGCGGCCGGCAGTCCGGCATCGAAGGCCGTGGCGGCGATCCAGGGCGAATGCTCGAAGACGCCGCCGAAGCGGGCGACGAAGGCATCGCGCTCGACTGTGTCGGCAGCGCTCAAGGCTTGTGCTTCTCGTGCCAGTGGCGGGCGATGTCGATGCGCCGGGACGGCCAGACGCCGTCGTGCGACATCACGTAGTCGAGGAAGCGGGCCAGCGCTGCGGCGCGGCCGGGCCGGCCGGCGAGGCGGCAGTGCAGGCCGACCGACATCATCTTGGGCGCGCCGTCCCGGCCTTCGGCATAGAGCACGTCGAAGGAGTCCTTTAGGTAGGCGAAGAACTGGTCGCCGGAGTTGAAGCCCTGCGGCGTCGCAAAGCGCATGTCGTTGGCGTCGAGGGTGTAGGGGACGATGAGGTGCGGTCCCTGCGGCCCCGCCACCCAGTAGGGCAGGTCGTCGGCATAGGAGTCGGCGGAATAGAGGAAGCCGCCTTCCTCCATCACCAGGTCGAGCGTGTTGACCGAGTTGCGCCCGGTGTACCAGCCGCGTGGCCGCTCGCCGGTCACCTCGGTATGGATGCGGATCGCCTCGTCCAGATGAGCGCGCTCCTCGGCCTTGGCGAAGTCTTTGTACTCGATCCACTTGAGGCCGTGGGAGGCGATCTCCCAGCCGGCGCGCTGCATGGCGGCAATCGCGGCCGGGTTGCGTTGCAGCGCGGTGGCGACGCCGTAGACGGTGACGGGCACGCCGGCCGCCGTGAACAGGCGGTGCAGGCGCCAGAAGCCGGCGCGGCTGCCGAACTCGTAGACCGATTCCACGTTCATGTGACGCTGGCCCGGCCAGGGCTGCGCGCCGAAGATCTCCGAGAGGAAGGCTTCCGAGGCGGCGTCGCCGTGCAGGATATTGTTCTCGCCGCCTTCCTCGTAGTTGATGACGAACTGCACGGCGATGCGGGCGCCGCCGGGCCAGAGGGGGTCGGGCGGCGTCTCGCCGTAGCCGATGAGGTCGCGCGGATAGAGGTCGGTCATCGTCTTCTCCATGGTCCCTTCACGCCGCCCTTCTTGTCACTTTCGGCCTTGAGCCCACAAGATTCACATGTCTCACGCGGCTGTCTCGCAACGCCTATACACGCACGTTGTCATCCCGGGGCATGTCCCCGGGATCCATCGGCGGCAGCGGGTGGCGATGCCCTATGACGTTTGCATCGATTGAACGGAAAGGGCATTGGGTCCCGGCAACAAGTGCCGGGACGACAGCCTTGGATGGCAAGGCCGAGCCTCTCCTGCCCGAGATGTGTGCACACGCTAGCCATGCGGTCCGAATCGCCCCCGACTATAGTAATACGGATGAATGCGGCTGAATTTGCATGTTTTTTTTGAAACTGCTTCCGGAGGGAGTAGTCTTCCGCTAGCCGTCGCAACCCGCGAGACTTAACCGACTCAGGAGGTCAGCGACAAGCACCGAGGAAGCTGTAGTCAAACAGCTTCGGCCCGTAAAGGGCAAGTAAAGCAAGCTGATCGGGAGGGTAACGAGATGGCAGGAAAACTGACCACCCATGTGCTCGACACGGCGAGCGGACGCCCGGCGGCGGGCATCCGCGTCGAGGCCTTTCGCCTCGCCGGCGACGCGCGGGAGGCCCTGGCCAGCCTCAAAACCAATGCCGACGGCCGCTGCGACGGGCCGGTGCTGGAAGGCGCCGCCTTCGCCGCCGGGGCCTACGAGTTGGTGTTCCATGTCGCCGACTACTTCCGTGCCGCCGGGGCGCCGCTGCCGGAACCGCCCTTCCTCGACGTGGTGCCGATCCGCTTCGGCATCGCCGAGCCGGGCCGGCACTACCACGTGCCCCTGCTGATCTCGCCCTACGGCTATTCCACCTACCGGGGAAGCTGAGGCGATGCGCGGCGAGATCCGATTCCTCCTGGACGACGCCCCGCGCAGCCTTTCGCAGCTCGACCCCACCATGACCCTGCTCGACTACCTGCGCCAGGTGGAGCACCTGACCGGCACCAAGGAGGGCTGCAACGAGGGCGATTGCGGCGCCTGTACCGTGGTGGTGGCGCGTCCGCAGGCCGGCCGTCTGCACTACCGGGCGGTCAACGCCTGCATTCAGTTCCTCGGCACTCTGGACGGCTGCCAACTCCTCACCGTCGAGCATCTCGCGAAGGCCGGACAGCTGCACCCGGTACAACAGGCCATGGTGGACTGTCATGGCTCGCAGTGCGGCTTCTGCACGCCGGGCTTCGTCATGTCCCTCTTCGCCATGACCCGCGACCACGAGAGCGTGCCCGACGAGTCCACCATAGACGACGTGCTGGCGGGCAACCTCTGCCGCTGCACCGGCTATGCGCCCATCGTGCGGGCGGCACAGCAGGCCTACACGCTGGACCCGCGCGACGATGCCTTCGCCGCGAATGATTCGGCAACTCTAAAGCAGCTCATCGCGCTGCAGGACGGCGAAAGCATCGGGATCGGCGACGGCCTCAGACGCTTCTTCGCACCCGCCGGCCTGGACGACCTGGCGGCGCTCTACGAAGCCAATCCTGACGCGACGCTCACCGCCGGCGCCACCGACGTCGGCCTCTGGGTGACGAAGGACATGAAGCGGCCGCACACCCTCATCTACACCGGTCGCGTCGTCGAGCTGGCGCGCATCGAAGAAACCGGCGACAGCGTCGAGATCGGCGCCGGCGCCACCTACACGGACGCCATGGCAAAGCTCGCCAGGCACTATCCCGACATGAACGAGGTGATCCGCCGCCTCGGCTCGCTGCAGATCCGCAACGTCGGAACGCTCGGCGGCAATGTGGCCAACGGCTCGCCCATCGGCGACTCGCCGCCGCTGCTGATCGCCGCCGGCGCGACCCTGCATCTGCGCAAGGGCAGGGTGCGGCGTTCGCTGCCGCTGGAAGACTTCTTCCTCGCCTACGGCAGGCAGGACCGCGCGCCCGGCGAACTGCTCGAGCGCATCACCCTGCCGCTGCCGGCGGCGAACACGCAGTTCCGCGCCTACAAGGTCTCCAAGCGCTTCGACCAGGACATCACGGCGGTGCTCGGCGCCTTCAACCTGACCCTCGAGGACGGGAAGGTGGCCGCGGCCCGGCTCGCCTACGGCGGCCTCGCCGCCGTGCCCAAGCGCGCCGAGAAAGCCGAATCGGCGCTCGTCGGCCGGCCGTGGAGCGAGCCCACGGTCACGCAGGCCATGGCGGCCCTGGCCGAGGACTTCCAGCCGATCAGCGACTGGCGCGCCGGCAAGGACTACAGGCTGAAGGTGGCGCAGAACCTGCTGCGCCGCTGCTACATCGAGACGACGGAGCCGGCGACGGCGACGCGGCTGGCGGGCCGCGCGCGGTTCGGCAGCTAGCGGAGGCTTTGCGCAGCGGCCCTCTTGATGGGATCATTCCAGAGGGCGGCCAAGAAGAAGGGACCGGCACAACGGCCGGCATCGCAGCAAGGGATGCGGGAGTGAACGGGGAAACGGCAATCAAGGGCGGCGTCTACAGCGCCCAGCGGCATGACAGCGGCCACAAGCATGTGGCCGGCTCGGCCGCCTATGTGGACGACCTGACCGAGCCGCAGGGCCTGCTGCACCTCTGCCTCGGCCTGTCCAGCGTCGCGCATGCCCGCCTGAAGCAGGTGAACCTGGACGCGGTGCGGGCGGCGCCGGGCGTCGTGCTGGTGCTCACCGCCGCCGACATTCCCGGCGCGAACGACATCAGCCCGACTCACCGCCACGACGAGCCGATTCTCGCCGAGGGCAGCGTCGAGTATGCCGGACAGCCGATCTTCGTGGTGGCGGCGACGACCCGCGACCAGGCCCGCTGCGCCGTCCGCCTGGCGGAGATCGACTACGAGGAGCTGCCGCCGGTGCTCAGCTTCGCCGAGGCCAAGGCCTCAGGCGTCATGGTGACCGAGCCGATGACGCTGGCGCGCGGCGACGCGTCGGCGGCCCTGGCAAAGGCGCCGCGGCGCCTCAAGGGGCAGCTGGCCGTCGGCGGCCAGGAGCACTTCTACCTGGAAAGCCAGATCGCGCTCGCCATTCCCGGCGAGGACGACGAGGTGAGAGTGATCTGCTCGACCCAGCACCCGACGGAGATTCAGACCATGGTGGCCGGGGCGCTGGGCGTGCCGGCCAACGCGGTGACGACGGAGGTCCGCCGCATGGGCGGCGCCTTCGGCGGCAAGGAGACGCAGGGCAATCTCTTTGCCGCGGTGGCCGCCCTGGTCGCCAAGAAGACAGGGCGTGCCGCCAAGATCCGCCCCGATCGCGACGACGACTTCGTCATCACCGGCAAGCGTCACGACTTCCTCATCGACTACGCGGTCGGCTTCGACGACGCGGGGCGCATCCTCGCCGTCGACATGACCTACGCGGCGCGCTGTGGCTGGTCGGCCGACCTCTCCGGCCCGGTCACCGACCGCACGCTGTTCCATGCCGACAACTGCTACTACTTCCCGGACGTGCGGCTGGCCTCCGAGCCTTTGAAGACCAACACCTGCTCCCACACCGCCTTTCGCGGCTTCGGCGGGCCGCAGGGGATGATCGGCGGCGAGCGCCTGATCGAGGAGATCGCCTTCGCCCTCGGCAAGGACCCGCTGGAGGTCCGCAAGCTGAACCTCTACGGCCCCGGCCGCGACATGACGCCCTACCACCAGCAGGTCGAGGACAACATCGCGCCGGAGATCATCGCCAAGCTGGAGGCCGACTGCGCCTATTGGGCGCGCCGCGAGGAGATCGCCGCCTTCAACAAAGCCTCGCCGGTACTGAAGCGCGGCCTCGCGCTGACGCCGGTGAAGTTCGGCATCTCCTTCACGCTCACCGCCTACAACCAGGCCGGCGCCCTGGTGCACATCTACCGCGACGGCTCGATCCACCTGAACCACGGCGGCACCGAGATGGGGCAGGGTCTCTACACCAAGGTGGCGCAGGTGGTGGCCGAGGCTTTCCAGGTCGACATCGACAAGGTGCGCATCACCGCCACCTCGACCGGCAAGGTGCCGAACACCTCGGCGACGGCGGCCTCCTCCGGCTCCGACATCAACGGCATGGCGGCGCTGGCCGCCTGCAACACCCTCAAGGGGCGCCTCGTCGCTTTTGCGCAGGAGAACTGGGAAGTGCCCGGGGACCAAGTGGCGTTCCTGCCGGGCTTCGTGCGCGTCGGCAACCAGAAGATCGCCTTCGCCGACTTCGTGAACGCCGCCTACCTGGGCCGTATTTCGCTGTCCTCCACCGGCTTCTACAAGACGCCGAAGATCCATTGGGACCGCGCGGCCGGCAAGGGCCGCCCCTTCTACTACTACTCCTACGGGGCGGCGGCCTGCGAGGTGATCGTCGACACCCTCACCGGCGAAAACCGCATCGCCCGGGTGGACATCCTGCACGACGTCGGCAGCTCCCTGAATCCGGCCCTCGACCTCGGCCAGATCGAGGGCGGCTTCGTGCAGGGCGCCGGCTGGCTCACCAGCGAGGAGCTGTGGTGGGACGACCAGGGGCGGCTGCGCACCCATGCGCCCTCGACCTACAAGATCCCTGCCTGCAGCGACCGCCCCAGGATCTTCAACGTCGAGCTGCTGAAGGACAGCCCCAACCGCGAGGAGACCATCTACCGCTCCAAGGCGGTCGGCGAGCCGCCGCTGATGCTCGCCATCTCCGTGCTGCACGCGCTGTCGGATGCCGTCGCCAGCGTCGCCGATCACCGTCTCTGCCCGCACCTCGACGCCCCGGCGACGCCGGAGCGCGTGCTGATGACCATCGAGCGTCTGCGCGCCGAGGTGGCAGAGCTGGACGGGAGGGTCGCGTGATCGCGCCGCGCTTGGAAGTGCCCCGTCTTGAGGTGAAGGGCATCAGCAAGCGCTTTCCCGGCGTGTTGGCCAACGACCGCGTCGACTTCGCGGTGGCGCCCGGCGAGATCCACGCTCTGCTGGGCGAGAACGGCGCCGGCAAGTCGACGCTGGTGAAGATCATCTACGGCATCCTCAATCCCGACGAGGGCACGCTTTCGTGGGATGGCGCGGCGGTGCAGGTCGCCGATCCCAACGCCGCCCGCGCGCTGGGCATCGGCATGGTGTTCCAGCACTTCTCGCTTTTCGAGGCGATGACCGTGCTGGAGAACGTGGCGCTCGGCATGGACGGCGCGGAGGATATGGACGCGCTGGCGCGACGGGTGCGCGAGGTCTCCCAGGCCTACGGGCTGCCGCTCGACCCGGAGCGCGACGTCTACACCCTCTCGGTCGGCGAGCGCCAGCGCATCGAGATCGTGCGCTGCCTGCTGCAGAATCCCAAGCTGCTGATCATGGATGAGCCGACCTCGGTGCTGACGCCGCAGGAGGTCGAGCGGCTCTTCGAGACCCTGCGCCTGCTGGCCGGCGAGGGCGTTTCCATCCTCTACATTTCGCACAAGCTGGAAGAGATCAAGCAGCTCTGCGACCGCGCCACCATCCTGCGCGGCGGCAAGGTGGTGGCCACCTGCGACCCCAAGGCGGAAACCGCCAGGTCCATGGCGCAGCTGATGATCGGCGCCGAGCTGAAGACCGTCACCCGGCGCAGCGGCGGCAGCGCCGGCGCAGTGCGGCTGGAGGTCGAGGGGCTGTCGCTGGCCTCCGAGGCGGTCCACGGCACCGACCTGAAGAACATCTCCTTCGCGGTCAGGGCGGGGGAGGTCTTCGGCATCGCCGGGGTCGCCGGCAACGGTCAGAACGAACTGCTGCTGGCGCTCTCGGGCGAGCGCCTGGCCGACCACGCCACCGCGCTGCGCCTCGATGGCCAGGGCGTCGGCCGCCGCGATGCCGGCCAGCGCCGCAAGCTGGGCCTCTGCAGCGTTCCGGAGGAGCGCAACGGCCACGGCGCGGTGCCGGGCATGTCTCTGGCCGAGAACGCGGTGCTGAGCGCGCACCATCGCCTGGGCCTGGTCTCCTCGCTGTTCATCCGCGCCGGCGCCGCGGCGCGCTTCGCCGCTGCCATCGTGAAGAACTTCGACGTGCGCACGCCGGGCACCGCCGCCTCGGCCGGCAGCCTTTCCGGCGGCAACCTGCAGAAGTTCATCGTCGGCCGGGAAATCCTGCAGAAGCCGACCGTGCTGGTGGTCTCACAGCCGACCTGGGGCGTCGATGCCGGCGCCGCGACGACGATCCACCAGGCGCTCGCCGACCTGGCGGCGGAGGGCGTCGCCGTCGTGGTGGTGTCGCAGGACCTCGACGAGCTGCTGGCCATCACCGACCGCCTGGCGGTCATCAACGTGGGAGTCCTCTCCAGCGCCATGGTGACGCGGGAGGCCTCGGTCGAGGAGATCGGCCTGCTGATGGGCGGCGTGCACGGCCTGGCGCCCGAAGAGGTCGCCGCCGCGGCAGCGGCAGAGGCAGCGAAGGAGTCGGCGCATGTCGCTTAAGATCGAGGCGCGGCGGGAGATTCCGCGCAACCTGCTCTACTCGACGCCGCTGCTGGCCGTCGCGCTCACCGTGGTCGCGGGATTCTTCATCTTCCTCGCCATGGGCTACGACCCCTTGCGGGCGCTCTACCACTTCTTCATCTCGCCGCTCCTGAGTCTCTACGGCTGGAGCGAGCTGATGGTGAAGGCCGCGCCGCTCATCATCATCGGCGTCGGCCTTGCCGTCGGCTTCCGCGCCAATGTCTGGAACATCGGCGCCGAGGGCCAGCTCACCGTCGGCGCCATCGCCGGCGGCGTGGTGGCGCTCGCCTTCTGGGGCGAGGAGAGCGCCGTCACCCTGCCGCTGATGTGCCTTGCCGGCATCGCCGGCGGCATGGCCTACGCGGCGGTGCCGGCCTTCCTGAAGACCCGCTTCGGGGTGAACGAGATTCTGACGAGCTTGATGCTGACCTACGTCGCGACCCTCTTCCTCTCGACCCTGGTCTACGGGCCGCTGAAGGACCCGCTGGGCTTCAACTTCCCGCAGTCGCGCATGTTCGGCGACGCCGCCCTGCTGCCGCTCATCCTCGAGGGCACGCGCATGCACCTCGGCACCCTCATCGCGCTGGCCATTGCGGTGGCCGGCTGGGTGATGATGACCTTCACCATCATCGGCTTCCAGGTGCGGGTGCTCGGCCAGGCACCGGCGGCGGCGCGCTTTGCCGGCTTCAGCGCGTCGCGCATCGTGTGGTTCTGTCTCCTCTTGAGCGGCGGCCTTGCAGGCCTGGCCGGCCTCTTCGAGGTGGCCGGGCCGATCGGCCAGCTGATTCCGGCGATCTCGCCCGGCTACGGCTTCACCGCCATCATCGTCGCCTTCCTCGGCCGCCTGCACCCGCTGGGCATCATCCTCTCCGGCCTGCTCATGGCGCTCTCCTACATCGGCGGCGAGACGGCCCAGGTCGAGGTCGGCCTGCCGCAGGCGGTGACCGGCGTGTTCCAGGGCCTGCTGTTGTTCTTCCTGCTGGCCTCCGATTTCCTGGTGCGCTACCGCCTGCGCTGGCGCGCGCCGGCCGCCCGGCCGCAGGCGGCGGAGGTCGGCCCATGAACCTCGAGGTTCTCGCCCCCGTCTTCCTGACCGTCATCAGCGCCGCCACGCCGCTGCTCTTCGCCGCGCTGGGCGAGCTGGTGGTGGAGAAGTCCGGGGTGCTCAACCTCGGCGTCGAGGGCATGATGATATCAGGTGCCGTCTGCGCCTTCGCCGTCACCGTGACGACCGGCTCCAGCGTTCTCGGCATCGCCGTCGGCGCGGCCGCCGGCATGGGCATGGCCTTCATCTTCGGCTTGCTGACCCTGACGCTGGCCGCCAACCAGGTGGCCACGGGCCTGGCGCTCACCATCTTCGGCCTCGGCCTGTCGTCGCTGCTCGGCGCCGGCTTCGTCGGCGTGCCCGTCGCGGCGCTGCCCAAGCTCGCCATCCCCGGTGTCAGCGACCTGCCGCTGGTCGGCCCGCTGCTGTTCGGCCACGACGCCCTGGTCTATCTCTCCCTCGCTGCGGTGGCGGCGGTCGCCTGGTTCCTCAAGAAGTCGCGCGCCGGCATGATCCTGCGCGCCGTCGGCGAGTCCGACATCTCGGCCCACTCCATCGGCTACGACGTCATCGCCGTGCGTTATCGCGCGGTGCTCTTCGGCGGCGCCATGGCGGGGCTCGGCGGCGCCTTCCTGTCGCTCTCCTACACGCCCATGTGGGCCGAGGGTATGACGGCCGGGCGCGGCTGGATCGCACTGGCCCTGGTGGTCTTCGCCTCCTGGCGGCCCTGGCGCCTCCTGGCCGGCGCCTACCTCTTCGGCGGCGTCACCATCGCGCAGCTCTACAGCCAGGGAGCCGGCGGGTTCGGGGTTCCTTCCCAGGTGATGTCCATGCTGCCCTATCTGGCGACCATCCTGGTGCTGACCATCATCGCCGCCGGGCCGTGGAAGGGCCGCCTGAACGCGCCCGCTTGCCTTGGCAAGCCATTTAGGCCATCAACTTAGGCAACCACAAACGCGCTCAAAGAACACCAATAAGGAGGCTTTTCATGTTCAAGGATCTGTCGCGCCGCCATTTCCTGGCGGGCAGCACCGCTGCGGCGGGCGCCCTTTCGCTGGGCGGCCCGGCGGCCTTCGCCGCCGACCCCCTGAAGGTCGGCTTCGTCTACGTCGGCCCGATCGGCGACTTCGGCTGGACCCACGGCCACGACGTCGCCCGCCGCGCCATCGAGGCCGAGTTCGGCGACCAGGTGAAGACCAGTTACGTCGAGAACGTCGCCGAGGGTCCGGATGCCGACCGCGTCATCCGCCAGCTCGCCACCTCCGGCCACAAGCTGATCTTCACCACCTCCTTCGGTTTCATGAACCCGACGGTGCGCGTCGCCAAGCAGTTCCCGGACGTGAAGTTCGAACATGCAACGGGCATCCAGACCGCCGAGAACCTGGCCATCTACAACGCGCGCTTCTACGAGGGCCGCGCCGTCATCGGCACCATCGCCGGCCACGTGACCAAGACCGGCAAGTTCGGCTACATCGCTTCCTTCCCGATCCCGGAGGTGGTGATGGGCATCAACGCCTTCATCCTGGCCGCCCGCAAGGTGCGCCCCGACGCCGAGATCAAGGTGGTCTGGGTGAACTCCTGGTACGACCCGGGCAAGGAAGCCGACGCCACCAAGACGCTGATCGACCAGGGCTGCGACGTCATCACCCAGCACACCGACAGCCCGGCGCCGATCCAGACCGCCGGCAGCCGCGGCGTGTGGTGCTTCGGCCAGGCCTCCGACATGTCGAGCTTCGCGCCGGAACACCACGCGACGGCGATCCTCGACGTCTGGGGACCCTACTACATCGAGCGCGTGAAGGCGATGCTCGACGGCAGCTGGAAGACCTCCAACGTGTGGTACGGCTTCAAAGAGGGCATGGTCGAGATGGCGCCCTACAACCCGAGGCTCCCGGCCGAAGTGGTCGAGGCCGCCGAGGCCGTGCGCAAGGGCATCATCGACGGCTCCCTGCATCCCTTCACCGGCCCGATCAACGACCAGTCCGGCGCCGAGAAGATCCCGGCGGGAGAGACCATCCCCGACGGCGACCTGCTCGGCATGGACTGGTACGTCGAGGGCGTGTCGGCGTAGGCGTCACGGATCGATGCTGCTGAAGGGCATCGACGGTGCCAGGTGCCCGGTCCGGGCAGCGGAGGGTGTCGGCCATGAGACCGCTCGAAGGCCTTCGGGTTCTCGATTTCTCGACGCTGCTGCCGGGGCCTCTGGCCTCGCTCCTGCTGGCCGAGGCCGGCGCCGAAGTCGTCAAGATCGAACGTCCGGGCAGCGGCGACGAGATGCGGCTCTTCGAGCCCCGGGTGGACGGCGAGAGCCTGCTGTTCGCGCTGCTCAACCGCGGCAAGCAGAGCCTCTCCCTCGACCTGAAGTCCGCCGCCGACCGGGCGCGCCTGCAGCCCTACCTCGACAAGGCGGATATCCTCATCGAGCAGTTCCGGCCGGGCGTGATGGCGAAGCTGGGCCTCGGCTTCGAGACGCTCTCGGCGCTCAACCCCGGCCTCATCTACTGCTCGATCACCGGCTACGGCCAGGACGGCCCGAAGGCGCAGCAGGCCGGCCACGACCTCAACTACATCGCCGACACGGGCCTGCTCGCGCTCTCGTACGGCCCCGACGAGCGTCCGGTGGTGCCGCCCGCCCTCATGGCCGATATCGCCGGGGGTGCCTATCCGGCCTTCATGAACATACTGCTGGCTCTCGAGGCCCGGCGGCGCAGCGGCGCCGGCCTGCACCTCGACATCTCGATGACCGACAACCTCTTCCCCCTGGCCTGGTCGGCCTTGGGGCAGCGGGCGGCGCGGGGCGCGCCACCGGGCAACGGGGCCGACCTGCTGAGCGGCGGCACGGCGCGCTACCACCTCTACCCCACGCGCGACGGCCGCATCGTGGCGGCCGCGCCGATCGAGGACCGCTTCTGGGCGGCCTTCTGCGACGTCCTCGATCTCGCGCCCGAGCTGCGCGACGACCGCCACCGGCCGGAGGCCACGCTGGCCGCCGTGACCGCCGCCATCGCCGGGCAGCCGGCCAGCCATTGGGCGGAGAAGTTCAGCGGCGTGGACTGCTGCTGCAGCATCGTGAGGGATCTCGACGCGGCTCTGGCGGACCCGCACTTCCAGGCCCGCGGCATTCAGCGCTTCAAGTTGAAGGATGCCGGCGGCCGGGTCTGGCCCGCCTTGCCCCTGCCGCTCGCGCCGGCTTTCCGCGGCAGCTCCGAGGAGATCCTGCCTTCGCCGCCCCTCGAGTAGAGGAACCACTTCTTCCTCTCGACGTTCCCCTTCGCGGAGGCGTCGCATGCCTGAAGAAATCACCCAACCGGAGACCCGTTCCGACGGCCTTCAGCTCGCCGATCATCGCGGCTACCAGGAACGGCTGTGGACCGTCGAGCGCTGGGCTTGGGGCGTTTTCCTGGCCATTGCGCTCGCGGCCGTCCTGGGCCTCACCGGTGCCGGCGGCGTTCTGTCGCACCGGCTGTCCGACGCGGAGGGCGGACAGATCGACCATCCGAGGTTTGCGCGCTGGCAGGCCACCGACGAGATCGTGGTGCATTTCCCCAAGGGGCCCGTGGCGCGCAGCCTCCGGCTCGCGTCTTCCTTTGCAGAATCATTCCAGGTTGAAGACATTCATCCCCGGCCGCTGCGCGTCGAAACCGGCCCCGAGGGAGAGACCCTGCATTTTCGCATGACCGAAGGCGGGCCGGCGCGCGTGATTCTGCATGTGCGGGCGCTGCGTCCCGGCCTTGCGCGCTTTGGCGCAAGCATCGACGACGGCGCGCCACAAGACTTGTCGTCTCTCATCCTGCCGTAGGGAGGTCACATGGAATCGGTTCTTCGGGGCGCCGCGATCTACCTGGTTCTGCTGGTCATCTTGAGGCTTTCCGGCCGCCGCGCCACAGCTCAGATGACGCCCTTCGACTTCGTGCTGCTTCTGATCGTCGCTGAAACCACCCAGCAGGCGCTGCTTGGCGATGACTTTTCCATCACCAACTCCGTCATCCTCATCGTCACGCTGTTCACCATCGACATCGTGCTCTCTTACGTGAAGCAATGGGCGCCGAAAGCGGGGCTGATCATCGATGGCACGCCGACCATCCTCATCGCCAACGGCAGGCCCGACGCGCGCGCCCTGGCCCGTGCCCGCATCAGCATCGACGATGTTCTCGCCGCGGCCCGCGAGCAGCAGGGGCTCGAACGGCTCGACCAGATCAAGTTCGCCGTGCTGGAGGCCAATTCGGGCATCAGCGTGATGCCGAAGCAAAACTAGAAGCTGCGGTCGTAGGCGAGGGCGGGGCCGGCGGCAAAGAGCACCGCCAAGCCAAGAAGAACCGATCCGAACCGCATGCGGCGACCTCCTTGGACTTGCCTTCAGGTTGTGCCGCCAGCATGGGCCAAGGGGGTGCGCTGGGCGGAGTGACGTTTTTTGGCGGCGCCGGGAGGGTCGGGACGGCCGGTCACCCGATCGCATGCCCGGGCCCGACGCCCGCATGGATTCCACAGGGGCACTGCGTTAGTCTCCTCCAACAGGG
The DNA here is from genome assembly GCA_009377535.1 of Kiloniellaceae bacterium. Lineage (GTDB taxonomy): Bacteria > Pseudomonadota > Alphaproteobacteria > Kiloniellales > Kiloniellaceae > Pelagibius. The sequence continues at coordinate 106,728 of WHTV01000003.1, forward strand.
AGGCTACCGATGGAGCGACATCTCGCCGCGATTCTGGCTGCCGACGTCGTCGGTTATAGCCGCCTCATGGGCGAGGATGAGCCGGGCACGCTGGCGGCGCTCAAGACGCATCGCAAGGAAATATTCGGGCCGAAGGCGGCACAGTACCATGGGCGCACCGTGAAGCTCATGGGTGACGGTGCGCTGATGGAATTCGGCAGTGTCATGGATGCCGTTGCCTTTGCCGTCGAGGTGCAGGTTGCCGTGGCGCAGCGCAACAGCGCGATTCCCCAAGCCAGGCAGATCGTGTATCGGATCGGTATCAACATCGGCGATATCATCGTCGAGGGCGATGATATCTATGGCGACGGGGTGAATGTGGCCGCGCGCCTGGAGGGGCTGGCCGATCCCGGCGGCATCTGCGTGGCGCACAACGTTTACGATCAGGTGAAACACAAGCTCGATCTGAGCTTCGAAAACCTGGGCGAGAAGACAGTCAAGAACATCGCCGAGCCCATAACGGTCTATGGCGTGCTCATTGACGACAAGGCGGCGGCACTCGCTACGCCCTTGGTACCGGGTCCCGCGGGATCCCCGCGGCGCTGGCGGCTGCTTGCCGGGGGGGCACTCGCGGTGCTCGCTGTTGCGGCGGGCGCCGCGCTCTGGTGGCAGCCTTGGACGCCGCAGGACGAGCCTGCCTTCATCGAGCGCATGGCCTTGGCGTTGCCTGACGGGCCGTCGATCGCGGTGCTGCCCTTCAACAACATCTCTGGTGACGCCGATCAGGAATACTTCGTTGATGGCATGACCGAGGACCTGATCACGGATCTGTCCAAGGTTCCCGGACTGTTCGTCATCGCCCGCAACTCGTCTTTCTCATACAAGGACCAGCAGGTGAATGTGCGCCAGGTGTCCGAGGAACTCGGCGTGCGCTACGTCCTGGAGGGCAGCGTCAGGCGTATCGGCGACGAGGTGCGCATCAATGCACAGCTGATCGATGCCACCACCGGCGGGCACCTCTGGGCGGAACGCTACGACCGCAGGCTCGACAACATATTTGCGGTTCAGAACGCGATCACGGAGGAGATTGTCCAAGCCCTGGAACTGCAGCTGACGGAATCCGATCAGGCGCGGGCGGACAAGCGGCCGCCGACCCCCAGCCTGGAAGCCTATGATCTGGTGCTGAGGGCGCGGAAGTTCATGACCCGCCTCGACCGCGCGGCGGCGCTCGAGGCACGGCGCCTGCTGCATGGCGCGGTCGAGATCGACCCGGCCTACAGCGAGGCCCACAGCCTGCTGGGCTTCTCCTACTTCGATGAATGGCGTGTCTGGGGAGCGGAGCGCGAGCAGTCGCTCGCGCGCGCCCAGGAGCTAGCGACGACAGCCGCCGAGCTCAGCCCCCAGGATCCCGCGCCGCACGTGTTGTCGGCGCTGGTTCACCAGTGGCGTCGCGAGTTCGACGCCGCCAACGCGCAGGCCGACGAGGCCCTGACGCTGGACCCGCAGGACGC
>WHTV01000040.1:0-34765 GCA_009377535.1 Kiloniellaceae bacterium
GTTCAGGTGGAAGATGATCCAGGAGCGATCCTCCGGCCATTCGATGGTCTCGGCCAGCAGGCCGTACATGGTGAAGGGCTCGTCGTCACTCTGCGTGAGGAGCGTCTCGATTCCGGCGGCGGGGCCCGGCGTGCCCTTCGCGTTGAAAGGGTTGAAACTGTCGAAGGTGCCGGTGGCCGAGAGCCTCAACGTGCCACCCTTGGGTGCGTTCGGGTTCACGTAGTCGAAGTGCTCGAAGTCCGGCCCGTACTTCGGCTCGCCGTGCATGGCGATGGCGTGCGCCTTGTGGACTGTCTGGTCTTGGGCGGAAGTGGGGGAGACGGGCAGGGCAAGCGCCGTGGCAACGGCGAAGGCGGCAACGATTCGGCGCAAAGGCTGCATCTTACCCAAAGACTAGTCCCAGTTCGTGAAGGGTTGCTGGACCTTATTCCTGACAGAATCTGGGCCCGAATCCTCTTCCATCCACCCCCCTCGCCTGAATGTTATGGCCAATCAGGCGACTTGCAGCAAGGAAATCGCTAGATCGTGACAGCGCCGGTCGCCGGCGCAGAGCACGCGGCCGTCGGTCCCGAGCCCGGTCGGACAGCCCTGCCAGTCGGTCATCACGCCGCCGGCGCCGGCGATGATCGGGGCGTGGGCGAGGTGGTCGTAGGGCGCCAGGTTGGCCTCGACCACAAGGTCGGCAAAGCCGCTGGAAAGCAGCCCATAGTTGAAGCAGTCGCCGCCGTAGAGCGTCAGCTTGGCGGTTTCGCGCAGACGGTCGAAGGCCGGCTGGTCGGCGCCTTTAAACATCTCCGGGGAGGTGGCGAGCAGCGTGGCGGCGGCGGGATCGGCGCAAGGGCGCACCCGCGCGGCGCGGCTGCCGGCCCTGTCGGTGAAGGTCGTGGGGTGGCCGGCGGCGCCGGTCCAGCGTTCCTCCAGGATCGGCATGTCGATGATCCCGAGGATCGGCCGCCCGCCTTGCAGCAGGGCGACGAGGCTGCCGAACAGCGGATTGCCGGTGATGAAGCGCTTGGTACCGTCGATGGGGTCGAGCACCCAGACGAACTCGGCCCCGGGGTTCTCGATGCCGAATTCCTCTCCATGGATGCCGTGGTCGGAGTGGGCGGCGCCGATGAGCGCGCGCATCGCCGTTTCGGCCTCGCGGTCGGCCCGGGTGACCGGGCTCTCGTCGGCCTTGTCCTCGACGGCGAGGCCCTGGCGGAAGTGGCGGCGGGCGACGGCGCGGGCGGCAGATGCCACCTCTGCCGCCAGCGTCAGGAAGGCTTCGGGACAGCGCGAGGCGGCGTCGGTCACGTCGATGGCGGCCCGCTTGTGGCGCCGAAGCGGCAGCTTACTCGGGCAGCGGCTCGGGGCTGCCGCTGAGGCTGCGCAGATAGGCCACCACCGAGGCGCGGTCGTCGGTCTTGCTGAGGCCGCGGAAGCTCATCTTGGTGCCCGGCGCGAAGTCTTTCGGATCGTCCAGGAAGGCGTTCAGGTGATCGTAGCTCCAGGCCTCGCCGCTGTGCTCGCTCAGGCCGCTGGAGTAGGAGAAGCCTTCGCTGCCGGCAATCGGCCGACCGACCACCCCGTAGAGGTTGGGGCCCACCTTGTTGGCGCCTCCTTCGTCGAAGGTGTGACAGGAGGCGCACTGGCGCGCGGCGAGCTTCTCGCCGGCGGCCGGGTCGGCCTCGGCCAGCAGCGGAGTGATTGGCTCGAGCGCCTCCTCCTCGGCAGGGGCCGCGCCGGCGCCGGCGCCTTCAGTGACGGCGACGACGTAGGAATTCTCCTCCAGAGCCACCTGCGGGTGGTAGAGCAACTCGGCCACGAAGCCGGAGAGCATGGCGACCACGCCGGCGGTGAGGACGGCGGCGGCGATCTTGTTCGATTCCAACGACGAAGCCATTGATAAGCCCTTGCTTCCCTTCTGATCCGCGCGGGACAATAGCCGCGCAAGGCAGCGCATTCAATAGTCCGTCGGGCGCCGGCCTGCAAGGCCTCAGGATCACCCCAGCCGTCCCCCAAACGGCGGAAATCCGGCGTCGCCTGCCGCAAGGCGGCTTGTATTCCGCCGGCCAGCGCCTAATCTGCGGCGGCCGGGTCGGGCCCTGCGGCGCTTCGTCGCTCTGCGGCCCGGCGCGCCTGCTCCGCGACGACCCCGCCCCTTCGAGTTTGCCTTGCGCCGATGACTTCCCCCGCCCAAATCAGCCAGATCCCACCGCGCAACCCCATCGTGATGATCCCGGCGCGCCTCGCCTCGACCCGGCTGCCGGACAAGCCGCTGGCCGATATCCACGGCGCTCCGATGATCGTCCACGTCTGGCGCCGTGCCGTCGAAGCGGCGGTCGGACCGGTGGTGGTGGCCTGTGCAGAGGAGGCCATCGCCGCAGCCGTGACCGCCGCCGGCGGCCGTGCGGTGCTCACCGACCCGGCCCATGCCAGCGGCTCCGACCGCATCTTCGAGGCCTTGTCGGTGCTCGACCCGGAGGGGCGCCATGACGCGGTGGTAAACTTGCAGGGCGACCTGCCGACTCTGGAGCCCGCCCTGATCCGCGCGGTGCTGCAGCCGCTGGCCGAGGGGCCCGCCGACATCGCCACCCTGGTGGTCGAAATCAGCGAGATGGAGGAGCGCCGCAATCCCAACGTGGTGAAGGCGGCAGTCGCCTTTCCGGCGGGCAGATCGACGGCCCGGGCGCTCTATTTCAGCCGCTGCCCGGTGCCCTGGGATCCCGCGGACGCGGGCGGCCAGGCCCCGGCCCAGCCGCTCTACCACCACATCGGCATCTACGCCTACCGCCGGGCGGCGCTGGAGCGCTTCGTGGCCCTGCCGCCTTCGCCCCTGGAACAGCGCGAGCGGCTGGAGCAACTGCGCGCCCTGGAGGCCGGCCTGCGCATCGACGTGGCCCGCGTTGACACCCTTCCCCTAGGTGTCGATACTCCCGCCGACCTGGAGCGGGCAAGGGCCTTGCTGGCACCCGTCTAGGCCGTTTTTCGTCCTCCCGGCCCGTGATCGCCAGCCTTGCCGCCGGTGTCCGGGGCGGCGGATATTCGACAGGGAAGGCTCGGAAAGTTCATGTCAGAGGCCCCCAAGACGACGCCGGATTCGATGGCGTCGGAAGACGTCATCGCCTTTCAGGGCGTCCCCGGCGCGTATTCCGACATGGCTTGCCGGGCCGCCCGGCCGCAGATGACCAGCCTGCCCTGCACTTCCTTTGAGGATACCTTCGCGGCAGTGACTTCCGGGCGGGCGCGCTATGCGATGATCCCGATCGAGAACTCCAGTGCCGGGCGGGTCGCCGATATCCACCATCTGCTGCCGGATTCCGGCCTGCACATCATCGGCGAGCATTTCCAGAAGGTCGAACACCAGCTGCTGGCGCCCCAGGGCGCGACCCTGGACGGCATCAAGACGGTGCATAGCCACGTCCATGCGCTCTCGCAGTGCCGCCACTACACGCGGCGCCAGGGCATCCGGCCGGTGGTCCACGCCGACACGGCCGGCGCCGCCAAGGAGGTCGCCGAGCTGGGCGACCCGACGCGCGCGGCCATCGCCTCGGCCCTGGCGGGAGAGACCTACGGCCTGCAGGTGCTCGACGCCAACATCCAGGACATTCCGCACAACACCACGCGCTTCATCGTCATGGCGCAGGAGCCCATCGATCCGCCGAATAACGAGGGATTGGTGATCACCACCTTCGTGTTCCGCGTGCGCTCGGTGCCGGCATCGCTCTACAAAGCGCTCGGGGGCTTTGCGACCAACGGGGTGAACATCACCAAGCTGGAAAGCTACATCATCGACGGCAGCTTCACCGTGGCGCAGTTCTTTGCAGACATCGAGGGCCATCCGGAAAATCGCATGGTGCGCCTGGCGCTGGAGGAGCTCAGCTTCTTCTCCCGCGAAGTGAAGATCCTCGGCGTCTATCCCGCCGATCCCTTCCGCGGCACGATCAACGGCGACTGAACCTGCAGCTCAGCCTTCCGCCAGCCAGTCCTCGATCAGGCGGCGGGCGATGGAGTCGCGGCGCGGCAATTTGAAGGTTTCGTCCTCCGGTGAATCCCGCAGCTCGGCGCGGCTGTACCACCGGGCGCTCTCCAGCTCATCGGGGCCCAGGTCGAGCGGGCCGTAGTCGGCGCGGGCATGGAAGCCCAGCATGATGGAGGAGGGAAACGGCCAGGGCTGGGAGGAGTGATAGTCGACCTCCGCCACGGCGATCTTCAGCCCGACTTCCTCCCAGATTTCGCGGGCGACGGCTTCCTCCAGGCTTTCGCCCGGCTCGACGAAGCCGGCGAGGGTGGAGTGCATGCCCGGCTGCCAGAACGGCTGGCGGCCAAGCAGGCAACGCTCGCCGCCGTCGTGCACCAGCATGATGACGGCCGGGTCGGTGCGAGGGAAATGCACTGCGTTGCAGTCGGCGTTGGCGCAGCGGCGCTGGTGTCCGCCCTTTTCGCTCACCGTCGCCGTGCCGCAGACCCCGCAGAAGCCGTGGCGCCCGTGCCAGTGGGCGAGACCACGGGCATAGGCCAGTAGGGCGCCGTCCTCGCGGCGCATGATCGGGCCGACGGCGCGCAGGTCCTGAAAGCTGCCGCGCCCGGCGGTCAGCGGACCTATCTGCGGCTCCTCCAGGTGCGAGAAGTCAATGGCGAGATAGGCCACCTCATCGCGCAGGCCGAGAAAGATGGTCTCGCCGGCCAACTCGAGCAGGCCGTCCAGTTCGCTCCGCCGCAGCACCACCGCTTCCGCCTCGGCGGCGATCAGGTGCTGACTGCGCCACAGCGGGACCACGCAGCAGCGCGGGTCCTCCAGCAGGGCGGCCAGGCGCTCGGCATCGCCGCGCAGGCGGTCGGCGCGATCGAGCGGCACCCCAGCGTAAAAGTTGGGGGCATAGAAGTTCAGCTTCGGCATGCGGGCAAAGGTGGCACGGCGTCGCCGCGCCTGGCAATCGCTGCTTTGCGTCCCCGAGGACCGGCCGCAGCGTAGTTGTCTCCAAGGGCCCGATGGGCCAAGGTCGCGAACGCGAAGAGGGAGCGCGGAATGTACAGACGGCAAGCCCTGAGAGTGCTGGGCGGGACCGCAGCCGGACTGGGGACGGGGCTGGGCTTCGGCCTGCCCGCGTCCTTCGCCAAGGCCTGCGACCTCTTTCCGCGCGGCGCGGGCTGGCGCTTCCTGGTGCTGCGTCACGGCAACGTGATCGGCGAACACGTCTTCGGCTTCTCGCGCCGCGACGGCGACTTCGTGGTCGAGGTCGCGATCGACATTGCCGTCGACCTCCTGGGCATCACCCTGTTCCGCTTCACCCACCGCGCGGAGGAGGTCTGGCGCCAGGGCTGGCTGCATTCGCTGGTCTCCGCCACCGACGACGACGGCACCCTCTGGCGCCTGAAGGCGGAGCGCCGCGACGGCGCGCTGCGCGGCACGGTCAACGACGTCGCCTTCAACGTCTCCGGCTTCATCGTGCCGGCCAGCCTGTGGCACCGCGATTCCACCAAGTCGCAGGCGCTGTTCGACACCATCGACGGAAGGATGAAGGTGGTCGACAGCGCCGCGCTCGGTGAGGAGGCGGTGAGCGTGGCCGGGGTGGAGACCCCGGCCCGGCACTTCCGCCTCACCGGCCAGATCCAGCGCGACGTCTGGTACGATGCCGCCTGCGGCATCGCCAAGGTCACCTTTCCGGCCCGCGACGGCTCCCTTATCAGCCTGGAGCGCCAGTAGCGCCGCGTGCCCTGGATTCCGGCGAAACTGCGAAAGCCGCCGAGGAATAGGGAAAAAAGTCCCCAGGCCAGGCCCGGGCGAGGGCTTGCTCCGGCGGGTCCGATGCCCGATATTGTCAGCGGGAGGTTGGCGGCGGACGGACCACTCGCCAACCCGGTCAGGTCCGGAAGGAAGCAGCCGTAACGAGATTCTGGCCCGGGTCGCTGTTCCAATCTCCCACCCGATACTTCACCGCGTGAGGTCCCGGCCCCACCTCCTTTTGCAGGGGCCGCGGCGAGCGCGCCTTCCGCTCCCCGGATTGCCTCAATGAGCGACGCCACCAGCGAGAGAGACCCGGAAGGCCTCAAGGGGGAAGCCCTCCCCAAGGACAGCCTTTACCGGGTGCTGGCACGCAAGTACCGCCCGGCGACCTTCGCGGACCTGGTCGGCCAGGAAGCCCTGGTGCGGACCCTCACCAACGCCATCGACACCGGCCGCCTGGCGCATGCCTTCATCCTCACTGGCGTGCGCGGCGTCGGCAAGACCACCACGGCGCGCATCATCGCCCGGGCGCTGAACTGCAGCGGGCCGGACGGCCAGGGCGGCCCGACGCCGTCGCCCTGCGGGTTCTGCGATCAGTGCAAGGCGATCGCTCAGGACCGCCACGTCGACGTCATCGAGATGGACGCGGCCAGCCGCACCGGCGTCGCCGACATCCGCGAGCTCATCGAGGGCGTGCGCTATCGCCCGGTGCAGGCACGCTACAAGATCTACATCATCGACGAGGTCCACATGCTCTCCAACAGCGCCTTCAACGCGCTGTTGAAAACCCTGGAGGAGCCGCCGGAGCACGTGGTCTTCATCTTCGCGACCACGGAGATTCGCAAGGTGCCGGTGACGGTGCTGTCGCGCTGCCAGCGCTTCGACCTGCGCCGGCTCACCACCGAGGACCTGCAGGGCCTCTTCGGACGCATTGTCGCCAAGGAAGGTGTCACCGTGGCGCCGGAGGCCCTGGCGATGATCGCGCGGGCGGCCGACGGCTCGGCGCGCGACGGCCTCTCGCTGCTCGACCAGGCCATCGCGTTGGGCGGCGGCACCACGGTCGAGCCCGCGCAGGTGCAGTCCATGCTGGGCCTCGCCGACCGGGCGCGCATCTTCGACCTCTTCGAGGCGCTCGTCGCCGGCCAGGTGCCGGGCAGCCTCGACATCGTCGCCGACCTTTACGCCGCCGGCGCCGATCCGTCCGTGATCGTGCAGGACCTGCTGGAGCTGACGCACTTCCTGACCCGCGCCAAGCTGGTGCCGCAGACGCTGGACGCGCCCGGCCTGCCGGAGACCGAGCGGCTGCGCGGCCGGGTGCTGTCGCAGAAGCTGACCCTCGCCGCCCTTGCGCGCCTCTGGCAGATGCTGCTGAAGGGCCTCGGCGAGGTGCAGTCTGCGCCGGTGCCGCTGCAGGCCGCCGAGATGGCGCTGATTCGCCTCGCCTACGTGAGCGATCTGCCGACCCCCGGCGAGCTGGTGGACCGCCTCAGCGGCTCGGCGGGCGCGGCGCCGGCCTCGGCAGGTGGTGCCCGCGCGGCGGCCGCCCCGGGCGGCAACGGCGGCGCGCCGGTGGAAGCGCGCGCTGCAAGCTACGAGCCTTCCGCACCGGGCGGCGCCCCTGGCAATGACGGAGGCCCGCGCGCGGCGCTCGCCCGCGCTGCGCCGTTGCCGGAACCGCGGGAGGAGACGGCGGCGCAGCCCGGACGCATCGAAGCGCCGGAGAACTTCTCCAAGGCCGTGGCGCTGGTGCGCGAGCAGGGCGAGGGCATCCTCGCCAACCACCTGATGGACGATGTCCATCTCGTGCGCTTCGAGCCCGGCCGCATCGAGCTGCGCGTTAGCGAGGCGGCCCCGGCCAATCTCGCCAGCCGCTTCGGCGCGGCGCTGGAGGCGGCCTGCGGCGGGCGCTGGGTCATCACCATTTCGCAGCAGCAGGGCGAGGCCACCTTGCGCGCGCAGGCCAAGGCAACCGAAGCTGCCAAGCGCGCGGCGGTGATGCAGCATCCCCTGGTGCAGGCGATCATCGAGACTTTCCCGACAGCCAAGCTGGTGGCGCGCCGCGACAGCGGACAGGACGACACCACTGGGCGCCAGGAGCCCCCTCAGCCAGACGCAGACGAAGGAGCCGACGAGCGATGAAGAACCTGGGCCAGATGATGAAGCAGGCGCAGGCGATGCAGGCCAAGATGGCTGAGATGCAGGAGAAGCTGGGCCAGCTCGAGATCACCGGCCAGTCCGGTGCGGGCATGGTCAAGGCGACCCTCAACGGCAAGTCGGAGCTGCGCAGCCTGAAGATCGATCCCGTGCTGGTCGATCCCGACGAGGTCGAGGTCATGGAAGACCTCATCGTCGCCGCCGTGAACGACGCCAAGGCGAAGGTCGAGGCTACCGTTGCCGAGGAAATGAAGCAGGTGACCGGCGGCCTCGACCTGCCGCCCGGCTTCAAGCTGCCGTTCTGACCTCTTTGACCTCCGCCAGACATCGATGATCGCCGGCGACCTCGAACGCCTGATTCAGCTTCTCGCCCGCCTGCCCGGCCTTGGACCGCGCTCGGCACGCCGCGCCGTGCTGCACCTGATGCAGAAGCGCGAGGCGCTGATGCTGCCGCTGGCCGCGGCCATGGTGCGGGCCGCCGAGTCGGTTACCCTCTGCACGACCTGCGGCAACCTGGATACCCGCAATCCCTGCGGCATCTGCCAGGATGTCACGCGCGATGCCAAGCTGCTCTGCGTGGTGGAGGATGTCGCCGATCTCTGGGCGCTGGAGCGCAGCGGCGCCTTTAAGGGCCGTTACCACGTGCTCGGCGGCACCCTCTCGGCGATCGATGGCCGCGGCCCCGAGCAACTGAACCTCGGTGGCCTGGCGGCGCGCGCCACCACGGCGCCAAGCGGCGTCGAGGAGGTCATCCTGGCGCTTTCGGCCACGGTCGACGGGCAGACCACGGCGCACTACATTTCCGAACGGCTGGCCGGCAGCGGCGTGAAGATCTCGCGCCTCGCCCACGGCGTACCGGTCGGCGGCGAGCTCGACTACCTCGACGACGGCACCCTGACGGCGGCCCTGAAGGCGCGCCGTCCCGCCTGAACCGCCGAAGGGACAAAGTCTTGCCCCAATCGTCGCGCAGGCTGCCGCCCTGGATTTAAGTAAACTCTCGCCGCCCTCCAGCTTTAGGACCTCCGGCACATGATCGCTCACCCCCGCCTGCACACTGCCGCCCTCGTGCTCTTGCTGCTGGCTTCCGCCACCCTGCTGCCGCTCGGCGCCGCTGCCCAGGAACTGCGGCTGACGGCCGAGAACCGCCGCAGCCTCATCCTCACGGTCTACAACCAGAACCTCGGCCTGGTCAGCGAGACGCGCCGGCTCGATCTGCCGGCCGGCGAGACGCTGCTCGCCATCGAGGATGTGCCCGGGCAGATGCTGCCGGAGACTGTGCTGCTGGCAGCGCCCGGCCTGCGCATCATCGAGCAGAGCCTGGCGGGCGACCTGCTGACGCCGCAGCGCCTGCTGGAGGCATCGCTCGGCCAGACGATCCAGATCATCCGCGCCCACCCGGAGACCGGCGCGGACATGGTCGAGGAGGCCCGCGTGCTGTCGCTGGCCGGCGGTCTGGTGGTGCAGATCGGCAACCGCATCGAGATCGATCCGCCGGGCCGTCCCGCCTTCACCTCCCTGCCGGCCGGCCTGCGCAGCGCGCCGGCCCTGCTGGCTCGGGTGTTTCCCGGCCAGGCGGGCCCCAACGACCTGCGGATCGACTACCTGACCCGCGGCCTTTCGTGGCGCGCCGACTACGTGGCGCGCCTGAACCGCACCTCGGAGTATCTCGATCTCCAGGCCCTGGTGACCCTCACGAACGCGACCGACAGCGACTTCGAAGGGGCAGCCCTCAGGCTGGTGGCCGGCGAGGTGAACCAGGGGCCGCAGACGTTCAAGGGCCAGCAGACGTTCATGCGCGCCGAATCCGCCGTGGCCATGGCCCCGGCCGCCGACATGTCCGAGGCGGTGGCCGCCGCCGACCGCTACGTCTACAGCCTCGCCAACCCGGTCACCCTCCGGCGCGGCGAGACCAAGCAGATCCCGCTGATGAGCGCCCAGAACGTGAGGGTGACCCGCGAGTACCGCTTCGAGGGGCTGGTCGCCGCCCATCCCGGGCAGGAGGAGATCGGACCGCTGAACGCCGCCCTGGTCCTGGAACTGGAAAACACGGCCGACCTTGGCCTTGGCGCGCCGCTGCCGGCCGGCATCATCCGGGTCTACGGCCCCTCCGGAAGCGCCGAAGGCGCCACGCTGTTCCTCGGCGCCGACGGCATCGCCCACACGCCCGAGGGCGAGAAGGCCCGCCTCACCCTCGGCCAGGCCTTCGACGTGACGGCTCGCGCCGAGCGCACGGTCTACGAGCGGCTCTCCGACCGCAGCTACGAGACCGGCCAGCAGGTCACCGTGAAGAACGCCAAGGACGAGGCGGTCGAGGTGGTCGTTGCCGGCCAGATGCCGCAGGGCTGGAGCCTGCGCGAGGAGAGCGCCCCGCACGCGCAGGACAGTGCCAACCGGATCTCCTGGCGCCTCAGCGTCCCGGCCGGCGGCGAGACCGTGCTGACTTACCGCGTGCGGGTGTCGAATTGAGTTATATTTAATCGATAATGAGTTAATTTAAGAGATTCGAGTGACCTGAAATTGCGGATTTCTGCTGCTTCAGTTAATTAACTTATTATAGATTAATCGGCGTTTGCCGTCGCTCTCCACCTTCCCTCCCACTGCCCTGGCCCCCGAACCTGCGGCGTCCACAATCTCGGGGCGGCTAGGCCTAAACACCACTGTCGTTCCGGGGCTTGTCCCCGGAACCCATTGGCATCGAGGCATGGCAAACATTGGTGGGAAGTCACCACGACCTGTCGGGTGGTCAGGGCAATGGGTCCCGGCACCAAGTGCCGGGACGACGGTGTATGGGGCGGAGGCGTTGACCAGTGTCAGTGCGTCGTCGGGGTGCCGAGCTGCGGGGACGGCGGGGTGACCTGTTCGGCTTCGCGCTCGGCCTCTTCCAGCTCCAGCTCGCCGATCTTTTCGCCGCGGCCGAGGATTTTGGTCGAGGAAGTGCGGATCTGCTCGATGTCGCGGCGGGCCTGGTCGAAGTGGGTCTCCAGGCTGACCACCCGCTTGTCGAGGCGCAGCACGTCTTCCATCATCTTGCCGACTTCGGCCTGGATGATGCTGGCCTGCTCGCGCATGCGCACGTCCTTGAGGACCGCGCGCACGGTGTTCAGGGTTGCCATCAGGGTGGTCGGCGAGACGATCCACACCCGCGCTTTGTAGGAGTCCTCGACCACTCCGCGACAGTTGGCGTGCAGTTCGGCGTAGACCGCCTCGCTGGGCAGGAACATCAGGGCCGACTCGGCGGTTTCGCCGGGAATGATGTAGCGCTGGGCGATGTCCTGCACGTGGCGCCGCACGTCCACCATGAAGGCGCGCCGTGCCAGCGTGATCTGCGCATCGTCGCTGCCGGCATTGCGCAGCGCCTCGTAGCTTTCCAGCGGAAACTTGGAATCGATGGCGATGGCGCCCGGCGGATTGGGCAGCTGCAGCAGGCAGTCGGCGCGCCGCCCGTTGCCGAGCGTCGCCTGGAAGGCATAGGCCGAGGGCGGCAGGGTCGCTTCCACCAGGTCGCGCAGCTGGATCTCGCCGAAGGCGCCGCGCGCCTGCTTGTTCGCCAAAATATCCTGCAAACCGACCACCTGGGTCGACAGCTCGGTCAGGTTCTGCTGCGCCTTGTCGATCACCGCCAATCGCTCGCGCAGGTCGGCCAGCGCCGTCTGGTGCTTGGCGGTGGAATCGGTCAGCCGGTCGCCGACCAGCTTGGAAAAGCCCTGCAGGCGCTCGTCCACCGCCTTGACGACAACACGCTCCTGCGCCTGCAGGCGCTCGACGATGGCGCTCTGCACGGCGTTCTGGCTTTCGGCCATCTGGGCCAAGCGCCCGCCGAGCATGGCAAAGGCCTGGTTCTCCTCCGCTGCCGGGGCCCGGCGCAGGAAAAGGCCGACGACGGCGCCGACCACGAGGGCGGCGGCGACGGCGGCAACGACGATCAGCAGGTCCATGGGCTGGACTCCGAAGAGGAACAGAACGCGAATCCGAAGGTATCACGGATGTCCGCCGGCAGCCTAGCGCCGCCGCGGCGCGGCACCGTGATTCTCTTGACCCCGGAGCTTTCTGGCCATACCTAACAAGCCGTTGGGGCTTCGGCTGCGCCCATCGCCGGCCCGCCCTCAGGCTGGCTAGAGTCTCCATTTAGGTAGGGCCATGGCTCTCTTACCGATCATCACCGCTCCCGATCCGCGCCTGAAGAAGGTCTGTGCGCCGGTCGAGGCCGTCGACGACGAGGTCCGGCAGCTCATGGCCGACATGCTGGAGACCATGTACGCGGCGCCCGGCATCGGCCTTGCCGCGCCGCAGGTCGGCGTGCTGAAGCGGGTCATCGTAGTCGACATCTCCGGCGACGAGGAGCCCGAGGCGCCGCTTTGCATGGCAAATCCGGAACTGGTCGAGGTGTCCGACGACGACGCCACCTACGAGGAAGGCTGCCTCTCGCTGCCTGAGTACTATGGCGAGGTGGCACGCCCGGCGGCGATCCGCGTGCGCTTCCTCGACCGCGAGAACGAAATCCGCGAGATCGAGGCGGAGGGCCTGCTGGCCACCTGCATCCAGCACGAGATGGATCACCTCGACGGCATCCTTTTCGTCGACCACCTGACGGCGCTGAAGCGCAACATGATCCTGCGCAAGCTGCTGAAGGCGAAGAAGTCCAACACGCCCCTGGCCAGCTACGCGACGGTCTGAGGGCGCGCCGGTGCCCCCTCCGGCCGCGAGAGCCCTGCGCCTGGCCTTCATGGGCACGCCCGACTTCGCGGTGCCCGCGCTGCAGGCGGTGGCCGAGGCCGGCCACCTCATCGCCGCCGTCTACGCGCAGCCGCCGCGCCCGGCCGGCCGCGGCCAGAAGCCGCGTCCCTCCCCGGTGCAGGCCTTCGCCGAGGCGCGCGGCTGGCCAGTCCGCACGCCGACCTCGCTGAAGTCCAGCGAGGCCCAGGCCGACTTCACGGCGCTCGATCTCGACGTCGCGGTGGTGGTGGCCTACGGCCTGATTCTGCCGCAGGCGATTCTCGACGCGCCGCGCCTCGGCTGCGTGAACCTGCACGCCTCGCTGCTGCCGCGCTGGCGCGGAGCGGCACCGATCCAACGGGCGCTTCTGGCCGGCGACCGCGAATCCGGCGTCACTGTGATGCAGATGGAGGCCGGACTGGACACCGGTCCGATGCTGCTGCAGCAGGCAGTTCCCCTCGACGCGGAGACGACCGGGCAGGCGCTGCACGACCGCCTGGCGGCGCTCGGCGCGGCAATGATCGGCGAGGCGCTCGCGGGCCTTGCCAGCGGGCGCCTCGAGGCCAGGCCGCAGCCGGACGAGGGCGTCACCTACGCCGCCAAGCTGGAAAAGGCCGAGGGCCGCCTCGACTGGCGCCAAAGCGCAGCGGAGCTCGACCGCCGGGTGCGCGCCTTCGCGCCCCGGCCCGGTGCCTACTTCGAAGTGGAAGGCGACAAGGGCCGTGAGCGCGTGAAGGTGCTGGCGGCCGCGCCGCGGCCGGAGAGCGGCGTGCCGGGCACCGTGCTCGACGACCGCGCCACGGTGGCCTGCGGGACGGGCTCGCTGCGCCTCCTGCAGCTGCAACGCGCCGGCAAGGCGCCGCTGGCGGCCGAGGCCTTCCTGCGCGGCTTTGCGCTCCCGGCCGGAAGGGTGCTGCCGTGACCCGCTACAAGATCGTGGTGGAATACGACGGCGGCGGCTTCGTCGGCTGGCAGCGTCAGGCCAACGGCCCCTCGGTGCAGGCGGCCCTGGAGGCGGCCATCAGAGAATTCTGCGGCGAGAGCGTGCTGGTCGAAGGCGCCGGGCGCACCGATGCCGGGGTGCATGCCCTCGCCCAGGTGGCGCACTTCGACCTTGCGAAGGACACCACCCCGGAGACCGTCATGGCGGCGGTGAACTTCCACCTGAAGCCGGCGCCGGTGGCGGTGCTCTCCGCAGAGGCCGTGGCCGGCGACTTCCACGCGCGCTTCTCCGCCATCAGACGCGCCTATCTCTATCGCATCGTGAACCGGCGTGCGCCGCTGGCGCTGGCGCGCGGCCGCGCCTGGTTCGTGCCGCAGCCGCTCGACGCCGCGGCGATGCACGGCGCCGCGCAGGCCCTGGTCGGCCATCACGACTTTACCTCCTTCCGCGCCAGCGAGTGCCAGGCGAAGTCGCCGGTGAAGACCCTCGACCTGCTGTCGGTGACGCGGGCGGGCGAGGCCATCGAGATCCGCGCCGAGGCACGTTCCTTTCTGCATCACCAGGTGCGCAACTTCGTTGGCTCGCTGAAGCTGGTCGGCGAGGGCAGGTGGCGTGCCGAGGATCTGCGCGCGGCGCTGGCGGCGCGCGACCGTGCCGCCGCCGGGCCGACGGCGCCGGCCGCCGGGCTCTATCTCACCGAGGTCGGCTACCCGGGCGGCTGAAGGACGATGCCGAGGGAGATGCTTTCAATCAGCACCCCAAGAATGGCATGCAAGGCGACGAAACCCACGGCGGCGAGGGGCGAGACGTCGAGGCAGTGGCGGGTGATGAACCACTGGTAGGTGAGCAGGTAGGCGAAGACGCCGAGGCCCAGCAGGGGCGCCAGGGCCTCCGGAACGATCCCGCCGGCAGCGAGAACCGTAACCGCCAGCTGCAGGTGAAGCGCGATGACGCTGGACCAATTGTTGGCGGAGAGGAAGCGGAAGAATGCCTTCTCGCGGTCGATGACCTGGCAGACGCGGTAGATGATGACCGGCGGCACCACCCACAGCAGGCAATAGCCGAGCGCGAAGACCAGGGCCACGATCAGCGGATCCTCATCGGTCGCCACGTCTACACGCGAGATCGATAGCAGCTGGGCGATGAAATAGGCGGGCACCACCAGGGCGGCGGCGAAGAAGGAGCGCAGCGCCGCCCGCCGCGATTCCTCGAAGTATTGCTTGCCGCTGGCGTCGAAGCGCGCCAGCCGCCAGGCACCGAAGACGCGGTAGACGATTTCCTGGGTGCTCGGGATCATCGGGTGAAGTAGCGCTGCAGCACGGCGTGGTAGATCGCGGTGAGCCGTGCCAGGTCCTCGAGCGGGACGTGCTCGTCCACCTTGTGGGCGGTGGCGTTCAGCAGACCGAGCTCGGCCACGGTGCAGTGATCCTTGATGAAACGCGCGTCAGAGGTGCCGCCGGTGGTGCCGAGCGCCGGCGCGCTGCCGACCACCGAGGCGACGGCCTCGGAGAGCAGCGCGCTCCACGGCCCCGGCGGGCAGAGGAAAGATTCGCCGGAGACCCGGAGCACGAGCTCGTAGCGCGCGCCGCGGCCGGCATCGAGGGCGCGGTCGAGACGTTCGCGCAGCCAGGCCTCGACAGTGGCGCTGGAGTGGATGTCATTGAAGCGGACGTTGAATAGCGCCGTCGCCTTCGCCGGGATCACATTGGTGGTGGGGTTGCCGACGTCGATAGAGGTGAGCTGAAGACTGGAGGGCGGAAAGTGTGCGTTGCCAGCGTCGAGCGGCTCGCTGACCACAGCGTTCAGCATGCGCGCCAGGGGGTGCAGCGGGTTGTCGGCGAGCTGCGGATAGGCGGTGTGGCCCTGGGTGCCGTAGACCGTGAGTCGGGCGTTCAGGCTGCCGCGCCGGCCGATCTTCACCATGTCGCCGAGCCGGGCATCGCTGGTCGGCTCGCCGACCAGGCAGCAGTCGATGGTCTCGCCGCGCTGCCGCAGCCAGCGCAGTACCTTGCGGGTGCCGTTGACGGCATCGCCCTCCTCATCTCCGGTGATCAGCAGGGACAGGGAACCCTTCGGCCGGCCTTCGGCCAGGTAGTCGCTGACGGCGGCGAGGAAAGCGGCGATGGCGCCCTTCATGTCGACCGCGCCGCGGCCGTAGAGCACGCCGTCGCGCACTTCCGCGGCGAAGGGATCGACGCTCCAGTCGGCGCCGGCGCCGGCCGGCACCACGTCGGTGTGCCCGGCGTAGCAGAGGTGGGGCCCTTCCTCGCCGAGACGGGCATAGAGGTTGTCGACCTGCGGACTATCGTCCTCGGCGAAGGGCAGGCGATGGCACGTGAAACCGAGGTCGCCCAAGACCGATTCCAGCAGGTCGAGGGCGCCGCCCTCCTGCGGGGTCACGCTGGGACAGCGGATCAGTGCCTGCGCCAATTCCAGCGTATCGAGCCTTACCGCTGCCATATGCAGTTCTGCCTCAGGTGCGCAAGAGGTCGTTGATCGAAGTTTTGGAGCGGGTGCGCTCGTCGACGCGCTTGATGATGACGGCGCAGTAGAGGCCCGGCCCCGGACTGCCGTCGGGCAGCGGCTTGCCGGGAAGGTTGCCGGGCACCACCACCGAGTAGGCCGGGACGCGGCCCATGTGGATCTCGCCGGTCTCGCGATCGACGATCTTGGTGGAGGCGCCGATGAAGACGCCCATGGAGAGCACCGAACCTTCCTCGACCACGACACCTTCGACCACCTCGGAGCGCGCGCCGATGAAGCAGTTGTCCTCGATGATCACCGGGCCGGCCTGCAGCGGTTCCAGCACGCCGCCGATGCCGGCGCCGCCGGACAGGTGCACATTCTTGCCGATCTGCGCGCAGGAGCCGACGGTAGCCCAGGTGTCCACCATGGTGCCGCTGTCGACGTGGGCGCCGAGGTTCACGAAGGAAGGCATCAGGATGACGCCGGGCGCGATGTAGGCGGAATGGCGCACGATGCAGTTGGGCACGGCACGGAAGCCGGCGGCGCGAAAGCGGTTCTCGCCCCAACCCTCGAACTTCGAGGGCACCTTGTCCCACCAATGGGTGTTCTCGCCCGGCCCGCCCGGGATCGGGGCCATGTCGTTGAGGCGGAAGGACAGCAGCACCGCCTTCTTCAGCCATTGGTGCACCTGCCAGCTGCCGCTCGCCTTCTCGGCCACCCGGTAGGTGCCGGCGTCGAGACCGGCGAGCGCTGCGGTGACGGCTTCGCGGACCTCGCCGGCGGTCTCGGTGCCGATGCTGTCACGCGCTTCCCAGGCATCTTCGATGATGCCCCTTAGCTGGTCTGTCTGCATGGGATCCTGTGAGGCTGGTTCAAGCGTCGGTTTTTGGCGCCCCCAGCAGTCGATGGGGCGCGCCGCGGAAGATGCGGGAGGGTCGCGGCCCTGTCAATGACGCCCTGGCCCCGGGCCGGACCGTCGCCGTGCCCCTCCCGCGGTTTGCTTGGGTCACCAGGGTAAAGCAGGGGTTAACCTGGCGGAACATGGTTCGACCGCCGCCGATCTGCGGGAAGGCGCGCTGCGAAGCCAGCGAGGACCGCAAAATGTCACGGCCACTTAAGCGCATCTTAACGGCGAAAGGCGCAGATTCTCGGTCTTGATTGGAGCAGCTGCGCGTGAACCAAAAGAGATCTCGATACTACGGTCGCAGGCGGTGAGCGGGCCCCCCCGTGGACATCAGCTGACGGACAGCTACCGGCGACTCGTCGACGAGGCTGCGCCCGGCGGAGTGCTGTCCGCCGGCGGCGTCTTCACGCAGTTTCCCGGCGCGGTGCTGCTGGCCGGCCACAACGGCATCGTGCTGGATGCCAACGAGTTGGCCGAGCCCATCGGCCAGGTGCTGCAGTCCGGCCAGAACGAAGAGCTGCGCGGCGCCATCCAGGCCGCCCTCGCCGGCAACTCCGCTCAGATCAATCCGCTGGTGGTCAGAGGCGCAGAGCGCGGCACCGTGGTGGAGCGCGCCTTCGACGTCGTGGTGCTGCCCTGGGCCGGCAGTACCGTCGCCCTGCTGCTCGGCCGTGACGTGACACTGGAGCGCCGCCTGCGCGCGGCACTGGTGGAATCGCGGCAGCGCTACAAGGACTTGGTCGAGATCTCCAACGACTTCGCCTGGGAGACCGACACCGCTGGACGCTTCGTCTTCGTCTCGCCGCGCGGGGCACTCGGCTATCCGGCGTCCGAACTGGTCGGCCGCCTGGCCCGCGACCTGCTGCTCGACTCCGCCCCCCTGATCGACAGCGTCGAGACTTCTCCCTTCACTGCCAAGTCTACGGTCGAGGCTGCCGAGCTTTGGGTGCGCGGCGCTGCAGGCGAGCAACTCTGTCTGCTGTCGACGGCCCTGCCGCTGACTTCCGAGGGCGGCGCCTGGATCGGCGCGCGCGGGGTCTGCCGCGACATCACCGGTCTGCGCTGCCAGGAGGCTGACCTCGCCGAGGCGCGCAACCGCGAGCGCCTGTTCTCCTACATCGTCAACATGGTGCGCCGGGAGCTCGATCCCGCGCGCATGCTGGATGCCACCGCCGAGGCCTTGATGCCGGCGCTGGCGCTTGCCGGGCTGTCGATCCACGCCCTGGTGGACGGCGCCCTCGGCACGGCCCTGGCACAGTCCGGCAAGCCGGCTCAGAGCGACCTGCTGGCCTCCCTGGTGAAGCAGCTCGCCGAAGGCCGTCCGGCGGTCGAGCTGCAGGATCCCAGCGGCGAGTTGCTGCTGCGCGCCACGCGCTTCCGCGACAAGACCAACGGCCTGCTCTGCGCCTGGCGCGCCAGCGGCAGCCCGCGCTGGGCGGCCGAGGACCGCAGCCTGCTCGACAACATCGCCGGCCAGGTCGGCCTCGCCATCGAGCAGCTCGACCGGCAGACCGAGATGGCCGTGCTTTCCATGACGGACCCGCTGACGGGCCTGCACAACCGGCGCGGTTTTATCGACAGCCTCGAGCACTGCGTCGGCGGGGAAGCTTCGAAGGTCAAGGGGGCCCTGTTTTACATCGATCTCGACAACTTCAAGCGGGTCAACGACACCCACGGCCACCAGACCGGCGACGAGGCGTTGCTCGAGGTTGCCGCCCTGATGAAGGAGCAGATTCGCGGTGACGACCTCGCTGCGCGTCTCGGCGGCGACGAGTTCGCGCTGTTCCTCTGCGGCATCGATCGTGCCGCAGCGGAGCGCAAGGGCGAGCTGCTGCTGAAGGCGGCCGAGCGGCTGCGCGGCTTCTCCGGCGATGCAGCCCACCCGCTGGGCCTCTCGCTCGGCGTGGCCCTCTACGACGCTCGCACCGGCGAGGGCCTCGATTCCCTGTTCCGTCGCGCCGACGAGGCGATGTACGGCGCCAAGCGCGCCGGCAAGCACAGCCTGAACCTGGCTTCCGACTACGACCGCAGAGGAGGCAGGAAGTGAGGGTGCTCGGGATCGGACGCCGCAAGCTGCCGGAGAAGCTTTCCTACGAGGAGAGCCGGGAACTGGCCCAGAGCGGCTCGGACAGCACCCGCGCCAACCTCGCAGCGCGCGCCGACCTGCGTCCGGAGGTGCTTTATTTCCTGGCGGAGGACCCCTCCACCGAGGTGCGCCGACGCATCGCCGCCAATGCACAGACGCCGGGCCATGCCGACCTCGTCCTGGCCCGCGATGCCGACGAGGCGGTGCGCGCCGAGTTGGCCTCCAAGATCGCCAAGCTGACCGCCGAGGAGAGCCGCGGCGCGCAGGAGCAAGCGCAGCGCTTCGTCGAGGAGACCCTGGAGCTGCTGGCGCGCGACCAGGCCACTCGGGTACGCCAGATCCTCGCCGAAGCCTTGAAGTCGGTAGCCGGAGCACCGCCGCAGGTGATCCAGCAGCTGGCGCGGGACGCGGAGGACGTGGTCGCTTGCCCGGTGCTCGAGTTCTCGCCGCTGCTGAGCGATGAGGATTTGCTGGAAATCATTGCCTCTTCGGGCCTCTCCAGCCGGCTCTGCGCGATCTCCCGCCGCAACGCCCTGGGCGAGACGATTTCCGATGCCATCGTGCAGCGCGACGACCGCCAGGCGGTGAGCGAGCTGCTGGCCAACAAGTCAGCACAGATCCGCGAGGAAACCCTCGACAATCTGATCGACGCCTCGGCGAGGGAACCTGCATGGCAGCAGCCCTTGGTCGAGCGGCCGATGCTGCCAGCGCGGGCGGTGAAGAAGCTCGCCGGTCTCGTCGCTGAGTCGCTGCTGCAGAAGCTGCAGAACCGCAGCGACCTCGACAAGCAGACCGCCAAGGCGGTGGCCGACGAGGTGCGCAAGCGCATCGAGGAAGGCGCCGCCGACGCACCCGCGGCAGCAAAGGCGGCGGCGCCGATTGTCAGTCCGGCCGAAGAGGTGGCCCGGCTGAAGAAGGCGGGCAAGCTGAACAGCGAGGCGGTAGGCGACGCGGTGCTCGCCGGCCAGCGCGATTTCGTGCGCCACGCCCTGGCGACCATGACAGGTGTCACGCCGGCCTATGTCGACCGCGTGTTGCAGGGCCACTCGGCCAAGGGCGTCACCGCCCTGGCCTGGAAGGCCGGCTGCTCGATGCGCGTGGCGCTGCAGCTGCAGACCAACATGGGCGGCATTCCACCGAACAAGGCTCTGCATGCGCGCGACGGCAGCGATTTTCCGCTGTCGCCCGAAGAAATGGAATGGCAGCTCGACTTCTTCGCCAGCCTCGGCCAGTAGCCGCCTGCCGGGCCGGATCAGCGCGAGATCAGCGTTCCGATGCCGCCACCGGTGAAGATCTCCAGCAGCATCGAGTGAGGCACGCGGCCATCCAATATGACCGCCGCCTCAACGCCTTCGTTCACCGCCCTGACACAGGTCTCCAGCTTGGGAAGCATGCCGCCGGTGATGGTGCCGTCGGCGCGCAGCTTCTCGACCTGGTCGGCCTTCAGTTCCTGGATCAGCTCACCCGCCTTGTCGAGCACGCCGATGACGTCGGTCAGCAGCAGCAGACGCGAGGCGCCGGCCGCGGCAGCCACGGCCCCGGCGACGGTATCGGCGTTGATGTTGTAGGTTTCGCCGCCCGCGCCGACGCCGATCGGCGCGATGACCGGGATGATGTCGGAGCTCTGCAGCGAGGTGAGGATTTTCGGGTCGATCAGGGAGGGCTCGCCCACGAAGCCGAGGTCGAGCACCTTCTCGATGTTGGAATCCGGATCGCGGGTGGTGCGGCGCAGCTTGCGCGCCTGGATCAGGTTGCCGTCCTTGCCGGAGAGCCCCACGGCGCGCCCACCAGCGGCGTTGATGGCGCTGACGATGGATTTGTTTATGGTGCCGGAGAGCACCATCTCCACCACCTCGACGGTGTTCGCGTCGGTGATGCGCAGGCCGTCGATGAACTCGCTCTTCACCTGCAGGCGTTCCAGCATGCGGCCGATCTGCGGGCCACCGCCGTGCACCACGATGGGATTGATGCCGACCTGCTTCAGCAGCGCGATGTCGCTGGCAAAGAGCGTCGCCAGCTCCGCATCCACCATCGCATGGCCGCCGTACTTGATGACGAAGGTCTTGCCGGCATAGCGGCGCATGAATGGCAGCGCCTCGGTGATGGTCCGGGCCGTGCGCAGCCAATGCTTGGTGTCGCTGATGTTCTTCTGCGTCATCGCTGAAAGTCCCATTTCACACGAGGCCCGGCGGCCGGCTTCGTCCTGTGGCCGGCGGCGCGGGCCACCTTAACCCCCGGCAGCCGGCTCGGCCAGAGCCGCTAATGCGGCGCGCAGCTCCGCGATGCCGGCGCCGCTGGCCGAGGACGTCACCATGCAGAGCGGATGCGCGGCAGGATGCTTCGCGACGGTCGCCTCGGTCTCCTCGACGATGCGCTTCAGCGCTGCCGGCTTCATCTTGTCGGCCTTGGTCAACACGACCTGGTAGGAGACGGCGGCGGTGTCGAGCTCCTCCATCACCTGCCTGTCGCTGCTCTTCAGGCCGTGGCGCGCATCGATCAGAAGGCAGACCCGACGCAGCTGCGGACGGCCCTTCAGGTAGCCGCGGGTGAGTTGCGTCCAGCGTGCGACGTCGGTCTTGGAGGCACGGGCGTAGCCGTAGCCCGGCAGATCGACCAGGATGAGGCGGCCGCCGAGGCTGAAGAAGTTCAGCAGCCGCGTGCGCCCCGGCGTGTTGGAGGTGCGCGCCAGGGTCTTGCGGCCGGTCAGGGCGTTCAACAGGCTCGACTTGCCGACGTTGGAGCGCCCGGCAAAAGCGACCTCGCTGCCACCGAGGGGCGGCAGATCGTTCTCGTCGGCGGCCGAGACCAGGAAGTCGCAGGCGCCGGCGAAAAGAAGCCGTCCTGCTTCCAGGGCCGCTTTTTCCTCGTCACTGGATGAGGTGTCTTTCATGGGCCGGCTTTCGTCCTGCCCTCAAACCTCTTTCGGGGGAGTCTTCTTGCCGCTGCCACCGCCGATCGGGACGCCCTGACGCTTCATGATGAAAGCCTGCTGGGCCATGGAGAGCACGTTGTTCCAGGTCCAGTAGATCACCAGGCCGGCCGGGAAGGTGGCCAGCAGGAAGGTGAAGATCACCGGCATCATGAGGAAGACCTTGGCCTGCACGGGATCGGGCGGCTGCGGGTTCAGCTTCTGCTGCAGGAACATGGAAATGCCCATCGCCAGCGGCCAGACGCCGATGTTCAAAATGTTGAGGAGACCGAGCTCCGGCGGGCCCCAGGGGAACAGGCCGAAGCCGTTGAGAATGGAGGTCGGATCGGGCGCCGAAAGGTCGCGGATCCAGCCGTAGAAGGGCGCATGGCGCATCTCGATGGTGACGAACATCACCTTATAGAGTGCGAAGAACACCGGGATCTGGATGAGGATCGGCAGGCAGCCGGACAGCGGATTGGCGCCTTCCTTCTTGTACAACCCCATCATTTCCTGATTGAGGCGCTGCTTGTCTTCACCGTAGCGCTCGCGCAGCTCCATCATCTTGGGCTGCAACTTGCGCATCTTCGCCATCGACTTGTAGGACTTGTTGGCCAGCGGGAAGAACAGCAACTTGATGGCCACCGTCAGCCCCAGGATGGCGAGGCCGAAGTTGCCGAGCTGCGCGTTCAACCAATGCAGGGCAAGGAAGATCGGCTTGGTGAGGAAATAGAACCAGCCGAAGTCGACCGCCAGGTCGAAGTTGGTGATGCCGTAGGTCTCCTCATAGCGCTGCAGGGTCGGTACCACCTTGGCGCCGGCGAAGAGGCGGCTGGTGGTCTCCACGCTGGCGCCCGGCGCCACTGTGGCGGCCGTGTAGAGGAAGTCCGACTGGTAGTGGTCGCGCCCGCCCGGTTGGTTGTAGACGAAGCGGGCCTTTACCTCCGCCGACTGGTCGGGCACCAGGGCGGCCAGCCAGTACTTGTCGGTGATGCCGAGCCAGCCGCCGGTGGTCGACTTGTCGATGACGACTTCCTGACCCTGATAGTTGTCCTGCAGGTCACCGTCGTAGTCGTACTCTTCCAGGGTGCCGTTGAACACGCCCAGCGGGCCCTCGTGCAGAATGTAGAATCCGAGGATCTCGGGGGTGCCGGTGCGCGAAATGAGCCCGAAGGGAGCGACGTCGGCAGCTTGCGCCCCGTTGTTGACGACTCTCTGGGTCACCGTAAAGAGATAGTCGTCGTCGACCGCGATCACCTGCTCGAAGAGCAGGCCCTCGCCGTTGTCCCAACTCAGGGTCACGGGCGAGTTCTGGGTGAGCGGACCGCCCTCGGCCGTCCACAGGGTATCGGCCTTCGGCAGCACGATGCTGCTGCCCGGCTTGGCGGCCCAGCCGAAGCGGGAAAAGTAGGGGTTGGCCGAGCCCTCGGGCGACAGGAGGGTGACCGGCGGGCTCTGCGGGTCGATGGTCTCGCGATACTCCGTCAGGATCAGGTCGTCGAGGCGCGCGCCGCGCAGGGCGATGGAGCCCGAGAGGCGCGGTGTCTCGATGGAGATGCGGGGGCTGGCGCCGATGACTTCCGCCCGCGCTGGCGCTGCAGGCACGCCGGGAGCGCCCCCGGGGGACGGCACGCTGCCGCCGGGGGCCGGTGCGCCCTCGGTCGTCGTTTCACTGGTCTGCTGCGGCGGGGTCGCCGGCGGGAAGATGAACTGGAAGCCGATCAGGATGGCCAGCGACAGGACGATCGCGAGAAGAAGATTGCGCTGTTCCATAAGACGAGTCGGGCTCCAGGGGCGGGCGTCAGCGGCCCGAAAGGGAATGCAGGTGGTGGTGGCGGTCCGGGCAGAGACCGGGACTTGCAGGCGCCCCGTCGGGGACGGGATCATAGCCAAGGCCGCCCCAGGGATGGCAGCGGGCGAGGCGCTTCAGCGCCAGCCAGGCACCGACGAGCGGACCGTGGCGGCTCACGGCCTGGCGGGCATAGTCGGAACAGGTCGGGAAATAACGGCAACTAGGCGGGAACATCGGCGAGATCAGCAGCTGATAGGCGCGAATCAGGGCGAGCAGGACAAAGCCGACGACCTTCATTGCGATGCCTCCTTCGTGCTGCGGCGCTTATCGGTCCCGTCGATCCTGCGGATGGCCTGCTCCAGGTCCGCCCGCAGGGCGTCGTAGGGTCGCGTCAGAGTGGCGACCCGGCCGATCACCACGTAGTCGGTACCGATTCGGCCGAGGCGCGGAAAAATCTCGGCCGCCGCCGCCCGCAGACGCCGCTTCGCGCGGTTGCGCGCGACGGCGTTGCCAACCTTGCGGGTCACGGTAAAACCGACCCGCACCTCTGCTTCCTCCCCCGGCGCCACGTGCGCGACAGGCGCCGCGCGGTCTTCACCGTGCTGGCGCCTGGCGGCTTGCAGGACGAGGCCGGGCGTGACCCATTTGCGCTTGGCCGCCGCGACCTTGAGGAATTGAGGCCGAGTCTTGAGCCGCCCGACGGTCGGCATCATGACACTTAGGCAGAAAGGCGCTTGCGGCCCTTGGCGCGCCGACGGGCAAGTACGCGACGCCCGCCAACGGTTCCCTTACGTGCACGGAACCCGTGGCGGCGCTTGCGAACCAGCACACTGGGCTGATAGGTGCGCTTCACGGCAAAACTCCAATATCAGGCTGAATCTCGAATTGACGGGGCTGTATAAGGGCGGGCCGGGGCTCTGTCAACGACCGCCAGGGTCCCGGGCCGCGGAATCTCCGCCGCGGCTCACGCCTTGGTGACTGGCAGTCCGGTCAGGCAGCGGCTAAAACCGCTCGCTGGCCCGGATTTCTGCGGTTTCTGCGGTGCCGGCTGCGCCCATCGCCGGCCGCCGCCCGTCCCGGCGATTGACCGGCCGCCAACCACGATCTAGCAAGGAAATGCCATGTCCGAGCCGAGCCGAGATCCCGCTGGGGGCCGCGCCGCTATCAAACGGCTGCTGCCGGCTGCCGTGCTGCTCGCCGGCCTGGGCATCTTCCTGGCCTTGGGCGGCCACCGCTACGTCGCCTTCGACACCCTGGAGGCGCACCGCGAGGCGCTGCTGGACCTGGTCGAGGCCCAGGGCGCCATGGCGGTCCTTGGGTTCATCTTCCTCTACGCGGTCATGGTGGCCTTCTCCATCCCGGGAGCACTGGTCATGACCGTGGGCGCCGGCTTCCTCTTCGGCACGCTGCTCGGCGCCGCCAGTTCCGTCGTCGGAGCGACCCTCGGCGCCGTTGCCGTCTTCCTGGCCGCGCGCACCGCGATCGGCGACCTGTTGCGTGATCGCGCGGGGCCGGCCCTGCGCCGGATGCGCGCCGGCTTCCAGGAGGATGCGCTCAGCTATCTCCTGGTGCTGCGCCTCATCCCGCTGTTCCCCTTCTGGCTGGTCAACCTGGTACCGGCCTTTCTCGGCGTTTCGCTGAAGGTCTTCGCCGTGGGCACCCTGCTCGGCATTATTCCCGGCTCGCTGGTCTATGCCTCCGTCGGCAATGGCCTCGGTGCCATCTTCGCGGCGGGCGAGACCGGAGGCATCAAGGATGCCATGCTGGCGCCGGAGGTGTTGCTGCCGCTTGCCGCCTTGATCGTTCTCTCGCTGCTGCCGGTGTTGTATAAGAAAGTGCTCCACAGAAACGTGAAGGGTCGGAAGGACGACGGAACCGGCGCTGCGTGAGGTGGCCGCCGGCGCGCGGGGCTCTCGCGATCACCCTTCTTTCACAGGAAGTTGAAGTCAATCGCAGGAGCGTGATTCGTGCTTGCGCGCTGTCCTGCTCATTGTGGGCTCATCGGCGCCCGGCTGCCCGGAGTCTGGCGGTCCGTCGATGCAAGAGCTTCTCCTTCCGGGGGGCTCCAACAGATCGAATATTTTGGAGGCAAGTGACATGTTGAAAAAGACTCTGATCGCCTTGAGCGTCGCGACGGTTTCCGCCGGGACCGCCGCCCTGCCGCTGGCGGCCGCCCACGCCGCTGACACCTCGGTGCAGATCGCAGCCTGCAACCCCTGCAGCCCTTGTGCGGCGAAGAACGCCTGCAACCCCTGCGCCGCCGCAGTCATCAAGAAACCGTGCAGCCCCTGCAATCCCTGCGCAGCGGCCAATCCCTGTGCGGCGGCCAACCCCTGTGCGGCCAATCCCTGTGCGGCGGCCAATCCCTGCGCCGCCAAGTCCAACTGAAGCGGCGGGGATCGCAGCGTCCAAGGAGCGTCCGCCGCTGTTGGCTGCACGCCCCGCAATTGCGGCGGGCGCTCCCCTTCTTTGGCCCATCTCGAGGGCCGCAGTCTCTGCCGGCGGCGGCTTCACGAGGCGAATTCCCGCGCGGGCTGCCCGCGTGGTATAAGTCATGGTCATGTTGGGCCATAGATCGCCGGGCAACATCCTTCGTCTGCCCCCCCTCACCAAGAGCCTTTCGGCTAAGCTACTGCTTTTGACGATCGCTTTCGTCATGCTGGCCGAGGTGCTGATTTATGCGCCCTCCATCGGACGCATGCGGGTGGTTTACCTGCAGGAGCGTCTGGCCGCCGCACATCTGTCGATCCTGGCGCTGGAGGCGACCCCCGACAACATGGTCAGCAAGGAGATGGAGGCCGAACTGCTGCAGCACGTTGGCGCCTACATGGTCGCACTGACCAAGCCCGGCGCCGGCAAGCTGATGCTGATGGTGGCGACGCCGGAGCACATCGACGCCGCCTATGATCTGCGCGAGGCGAGCTTCTTCGGCCTCATCCGAGATGCTGTGATGACCCTGCTGGCGCCGGACAACCGCCTACTGCGGATCATCGGCCCCTCGCCGAAGGATGCGGCAATCCTGGTCGAGGTGGTGATGGACGAGGCGCCGCTGCGCAGCGAGATGTTCGACTACTCCTGGCGCATCCTCAATCTTTCACTGGGGATCTCCATCTTTACCGCCGCCCTGGTCTATCTCAGCCTGCACCTGCTGATGGTGCGGCCGATGCGCCGCATCACCGAAAGCATGGCTGCCTTCCGCGCCAACCCGGAAGTGGCGGCTGAGGTGCTGGTGCCCTCGAAGCGCAGCGACGAGATCGGCATCGCCCAGCGCGAGCTGGTGACCATGCAGCAGGGACTGCGCGCGGCGCTCCTGCAGAAGACGCGCTTGGCCGCTCTCGGCACCGCCGTCACCAAGGTGAACCACGACCTGCGCAATATCCTGGCGACCGCCAGTCTGATCTCCGACCGCCTCGGCAAGAGCGGCGATCCCGCGGTGCGCTCCATGGCACCCACCCTCGTCGGCGTGATCGACCGCGCCCTGCACCTTTGCGCCCAGACCTTGGAGTTCACCCGCGAGGGGCCGGTGCAACTCGACGTGCAGGACTTCGATCTGCGTGACCTGCTGACGGAAGTGCGCGAGGCGCTGGCGGAGGTCGGCGCCGGGCGCGCCGGCTGGGTCAACGAGGTCGACCGCGGCTTCAAGGTCGAGGCCGACCGCGAGCAGCTCTATCGCGTCTTCTTCAACCTTGCCCGCAACGCGCTGGAGGCCGGCGCCGGCGAGCTGCGCCTGGCGGCCCGGCCGGTGCGCGACTTCCTGGTGATCGATGTGGCGGACAACGGGCCCGGCATGCCGCAGGAGGCCCAGCAAAATATCTTCAAGCCCTTCGCCGGCTCGGCGCGCGAGGGCGGCACCGGCCTTGGCCTGTCCATCGCCCAGGACATCATGCGCGCCCACGGCGGCGACATCCGCCTGGAGCGCTCCGGTCCCGAGGGCACGTTGTTCCGCCTTGTGCTGCCGCTGCGCCAGGCCCAGGCGCAGCCCGCCGCCCAGGCGAGTTAGGGCCTTTTTCGGCCGGATTGATCCAATCTGGTCGGAAAGGGTTCTGGGCCTCAGTCCAGCGCCAGGATCTGGACTTTCAGATAGCTGCTTTCCGGCAGCGCCGGGTGCACCGGATGGTCCGGTGCGGCGCCGGAGGTGCGCAGGATGCGGCCTTCGCGGCCGGCGTCCTGCAGGCCGCGCTTCACCTGATCGGCGAAGCTGGCGAGATCGGCATGGTGCGAGCAGGAGGCCGCCAGCAGAAAGCCGCCCTCGGCCACCAGGGGCGCTGCCAGGCGCACCATTTTGCGATAGCCCTTGAGGCCCTGCGCCAGGTCCTTTTTTGATTTCACGAAGGCCGGCGGATCGACGATGACCAGGCCGTAGCGCTCCCCCGCTTCGCTCTGTCGTTGCAGCTCCTGGAAGACCTCCGCCCTCACAAAGCGGCAGCGCCCGGCGACGTCGTTGGCCTCGGCGGCCTGCGCGGCGAGGTCGAGCGCGCCCTGCGAACGGTCGAGGGCCGTCACCTCCTTCGCGCCGGCGAGTGCCGCCTGCACGGTGAAGCCGCCGGCGAAGGCGTAGCAGTCAAGGACGCGGGCCGCCTTGGCGAGCCTGGCGGCCCAGGCGCGGTTGTCGCGCTGGTCGTAGAACCAGCCGGTCTTCTGGCCGCCTTCCAGGTCGGCGAAGAAGCGCGCGCCGTTTTCCTCCAGGGTCACCGGCCCGTCGAGGCGGCCCTGCACCACGGCGACGCATTCTTCGAGCTGTTCCAGGCTGCGCACCGCGCTGTCGTTGCGCAGCACGATGGTTCTCGGCGCGACCACGGCGTTGAGGGCATCGATCAGCTGCGGCGTCAGGGCTTCCATGCCGGCGGTGTTGACCTGCAGCGTGAGGGCGTCGCCGAAGCGATCGATGACGACGCCCGGCAGGCCATCGGCCTCGGCATGGATCAGGCGGTAGTAGGGCACGCCGACCAGCCGATCGCGGATCGCCAGCGCGCGTGTCAGTCGTGCGGCGAGGAAGGCCGTGTCGATGGCGACCGATTCGTCGCGCGTCAGCACACGCGCCGCGATCAACGGATGCCTGTTGAAGAAGGCCGTTGCCTGGTAGCGACCGTGCGCATCGCAGAGGCGCACCAGCCCGCCCGGCGGCACCTCCTTGGCGGCGGCATCCATCTCTACCTCGTTGGAGTAGACCCAGGGATGGTCGCGGCCCAGCCGCTTCTGGCCGTGCGGCTTCAAGGTGATGGTCGGCAGATCGACGAAGGCGTTGCGGGAGGTTTGCTTCATTGCCGCGCAGTCTAAAGCGCGAGCACGCGACTGCAAGGCCCCCCTCGGCCCCTCGCCGGCTACTCGCCGAGTGCCACGCCCTCGCGGCGCGGATCGGCGCCGCCCTCCAGGCCCCCGGCGATGCGGCGGATGCCGTGCAGGCCGCTGGTCATCTCCCTCACGTTGACTTCCTGCCCCAGGGCTTCCAGGGCGGCCTTGGCGCTTTCGACGGCGGTGCCGGCTTCCAGGTCCGTGGCGCCGTTGCGGTTCGCGAAGTTCGGCAGGGCGACGGCGGCCTGCATCGAGAGATTCCAGTCGAGCACCGCGATGATGGCCTTGGCGGTGTAGCCGATGATGCGGCTGCCGCCCGGCGAGCCGATAGCCATGACGAAGCGCCCCTCGCGGTCGAGCACCAGGGTCGGCGACATGGAGCTGCGCGGCCGCTTGCCCGGCTGGACGCGGTTGGCGACCGCCCGCCCGTCAGCGCTGGGGCTGAAGGAGAAGTCTGTTAGCTCGTTGTTCAGCAGAAAGCCGCGGGCCATGAGGTGGGAGCCGAACGCGCCCTCGATGGAGGCCGTCATGGAGACCGCGTTGCCTTCAGCGTCGACCACCGAGAGGTGGGAGGTCGAGGGGGGATCGAGCTGCTTCGGGCTCAGCGCCTGCGCGCTCGCCAGCCCCGGGCTCGCCTCGCCCATGCTGGCGGCCGGATCGATGAGGCGCGAGCGCGCGGCGAGGTAGGCGGGGTCGAGCAGCTCGGCCAGCGGCACCGCCACGAAGTCGCTATCGGCGAGGAAGCGGCTGCGGTCGGCAAAGGCGAGGCGGCTAGCCTCGGCGACCAGATGGATCGCCTCCGGCGAGGCCGGCGGCAGGGCGGCGAGATCGAAGGGCTCCAGCAACTTCAGAATCTGCAGCACGGCGACCCCGCCGGAGGTCGGCGGCGGCATGCCACAGACGGTCCACTGGCGGTAGGGCAGGCAGAGGGCCTCGCGGCGTTTGGCCCGATAGCTCCGCAGGTCGACGTAGCTGAGGTATCCCGGATTGTCGCTGGCGCCGCGGACCGCGGTGGCGATGTCAACGGCGACAGGGCCCTTGTAAAAGGCATCGGCGCCGCCCTCGGCCACGGCGCGCAGGGTGTCCGCGTAAGCTTGGTTTTTCAGCAGCGTGCCGACCGGCAAGGGGTTGCCGGCGGCGTCGTGGAAGTAGGCGGCGGTCGCCGGGTAGCGTTTCAGATGGTCATCGCCAGCGATCAGCGCGTGGAGGCGCGGCGACACTGCGAAGCCGTTTTCGGCGAGGCGGATGGCCGGCTGAAACAGCGTCGCCCAGGGCAGCCGGCCGTGCTCGTTGTGGGCCAGCTCCAGCATGCGCAGCAGGCCGGGCGTGCCGACCGAACGGCCGCCGATCACGGCGTCCCAGAACGACATCGGCTGGCCCTCGTCAGTGAGGAAGAGCGTTTCGGAGGCGCTGCCGGGCGCGGTCTCGCGGCCGTCGTAGGCGGCCACGGCGCGGCTCTTGGCATCGTAGTTCAACAGGAAGGCGCCGCCGCCGAGCCCGGAAGACTGCGGCTCCACCAGGCCGAGCACGAGTGCGGTGGCGATGGCCGCATCGACCGCGGAGCCGCGCTGGCGCAGCATCACCATGCCGGCCTCGGCCGCCAGCGGATTGGCGGCGGCTACCATGTGGCGCGGCGGGGTAGAGGTTTCTGCGGTAGTCGCCGCACAGGCAGCGAGCAGTCCGGCCGCCAGTACCACGGCCGCGAGTCGGATCGGATTTGCCACGGGGGGTCTCCCTCAAGCGAGCGTCGTGAGGGCACCATCATCGACCGCCGCCGACGGCCTGGCCAGGGGCAGATTTGCGGAAAGGGTTCTAGCCCGGACGTCTTGACGCGACCCGAAGGGCGGGGCGCATTTGCCGACAGGCGGCGTCAAGCTTGTCCTCGGGCTGCGCTTCGCGCAGACCCGGGGGCCGCTCGACCGTATTGCCGATACGCTCTTCGCGTCTTTCCTGGCCTGTCGGCAAATGCGCCTCCGTGACGTCCACCATAGTTTGAGAAATCCGGGCTAGGCGACCGTCGAGATCAGCTTGCACATATTCAGGCCCTCCAGGTGATGGCCGCGTTCGTAGAGGACCTTGGACAGCCAGCCGTCGTCTCCCTGCTGACCGGAGGAGGCGACGTTGGTGTGGACCGCCGTGCAGCCGTGGCGGCGGGCGATCTTCTCCAGCCCGTTCTCCAGGGCACGGGCGATATTGGCCTGGTCGACAATGTCGTGCGCGCAGAAAGGATCGGCGCAAAGGACGCGGCCGTGGAGCAGGTTGTCAGAAAGCCGGAAGGCGGCGACGCCGACAATGCAGTCCTGTTCGTTTCCGACAAGCAGGATTCCGGTCCCAGGCTCAGACCCGGCGGCAACCCGCTGTCGCGCAAAGCGCCGCCAGCCCTCGAGTTTCGCCGACGGGCAGGCCGTCCGGATCAGCGGAAAAGCCCGGTCCACCTCTTTGGGCAACAGCAGTCTCACATTGAGTTTTCGCACCAAAAGAGTAACCTCGGCCCGCTCGGAGTAGCGCAACAGACATGTTTTTTCGCCTGTTGCGAGAGTGCCGCGGCGGGCCGGGCGATGTCCTTGATCCACGTCAAGAGAGCCGGGCAGGTCCATTGGGCAGTGGGGACAAAAGGGACGCTCGGAGTACTCGTAAAATGGCGGTGTTCGATTACGAACAGGTGAGCAAGCTGGCGCCGGCGGTGGCGCGCGAACAGAGGGATCGGTCTCCTTGCTCCGCCTGCTCCGTGCGAGGCATGACGATCTGCGCGCCGCTGGATTCGCAGGAGCTGACACAAATTTCGGCGATCATGAGCTCTGTCGAACTGGGGGCCGGAGCGCCGCTGTTCGACGAGGGCGAGCAGGCCGGCAACGTCTTCAACGTCACCTCCGGCACGATCAAGGTTTACAAACTGCTGCCCGATGGCCGCCGCCAGGTCACCGGCTTTCTCTTTCCCGGCGACTTCCTCGGTCTCGCCCGTCAGGAAACCTACGCCTTCAGCGCTGAAGCGGTGACGCTCAGCTTGCTGTGCCGCTTTCCGCGCCACAAGCTGGAAGCCCTCATGCAGCGTCTACCGAAGATCGAGCAGCGGCTACTCAGCATCGCCAGCAACGAACTGGTTGCGGCGCAGGAGCAAATGCTGCTGCTCGGCCGCAAGACGGCGCGGGAGAAGACTGCTTCTTTCCTGCTCATGCTGTCGAAGCGCTCACGTCAGCGTGGCCAGGCGGGCGATCCCGTGACCGTGCCGATGAGCCGCACCGACATCGGCGACTACCTGGGCCTGACCACCGAAACGGTCAGCCGCACCTTCACCCAGCTGAAGCAGGAGGGCACCATCAAGTTGCTGCCCAACCATCAGGTGAGCCTGGCCCGGCGCGATGTGTTGGAGGAGATCGCCGGCGGCTTCTGAGGCCGCGGCCTCGGCCCTCTCCGTTCAGAATCCCTGCCGGATTGGGGGCATCAGGGGCGCGGGGTCTGGATGATCGGCGGCACCGACTGCAGCGCCGTATCCCAGGGAAACAGGATCCAGGTATCCTGGCTCACTTCCGTGACGAAGCTGTCGACCAGCGGACGGCCCGACGGCTTGGCGTAGACCGTGGCAAAATGCGCCTTGGGCATCAGCTCACGCACCTTGCGGGCGGTCTTGCCGGTATCCACCAAGTCGTCGATCAGCAGCCAGCCTTCGCTGTCGTGCTCGACCGACTTCAACACTTCCATCTCCCCCTGGGTATTGTCGTCGCGGTAGCTGACGATGCAGACGGTATCGATGAGGCGCACGTCGAGCTCGCGGGCGATCACCGCCGCCGGCACCAGGCCGCCGCGGGTGATCGCAGCGATGCCCTTGAAGGGCCCGAGGGCCACCAGCCGCCAGGCCAGGGCGCGGGAGTCGCGATGCAACTGGTCCCAGGAGACCGGAAAGGTTTTCTGTTCGGCGGTAAGCATGACGGCTGCTCAAATCCCCTAATATCCTGCACGGGGGCGGCTCCCCGGCGATTCGAATGGGGCCGATTAAAGCGGAACTCGCAGCCGAGGTCTAAGGTGTTTTGGCGGCGGACGCCTTCGGACAGGCTCCAGAGCGAAAGCGGCGTCCGACCAGCCCTCTTAGAATGCAATCAGGCCGGTCCCCTCAACGGGAACCGGCCTGAAGAGCCTCGGGAATCGGCGTTTGCCCTAGCGGACGTAGACGTGCACCTCGTTGACCTGGGTCTGCGGGCTGGAGGTGGCGGAGAGGGTCATGCGATCGGCCGGCAGTCCCATGCTGGTCAGGGTGCGCAGCACGGTCTCAGCATTGCGGCGCGAGCGATTCGTATTGAGCGCCACGCGTGCCGAGTCGCCGCCGGCCGGAGCCACCGCGACGATGTCGAAGGCGGCGTTGGGGCGGCGCTCCAGGGCGGCGCCCACCACGGTGAACAGCGCCTGCTCGTACTGCACGTTGTCGCGGTCGAAGCGGATCACCGCGAGGGGCTGGCGCTGCCCGACGGCGCTGGCGGCACCGCCGGCCGGGGCCGGGGCGGGCACGCCGTAGGCCCGGTTGGCCAAGCTGCCGCCGATGTATTCGCCGTTGTCGATGGCAACCTGCATGGCGGTCAGATTGAGGCGCTCGTTGGCGAAGTAGTTCTGGGTGCGGGCGATATCGTCGGTCAGCTCGTTCAGCAGGCGATCGATCACCACCACCGTCTTGTTGACCTCGTCCTCGAGCACGGCCAGCTGGCGGTGGTCTTCTTCCACGGCGCCGCGCAGTTCGAAAGTGGTGTTGGTCGATTCGAGCAGGAAGGCTGACAGCGACGCGGTGCCGGAAACCTCGCTGGCCAGGGTGTTCAGCGCGGCGATGCTGGCGCCGACCTGCTGCAGTTCGGACTGCGCCTGGTTCCATTGAGCCACCAGCTCAGGATTGCCGCGGGTGGTGCCAACCTGCAGGCGGGCGTTCATCGCCGCCTTCAAGGAGTGGTAGTTGCCGGCGAACTGGCGTGCAGAGATGCGCAGGCTCTGCAGGTGGTCGTTCTCGTCGGAGAGCTCCTGCTGCAGCCGCAGCAGGTCGCTGCGCAGCGATTCGATCTTCTGGCCGACCACCGTGCCGGTCGGCTGCATGCTGCTGACTTGCGGCGGCTCGAAGACCGTGGTGCCCAGGATCTCCGGCACAGGCGCGGCGGGGGCGGCCGCAGACGAGGCCGGCGCTGCAGCGTCGGTTTGGGTGGCCGCGGAAGTCTCGGCCTGCGGCGCCGTCTGGCTGCCGGTCGTGGGCGCTTGGTCCTTTGGCGGCACGGTACAACCAGCCGCGATCAAAAGCGCGCCGATGACGACTGCGGTCCGGCGGATAGGCAACGATTGTCTGCTCGACATAGAGATTTCCGTACAGATTTCCAGGACAGCCTTGGCTGATAAGCCCTTACATATTAACCATGTAAGTCTTTACATATTCTTGCTGTCCCGCCCCCCTCGAACGATTGCTGGATAGTAGAGGATGGATTCTAGGCGGACAAGCGCGATTTCCCCGGCCTCTGCAGCCCCCGAAAGGTCTGATTCCGGCAGGATTCCCGCCCTTTTCAGGTTTCGAGAAGCCCTTGCAAGCCGCCGGGGCTTCGCGTAATGTCCGGCCTCTTCGCGATGGCGGCCGGTTGCGGTAATGCCACTAAACGCTTAGATGTGCGCCCGTA
This sequence comes from Kiloniellaceae bacterium, assembly GCA_009377535.1. Lineage (GTDB taxonomy): Bacteria > Pseudomonadota > Alphaproteobacteria > Kiloniellales > Kiloniellaceae > Pelagibius. The sequence continues at coordinate 34,605 of WHTV01000040.1, forward strand.
GCTCAACTGGACAGAGCATCTGACTACGGATCAGAAGGTTAGGAGTTCGAATCTTCTCGGGCGCACCACATCCCATTGAAAATTAAAAAGAAAACGAGCTAGGAAAGTCTTCACTTTCCACTTTTTCGGCAACCACTTTCCACTTTTTCCGGATTCGTTCC
>WHTV01000040.1:34775-35000 GCA_009377535.1 Kiloniellaceae bacterium
AGTGGATGACGTAGCTCGTGTCTGGTTAAACCGCCGACTGCGGCCGTCCAGGGTGGGGCGCAGTACAGATGCCAGTATTTGTATATACAACAGATGCAAATTGACAGCATAACACAAAGCGCTAAAAGGTAGGAATGGGTCGCCAGAAGCGCAAAACCGCAGTTGTGACGCTCCGCGTTGAGCCGCAGCTCAAGGCTGCGGCCGAGTTGGCGGCGGAGCGCGATC
>WHTV01000041.1 GCA_009377535.1 Kiloniellaceae bacterium
CGAGGCATTGTCGACGACGATGATCTCGATGGAGTTGAAGGCGGATCTCTCTCGAATCCGATCGAGGGAGGAGAGCAGCCGGGAAAGACGCGGCGCCCGATCCTTGGTGCAGATCGCAATGCTGAGGCTCGGGAGCGGCGACCCCGCGGGGGGCCGCCGCTCCAGCAGTTCATCCTCAACCTTCGCGGCGAGAATACGGGCGGCGAGGCGCTCGTCCGCGAGCGCATTGAGCCGCTCCGTTGAGAGAACTGAGCCAAGCGGCATGGCGATCATTTCGAACCCGATCAGCCGGTCATGCCAGCGGGCGATCAGGCCGATGCCATCTTCTCCCGGCGTCAATTCGATCGGCGCCAGGGATTTCGTCAGCTCGATCTCGACAAGCCTGTAGCCCATCGCGTCAGCTCGCGCCCGCTGCGGCGCGTCCATGCTGGAATTCGTGGAGCCTTGAGAACTGGCCTGGACGTTGCAGGAGCTGATCCGGCGATCCCATCTCGACCACGCGCCCTTCGGCCATGACGATGATCTGATCAGCCGATTGGACCGTGGACAGGCGGTGGGCGATAACGACCACAGTGCGATCATGCGAGTATTGCTCGAGCGCAATCTGGAACGCCTGCTCAGTTTCGACGTCGAGCGCGTTCGTGGCCTCGTCGAGGAGCAGAATATCCGGATTGCGGAGGATTGTTCGGGCGAGCGCGATCCGCTGCCGCTGGCCGCCGGACAGACGCATTCCCTGATCGCCAATTCTTGTATCATAGCCCTCCGGAAACGAGCGGATGAAGTCGTCCGCCTTCGCGATACGAGCCGCCTCGCAGATATCGGCGAGGCTGGAATTGAGACCGCCGTAGGCAATGTTGGCCGCTATCGAATCGTTAAAGAGAGAGACCTCCTGCGACATCAGCGCGAGGCGCTTGCGCCAGCTGTGGAGATCGAAGGCAGGAAGCGGCATGCCATCGGCGAGAACCTCGCCGCTGGTGGGGTCCATGAAGCGAAAAAGCAGCGCCATCACCGTCGACTTGCCGGCGCCGGACTCGCCCACGATCGCCGTGGTCTTGCCCACGGGGATGCTGAAGGAGACGTCCTGCAGCGCCAGCGGCTGACCGGGGGCGTAGCGAAATGAGACGTCGCGGAACTCGACCGCCGTGGCGATCGGAGGCGCCGAAAGGTGCCCTTGGTCGAGGAGGGGCCGTTCTGTTGCGTGCAGGAAGTTCTCCACGTCGTCAATAGCACCGGCGAGACCATCCAGCGCGATCTTGGATTGCAGCAGTTCCCGCGTGGGCCCCTGGAGACGGTAGAGGAGCGACAGAAAGGCAGCCAAGGCAGCAATGCCGACGCTCGCCGAGTCCGCCACCACTATCAGCGCGCCGATCAGGATCGTGATCGAGATCTCCGAAAGGGGCGTCGGCGTCGCCCAAAGCATATCGAGCCGCAGCAGGCGGCGACGCACGCGGTCCGATGTCTGCCGAAACCGCTGAAGCTCGTAGTTCTCCCGAGCAAAGGCGCGGATGACCTGCAGCGAGTTGATGCTTTCCCACATGCGCAAGCCGAACTGCTTGTTCTCCTCCACCACAGCCCTACCCGTCCTGTCCGCGTAGCGAGCGGCCAAGCGAACGGCCGAAACGGCAAAGAGCAGGAACACCATCGACAGCAAGGTCAGCCGAACGGAGATCACCAGCATCAAGAGCATAAAGACGACGAAGGTGCAGGAGCAGACCATCAGCCGATAAGCCAGACTGAGGCCCTCGCTGACCTTCCAGGTATTGTTGGCAATCGTCGTGACGATGTCGGTGCGCTTGTTTTCCGCCCGGTAGTCGATGCATGAGGTTATTGTCTGATCAAATACCCTCGACCGCAGCTGATGGGCGACAGTGCCTTCCACGTAGCGAGTCACCCAGGTGTTGATGAGATGTACTGCGTTCTTGAGGAGAATGCTGAGACAGAGCACACCGACCAGGAATGCGGTCACCAGGTGCGCGGGAACCGGTGCCAGAAGCCAGTCAAAGAGCGGCTGCCAGCTGCCGGGCTGGGGGGTCGATGCGCCCAGGCTCTGGATCAGGGGAATGAAGAGAAAGAGACCCGCACCTTCCAGTGCCGCACCGCCTAGACCGAGTGCCACCACCGTCGGCCCGGCCCAGGCGGGCGCCGCCGCCAGCCGGAAAAGCCGGCGCAGGTGTGTGAACAAGGGCAGTCTCAAGATCACCAGCTGGTCTCCGCATAAGGCGGCCGAAACTCGGCGCTCTTGCTCATCAGTCGTCTTATACGCGCCTTGACCCAGGGGGGAACCAATCTAGCCCGGCAGTACAATTCCAACATCTCAGGCAAGCGGTAGACCGCCAGCCGTGGCTCCAGGACGAAGATGACCTTCATCATCGCCCAGGCGGCGGAGAGCTGCCCGCAGATCAGGGCCCTCACCGCCAGCCACTGGGCCATGTCGATCAAATGGGCATCGAGCTCAGTCGCAAATTGCGGATATTTCTGGCGGAATTCAGTGAGGACGATGTCGCATGAGCGAAGCATCTGCATGACGTCGCTGGACATGTTGTTGTTCGTCAGCCGGTAGCCGACAAGAAACTGGGGTACGACTCGGAACTCAAAGTTCTCGGCAATCCTGAAGCACATCAGGAGATCCTCGCAGCCCTGCGCGCGCCGTGCCCTCAAGGACGCATCGAAATGACCGGCCAGGTCGTAGGCAGAGCGGCGCAGGAGCATCGAACTGCCGTTGCCGACAAAGTTGCTTCTGCACATGTCGCGAAGCACATGGCCTTCGGCGGTCGGCCGATGGTGCAAGGAGGTTACCCGGCCGTCCTCGTCGACGTGCGCGGGCCAGCAGTAAACCAGACCCACCGAAGGCCCGCCATTGTGCAGCGCTTGCATCTGGCGTGCGATCTTGGCTGGAGCCCAGAGATCGTCGGCATCGATGAATGCCAGGAAGGTTGCGCACGTGGAAGCGGCGCCGAAATTGCGAGCGGCAGCAACGCCGCTGTTTGCCTGCCGCAAAAGACGGATGCGGCGATCTTTCGCTGCGTAAGCGGCCACGATAGACGGCGAACGGTCTGTCGAGCCGTCATCCACAACGATGATGTCCAGTGCTTGATAAGTCTGCCTAGAGACGCTCGCAAGAGTTGCGCCGATAGTCGCCTCTGCGTTGAACATCGGTATCACAACGCCGACAGCGTCGTTGATCTGAGTCATTCGGGCTTCTGTTGTCCCCCTCCGAAGGCCAGGGTGCATCCAGCACGATAGATACGGCGTCAACCATAGCGCTGTTCTTCAGACGGAAGGTCGCGACAAATTGGAGGCGCATTCATGGCGGATTCAAGGCAGTTCCGGCCTGATTGGAACAACCCGAAGGTGCGCATCATATTCGCGAAGTCTGCCGCACAACTCAACCGTAGGTAACTGTCGTGCGAAGTGCTCGACCTAGCACGCCGCGACGCCAAGCGCGTGCCGGTGGGCAGGTGTGGAGACAGCAACCCCCTGATGGTGAAGCTGGCGCGCCGGGGCAGACAGGTCGTGCGCCTCCTGGCCGGCGACGCGGACATCCTCGGCCGTGCCGGCGCGGAGGTCGCCGCGCTGCAGGCCGCCGGCATTCCGGTCTCCGTGGTGCTGGGCGGCACGCCGTCTGTCGGCGGCACCGCCGCGACGTCGCTGCCGCAGATTCCCGCCCGGCGCTCGGCCTGAGGCGAGAGCGCTATTCGGTGAGGCTGCCGTAGATCAGCGACGCGCCGCCGATCACGATGAGCGCTTCGATGAAGAGCGTGTGGATGCGGATGTCGGTGCGCGTCACTATCCAGGCGGCGACCCAGGTGCCGGGGATAGTGCAGAGACCCATCACCACGGCGATGAAGAAGAGCGAGAGCGTCAGCGCGTCGAGGCTGCCGAAGAAGACGATCTTGCCGAAGTTCACGATGACGGCGATGGCGGCATCCGTTGCCAGCAGCGCCGGCCCGGCGAGGCCGAAGCCCATGAGGATGGGCAGCACCAGCATGCCGGCCCCGACAATGATGCTGGAAAGGAAGCCGAAGGCACCGGACACGGCGATCACCGTCGGCTTGCTGGGCTCCATCATGCGCCCGGCGGTCCAGCGCCGCAGCGGCACCGAGGCGATCAGGATGATACCGAGCAGGCCTTGCACCAGGTCGGACTCCATGCGCACGTAGAGCAGTGCGCCCAGCGCCGAGGCCGGCACCGCCGTGCCGGCGATCAGCGCGATGCGCTTTGGCTGCAGGTATTTGCGGTAGAACCACGCGCGGCTCGCGTTGTTGATCAGCATGAGCACCGAGATCACCGGGATCACGGCCTTGGGGCCGATGATCGGGGTGATGAAGAGGGTGATGATCATCCCCGAGCCGACGCCGCTCATGCCGCCGAGCGCCGCCGCGACGAAGCAGACGGCGATCGCGATGAGGACGGTCAGCGGGGTGAGCCCCGGCAGCAGGTCGTTCAGGGTTTCCAAGTCGGGCGACCGCCTCAGGCGCCCGGCTGGCGCAGCGGCGTGGCGGAGAAGCCGCCGGCGGCGCCGAACAGGCCGGTCGCGAAGTCGGCCAGCATCTCTGCGGCGCCTGCGGGGCGCCCGGCGAAGACGAGGTTGGCGCGCGCCTTGGCCAACAGGTCTCCGCGGCTCATCGGCTCGCGGGTGCCGCCGCGCAGCTGGCCCTGGCGCTCCTCCACCACGCGACCGTCGATGAGCTCGGCGCGGATGTGGCCGGTGTAGTTGGCCGGGTACTCGTTGTCGGGATCGATCACGTAGGTGACCTTGCCGGCCAACGCCAGGGCGCGCGGATCGCGCACGGCTGCCTCGGTGAACTGCGCGAGGCCGGCGTCGCCATAGAGCAGGCCGGCGGCGACGCAATAGGGCGAGGAGAACTTCGCCGCATAGGCGGTCGGCGGGCTCTGCTTGTCCGCCAGCGGCTCCCACAGGCGGTGCACCGTGCCCTCGCCGACCTCGCAGATGATGGCCTTGATGTCCTCCGGCCTGACACCCTGGCGGCCGAGGCGCAGGGCGCAGTCGATGTAGGGCTGGGTCATGGTGCCGCAGGCGTAGGGCTTGAAGGCGACCCGGGCGGCCTCCCAGCGGCTGCCCAGATCGGCGGTGAGCGGCGCGAAGTCCGGCTTGATGGAGGGCGCAAAGGCGCTGAACAGGCCGTGGGTACCCTCGAAGACGGTGGCCGGCCCGCGGAAGCCGGCCGCACCCATCTGCGCCGCGCGCAGTCCCGCCTGCGCCGCCCAGCCGGGATGCATGCGCTTGGTCCAGGTGCCGTCGGCGAGATACTCGATGATGCCGGAGGCCATGCTGCCGGCGACGCCCAGGGTGTCGCGGATCTGCGTCCTGTTCTGGCTCATCGCCGCGGCAATGCCGGCGGCCGCCCCCATGGCGCCGAGGATGGCCGTCGGGTGGAAGCCGGCGGCGTGCACCGCCTTCTGCGCGACGAGGCCGAGGCGGCAGGCGACCTCGATGCCGACCACCACACCCTTGGCGACCTCCGACGCCGGCAGCTTCAGCAGTTCGCCGGCGGCGAAGAGCGCCGGCACGATGACCACGCCGGAGTGCACCGGGCAGCCCTCGTAGGTGTTGTCGTAGTCCTCGCCGTGGCCGCAGGTGCCGTTGATGACGGCGGCGGCGGCGCTCTCGAAGCCGTCGGTCAGGCCGAACACCGTGCAGTCGCCACGCTGGTCGAAGGCCTTGCGCACGGCCCGCCCGTAGTCCGTCTCCAGCGCCGCGACCGACAGCCCGATGGTGTCGATGATGGTGTTCTCGGCCTCGCGGCGCGCCGCCTCCGGAATGTCATCGACGCGGAGGCCCTCGATCCAGGTGGCGAGGGTTTCCGAGACGGTCGAAGCTGTGCTGTCTGCGGCCATGACTGATCCTTTGGACTGACGGAAAGCTAGCTGCGGAACCGGGCGAGCCCGGCGAGGTCTGGCTGGGTGCCGAGGCCCTGGCAGAAAGCGAGCAGCGCCTCGGCCCGCGCCCGCGGCCAGCCGCCGTGGGCGGCGTTGGAGAAGAACTTGTCGGTGATCTCGGCATCACTCAGCGGCTCGTGCATCCCGCCGCGCATGTGCGGCTGGCGCAGCTCGATCACCGCGCCGTTCGCGAGCGTCACCCGGATGTGGCCGCTGTAGTTGCGCGGATACTCGTTGGCCGGATCGATGACGTAGGAGATCTTGCGCGCCAGTGCCAGGATGCGCAGGTCGCGCGCCTTTTCGTCGGTGAACTGGGCGAGGCCGGCGTCGCCCTCGTAGAAGCCGACCGCCATGCAGTAGGGCATCGAGAACTTGGCGGCATAGCCCGAGGGCGGCTCATGCTTGGCGGCCAGCGGCTCCCACAGGCGGTGCACCAGGCCCTCGCCGGTCTCGCAGACGATGGAGACGATGTCCTCGCCGCGGATACCCTGCTGCGCCAGGCGGATGGTGCAGTCGATGTAGGGGTGGATCATGGTGCCGCAGGCATAGGGCTTGAACACCACCCGCTCCATGTACCAGTCGCGCCCGAGTCTCTCGGTGAGGTGGCGGTAGTCCGGCTTGGCGCTCGGTGCGAAGGCCTTGAAGAAGCTGTGGCCGCCCTCGAAGACCGTGCGCGGCGCGAAGAAGCCGCTGCGCGCGATGAGGGCCGCCTTGTAGCCCGACTGCGCCGCCCAGCCGGGATGCAGCCGCTTGGTCCAGGTCCCGTCAGTCAGGTACTCGATGATGCCGGAGGCCATAGAGGCAGCGATGCCGAAGGCCATGGTCAGCTGCTGCCGGTCGAGGCCGAGGGCGGTGCCGGCACCGGCGGCCGCGCCGAGAGCGCCGATCACGCCGACAGGGTGGAAGCAGGCGCGGTGCATGTGGCCGGCCGCGACGTGGTTGAGCCGGCAGACCGCCTCCATGCCGGCGACGACGCCGATCAGGGCGCGCTCGCCGGAAAGTCCGTAGCGCTCGGCGGCGGCCAGCACGGCGGGGATCACCATGGCGCCGACGCGGATGGGCGCGCCTTCCAGGGTGTCGTCGAAGTCCTCGCCGTGGATCGCCACGCCGTTTACCAGCGCGGCACCGGCCGCATCGAGGGCGCGGCTCTGCCCCAGCGCCGTGCAGTTCCCTTCGCTGTCCCAGCCGGCGAGGATCTGCTGCACGTAGGTCTCGTTGCGCGCGGCGAGGCAGAGGCCGGCGGCGTCCACCAAGTCGCGCAGGGCGACCGCCTGCGCCTGCCCGGAGATGTCGGCCAGCGCGAGCCCGGCGAGGAAGCGCGCGAAGCCTTCCGAGAGGGTTTCTGTCCCGGCTGCTGCTGCCGCGCCGTTCGTTTCAGCCGAATTCATGGTCCCTGCCGTGCCCCCGGAGGGAGTGCCGCCTTGTCTGCCAAGGCCGCAGGATCGGGGGCGCAGACGATTTCATCTTCGCCAAGAACTGTCAACAATTGACGATACTGGTTTTGCCCGTCATTCTCCCGTCCAAGGACCAGAAGGGGAGGCGCAGGACCATGGCGCAGGCAAGAGACGGCCTTCTGGCGGGCAAGGTCGCCTTCATCACCGGCGCCTCGCGCCGCATCGGCCGCGCCACGGCGCTGGGCCTGGCGCGCGAGGGGGCCGACCTGCTGCTGAACGCGCGCAGCGCCCACGACGAAGTGGAGGGCGTCGCCGCGGAGGTGCGCGCGCTCGGCCGCCGTGCTGCCGTGATGATGGGCGACGTCACCGACGAGGCGGCGGTCGCGCGCATGGCTGAGGAAGCGGCCGCCGCCTTCGGGCGCATCGACATCCTGGTGAACAATGCCGCGATCCGACGCCAGGCCCCCTTCACCGAGATGACCTATGCGGACTGGCGGGAGATCATGGCGGTGATCCTCGACGGCGCCTTCCTGATGTGCCGGGCGGTGCTGCCGGTGATGATCGCCGGCGGCGGCGGCACCATCGTGAACATCGGTGGCGTCTCCGCCCATATCGGCGCGAGGCACCGTGCGCACGTGGCGGCGGCGAAAGCGGGACTCGTCGGGCTCACCAAGGCGCTGGCGGTGGAGTTCGCCGACCGCAACGTGACGGTGAACTGCGTCGCTCCCGGCAAGATCGGCGGCGAGCGCTCCGCCTCGGCAGGGGTGTCGCCGAAGATGCCGGCCGAGATCCTGCTGGGACGCGAGGGCGAGATCGAGGAGGCGGCCGGTATGATCGTGGCGCTCTGCCTGCCGCAGGCGCGCTTCATGACCGGCCAGACCGTGCACGTCAGCGGCGGCCTCTACATGCCGTGAAGCTGCTCCTTGGGGCTGCTCAGGCCTGCAGCAGCGGCCGCAGCGCCCGCATGTCGTCCAGAGTCTCCAGGCCGCGCAGCGCGGCGATCAGCTGCTCCGTCTGGCCGGCGCCCAGCACCGGGGCCATGAGGTCGCGCGCCTTCTCCTCCACCTGGGCTTCCGACATCGGGTTGTCCGGCGTGCCGAGCACCGCACGCGTGCGGTGGCTGAGCCGGCGTCCATCGGCGCAGTCGATCTCGATGATGGCCTGGCGGGCGGGGCGCGCCGCCGTCAACTCGGCGCTGGGGATCGCCTCGATGCGCCGGCGCAGCGCGAGCACCGCCGGATCCTGCATTCGCTGATGGTCGTGCGAGGAGGCAAAGCTGAGTCTGCCGTCCACCAGGGTCAGCGCCAGCAAGTGCTGCAAGCAGACGTCCGGCATGTCGCGGTCGTTCACGATCGTGAAGCGGTCGTCCGGCGTGATCGCGCGCAGCTTCGCCACGTCGGCCGGCTCCAGCGCGTGCGCCTCCATCAACGCGGTCAGCGAGTCGAGCGCCGCCTGGATCGGCGAGCCGACGCACCATTTCTTGATCGAGGCGGCGAGGATCTCGTAGCGGCTGCCGAGGCCCTCGGCGAGGGCTTCCGGCCGCGCGTCCTCGGCGAAGGCGGAGAGATAGGAGAAGTCGCCGGTGAGACTCCCCGGCACGCCGCTGGCGCCGGAGGCGACGAAGAGCGCCGCGAAGGTGCCGTTGCGGGCACCCATGCCGCCGAAGTCGAAAGCCTTCTCGACGTGTTCCGAGTCGCGCTGCCAGTAAGCGATGCCGGAAGCCTGCTGGGTGGCGTAGGACAGCAGGTACTCGCACTGCCGCGCGTCGAGCCCGGCCAGCGCGCCGGCCGCCGCCGCGGCGCCGAAGTTGGCGCCCAGGCAGTGGGTGCTGTGGGTGCCGCTGCGCGGGCCTGAGAAGCCGAGCGCCAGGGTGGCGCGGGCGCCGATGTCGTAGCCGAGGGTCACCGCTCTCAGCAGCGCCGCACCGCCGAGGCCGCGCGCCTCGGCGACCGCCAGCGCCGCCGGCACCACTGCGCAGCCGGGGTGGAAGCGCCCGCCGAGATGGGAATCATCGGTCTCGTCGCCGTGCGCCGCCATGGCATTGGCGAAGGCGGCGTTTACCGCCGTGGTGACGATGCCGGTGCCCGGCAGGCAGGCCTCTTCACGGCCGCCCTGCCCGGCGACGAAGGCGGCGCCGAGGCGCCCCGCCTTCAGCCGAGCGCCGCTGACGATGGCGGCGAGGCTGTCGAGCAGGTGGAGGCGGGCGCGCAGCGCGACCTCGCCCGGCAGTGGCGCCGTTGCCGCCGCGGCGATGTGCGCGGCAACCCGCGCCGTGATGGACCCTTTGTGCATCGCTCGTCCTCCTATTGCCCCTGCCGTCTGCCGGCTGGGCATTGGTAAATTGTCGGCAATTGACAATCCAGTGCGAAGTTGGGACAAATGAGCCAACGAAGCTGTCGAGGCCCTCACTACGTTGCGGCGCGGGGCCAACGACTCTACACGGGAGGAAAAAGATGAAATCCGGACTCCGAAATCTTGCTGCTTCTGTCGCCGTCACGGCCTTGCTGGCCGGCGCCGGCCAGGCGGCCGCACAGAGCTACCCGATCGACACCGTCACCCTGGTCACCCATTCCAAGGCCGGCGGCGGCACCGACGTTTTTCTGCGCGAGATGACCAAGTATCTCGGCAAGCACATGGGCGCCAACTTCGTCGTGGAGAACGTGCAGGGCGGCAGCGGCGCCAAGGCGATGGCCAAGCTCGCGACCTCGCCGGCCGACGGCTCGATCTTCTATGGCACCACGCCGACCTACATCAACACCTCGCTGCTGAGCGCGCCAGACTACACCTACAAGGATCTGTCGCCGGTCACCAATGTGTTCCTCGACCCACAGATCGTCTACGTGCGCGCTTCGAGCCCCTTCAAGACCCTCGCCGAGGTGGTGGAGAAGGCCAAAGCCGAACCCAACTCTGTGAAATTCGGCGTCACCACGCCTGGCTCCCTCGACCGCCAGGTGATGGAGAAGTTCAAGGCGATCACCGGCGTCGAAGCGCCGGTCATCACCCATGACGGCGGCGGCGAGTTGCTGATCAGCGTGCTGAACGGCACCGTCGACCTCGGCATCGGCGAGATCCAGGAGCTCTCGGCTCAGCTCGAGGCCAAGGAGGTGCGCCTTATCGCCACCTATACCGAGGAGCGCCTGGAGCAGTTCTCCAACGTGCCGACCGCGCAAGAGCAGGGCATCGACCTGGTAGTCAACAAGTTCCGCGGCATCGCCGGCCCAAAGGACCTGCCGAACGAGATCTACGCCAAGTGGGAAGAGGGCATCCAATCGGTCCTGAAGGATCCCGAGTTCCAGGACTGGTATCGCGCCCAGAGCCTGGTGCCGGAGTTCATGCCGCACGCCGAGTATACCAAGTTCATCGACGAGTTCGCCGAGGAACAGCAGGTCTTCTTCAAGCAGTACGGCATCACCGACTGAGGCGTGAGCAGGACGGAAGAGGGAAGGCAGTATGACCCGGGACGCCTGGATCGGTGTTGTCGTCCTCGGCTGCGCTGTTCTCTATTGGCTGGGGGCTGACGGCATTCGCGTCAGTCCCCTCGATGACCCCGTCGGCGCCGGCGGCCTGCCCAAGGCCCTGGCCTACGCCCTCGGCGGCCTCGCCGTTCTGCTAATCGTCCGCAGCCTGGCGCTGAAGCGGGTGGCTGCCGGCAAGCCGGCCGCCGCAGCAGAGGCGCCGGCGGAGGCAAGCGGCCCCTCCGTCCTGCGGCGGCATCTGCGCGCGCTCGGCATGCTGGCGCTTGGCGTCGGCTACCTGCTGGTGGTTCCCTACCTCGGCTATACCCTTTCGATCATCGGCTTGGTGTTGGCGGCCTCCCTCTACATCGGCGCCAGCTTCGGCGCCAAGACCCTCGCCATTGCCGGCCTCGGCGGCGTGTTGTTCTACCTGCTCTTCGTCCAGTTCCTCCACATCCCGCTCCCGCCCGGCATCTGGCCGGACCTGCTCCGGTCGCTGCAGGGCTGAATTCGGCGGCAACAAGGTTTCTCCCGTCATGGAAGGTCTCAGCTACGCCTGGCAGGCATTGACCACGACACCGGCCGTCTTCGCGGCCATGGGCGGGGTGGTCTGGGGCATCCTCGGCGGCGCGCTGCCGGGCATCTCGCCCTCGATCGCCATGGCCCTGCTGCTGCCCTTCACCTACACCATGGATCCGATCCCGGCGATCGTCATGCTGGCGTCGACCTACGTCGGCGCGGAGTACGGCGGCTCCATCCCGGCGATCCTGATCCGCACGCCGGGCACCAACGCCGCGGCGGCCACCGCCATCGACGGCTATGAGATGCAGAAGCAGGGCCGCGGCGGCGAGGCGCTCGGCATCTCTCTGGTTTCCGGCGTCATCGGCGGCCTCATCGGCCTGTTCTTCCTGGTCGCTCTCACCAAGCCGCTGGCCCAGGTCGCCCTGCTCTTCACGCCGCCGGCCTACTTCGCCCTCGGCATTCTCGGCCTCAGCGTGATCGCCTCGCTGTCGAGCGGCTCGCTCATCAAGGGCCTGATGGCCGGGATCATCGGCCTGATGATCGCCGCCATCGGCACCGACCCGATTTCCGGCGTCAGCCGCTTCACCTACGGCAGCCCGGAGCTGATGAACGGCGTCCCCTTCATCCTGGTGATGGTCGGCGTCTTCGCGGTCAGCGAGCTGCTGGTGCAGGCGGGCAAGCCGGAATGGAACAAGGCGGGCGAGGGCGAGGTGCAGACCCGCATCAAACTGCCGAGCCTCGCCATGCTCAAGCGGCTGCGCAAGCCGCAGATGATCGGGAGCGCCATCGGCCTGTTCGAGGGCTGCATGCCGGGCGCCGGCGGCTCCATCGCCGCCTTCATGTCCTACAACGAGGCGCGGCGCTGGTCGAAGCATCCGGAGGAGTTCGGCAAGGGCTCGCCCGAGGCGGTCGCCGCGCCGGAGTGCGCCAACAACACGGTCGCCGGCACCGCCCTGGTGCCGATGCTGAGCTTCGGCATTCCCGGCTCCAACTCCACGGCGATCCTGCTCGGCGGCCTGCTGATCCACGGCCTGCAGCCGGGCCCGCTGCTGTTCGAGAAGCACCCGGACTTCGTCTACGGCCTGTTCGGCGGCCTGCTGGTCGCCAACGCCTCGCTGTTCTTCATCGGCATGCTGGTGCTGACGCCGGCGATCTGGCTGGTCAACCGGCCGAAGCCCTACCTGATGGCGGCCATCTACGCCCTCATCTTCTCGGGCATCTACTCGATCGACCACAGCCTCTTCGACCTCTATCTGGTGCTCCTCGCCGGTGCCGTCGGCTACGTCATGCGCCTCTGCGGCTTCCCCTTCCTGCCGCTGGTGCTGGGACTGGTGCTCGGCTACATGATCGAGGCCAACTACCGCCGCTCGCTGCTGCTGACCGGCGGCGACCACATGGTCTTCCTGCAGGATCCCGTCGCCCTCGGCCTGCTGATCACCGCGCTGGTCTTCGTGGTCGGCTCGGCCTGGCGCGACATCCGCAGCGCCCGGCGCAAGGCTACGGGGGGCGATGGCGAGGGCGGCGAGGTCAGGCCATGAAACTGCACGACGTCCGCGTCCAGCGGCCGGGCAACCGCCTGGCCAAGGAAGTCCAGCTCGCCTGGAAGATCGCTGCGGCGGCCGCCGATCCGGCACCGCTCGACGACGCGGCCGCCGCGATGGCGGTGAATCGCATCATCGACGACCACGCCGTGGCGCTGGCCGCCATCAACAGGGCGCCGGTGGTGGCGGCGCGGGGCCAGGCCCTGGCGCACCCGCGCCTCGGCGGCGCCACCCTGCTGGGCGTGCCCGCGGACCGCCGCTTCGACTGCTCCTGGGCCGCCTACGCCAATGCCACGGCGATCCGCGAGCTGGATTTCAACGACAGCTTCTTCGCCGAGGACTCGAGCCATCCGGGCGACACGATCGCCCCGCTGATCGCCGTCGCCCAGCAGAAGAACCTTGCGGGCGCCGATCTGCTGCGCGGCATCGTCACCGCCTATGAGGTCCAGGTCGATCTGGTGAAGGGCATCGCCCTCATTCCCTACCGCATCGACCATGTGGCGCACCTCGGTCCGGCGGTCGCCGCCGGCATCGGCGCCATGCTGCGCCTCGATGCCGCGACGCTCTACCAAGCGGTGAACCTGGCGGCGCACCTCTCCGTGTCCACCCGGCAGATCCGCAAAGGTACGATCTCATCCTACAAGGCGAATGCGCCCGGACACGTCGGCCAGGTCGCCATCGCCGCCGTCGACCGCGCGCTGCGCGGTGAGACCAGCCCGGCGCCGATCTACGAGGGCGACTACGGCATCATCGCCATCCTGCTGGGCGGTCCCGAGGCGGTCTTCCGGGTGCCGCTGCCGGAGGCCGGCGAGCCGAAGCGGGCGATTCTCGAGACCTACCCCAAGGAGCATTCCGCCGGCTACCACGGCCAGGCGCTCGTCGATCTCGCCTTCCGCCTGCGCGCGAAGATCCCCGACCTCGAGGCGGTCGCGGAGATCGTGCTGCACACCAAGCGGCTGACCCATTTGGTGATGGGCTCCGGCGCCGGCGATCCGGAGAAATGGGATCCCAGGGCGAGTCGCGAGACGCTTGATCACTCCATCATGTACATCTTCGCCGTCGCCCTGCAGGACGGGCGTTGGGACCACGAGGCAAGCTACGCGCCCGAGCGCGCCGCACGCCCCGACACCGTCCGCCTGTGGCGCAAGGTGCGCACGGTCGAGGACCCGGAGTGGACGCAGCGCTTCACGGAGCCGGCGCCGCTCGACAAGGATCATGGCGCGCGCGTGGTGGTCACCTTCAAGGATGGCAGCAGGTTGGAGGAGGAGATCGCCGTCGCCGACGCACATCCGCGAGGCGCCCGGCCCTTCGCCCGCGAGGATTACATCAGGAAGTTCCGCAGCCTCACCGAGGGACAGGTCGAGGCGGCGGAGGTCGAGCGCTTCCTTGCGGCGGCTGCCGGCCTTGCCGAAGGCCGCACCGGCGAGCTCGGCGAGGTGACGATCGCCCTTCCCGCACCCAAGCTGGTGCAGCCGGTGCCGAGCGGCCTGTTCGACTGAGATCCTGCCCTGTTCCTTGATGACAGGCTTGACGGAGTAGCTGTCTGGCTGATGCAGCTCGCCGCCCCTGGCCCGGCCGGGCGTCTTGACCACGTGCCCCGCGGCGGCTGCCTTCGCGTCCCTGCCGGGGCCGATGTCGTCGGCCGACAGGAGCTCGCAGAGCCGGCCCTTGCCGTCGACCACCAGCAGGCGGTCGTGGGCGCCCCGCTGCATGAGTGTCCGCGCCGTCTCGACGCTCTCATCAGCGCGGCAGAAGGCGACCTCCGCGGGCATGTGGTCGCGCACCGCGCTCTCGGCGAGGCCGTTGTTAGGAAGTTGGCTGACGTTGTTGGCGCAGAGCTTCAGGCCGAGGAGTATGAGGACGACAAAGCGTAAGTCCGGCTCGCACTGCGGTCTCGGCGGAAGCGAATCGGCCTGTTCGACTGGTCAATTCTGTTCTGCCGTCGGCTATTCGATCATCGGGGCTTCCCGCCACGCAGTCATCCGGTCCAGCCCTGGGGGTAGCGCGTAGTTCCGACGGTGAGGTGTCAACGACCACGACGAATTACCCCGCGGACAAAGTCGTGGACCAAGCAGAGGGCTCGAAATCGACCGCCAGCAACCAATGCCATCGCCACGGAGGTTGTCGGAAGTTCCGACAACTAGAGCAGTGTTGCGACTGACTGTATCGGCTTCCACTATACCGGACTGAAACAGGCCATTATAAAATCCGGTTTCGGCACAGTCGGTTGCGTGCCCCCGCAACCACCGACGACCAAACTCGATAGTCCGCAAACCCGGTCTCGGACGACGAGGCCGGGTTTTTGCGGTCCGGGCCCGCCCTTCGGTTGATGTGTCTCCCCGCAGCCACTGACAACCTGACTCCCGGCCCGGGAGGTAGGCCTTCGTTCTTCCGGGCCACCAGCTGCAGGATCGGGCCCAGCTCGCCGTGCAGGGCCGCATGGACCTGGCCGCGCTCCGTGCCCGGCGTGAGCACCACCTGTCCCACGAGCGAGCGAATGGCTTCGGCTGCTTGGAGGCTGGCATCTGGATCGACCAGCGCTTCGGCGAGCCGTTCGATCCGGGCGCGATAGGTTTCGGCAATGCCGGGATGCACGGCCGGCAACGGCTCTGGCGCCGCGGCAAGCCGCGCCTGCAGTTCCACCTTCTGCCGCTCGAGTGGGGGCAGGCGGTCCTTCATTGACGGTTCGTAGAGCCCGTCCTCGATCGCCGCCATAATGCCGTCGATACCGCGCTGAACCTTGGCGAGCGCCGCGCGATCGGCCTCCGCAGCTGCGAGCCGCTCCCGGTTCAGCCGGTTTGTCTCCTCCTGAAAGGCGCGGATCGCGTCCGCCGCCGCCTCGGGGGCGACGAGCTTATGCTTAAGGCCCTCGAGCACCCGCGCCTCGATCTCCTCGCGCCGGATGGTGTGGCCGTTGGTGCATGCGCCGCGACGATAGTGGTTGGAGCAGCCGTAGCGGTCTTTGACGAGGATCGCGTAGCTCCCAACGCAGACCCCGCAAGTGAGCAGCCCCGACAGCAGGTGACGCTTTCGGTGCATGCCGCGCAGGCGGTTCGCGTGATGCGCGCGAGCACCCTCGATGCTGGTCCCGTATCGCTTGGCGAGCTCCGCCTGTCGTTGCTTGGTACAATCCCACAGTGCATCGTCGATGACGCGCAGCTCCGGCACTTCCTGGACGATCCATTCGGGCTGTGGATTGAGCCGTGTCACGCGCCTGCCTGTATCCGGATCCTTGATGTAGCGGAGACGGTTCCACACCAGCCGGCCGACATAGAGCTCGTTGTTGATGATGCCGGTGCCGCGGTTGACGTGGCCGCGGATCGTCGTATCCATCCAGGCGTCGCCGCGCGGCCCGGGGATATCCTCGGCGTTGAGGTCGCGCGCAATGGCACGCGGACTCTTGCCGTCAGCGAACTCACGGAAGATGCGGCGAACAATCACGGCCGCGGCCTCGTTGATCGTGCGCTCGCCGCGCATCGGCTCACCGTTGCCGTCAGCGCGCTTGACCACGTCGTAGCCATAGGAGAGTCCGCCGCCGGACTTGCCTTTCTCGACGCGGCCCCGCAGGCCCCGGCGGGTCTTGTCGGCGAGGTCCTTCAGGAACAGGGCGTTCATCGTGCCCTTGAGGCCGACGTGCAGGTGCGTAATTTCACCCTCGGACAGGGTGACGACCTTCACGCCGGCAAAGGTCATGCGCTTGTAGACGCCGGCGACGTCCTCCTCGTCACGGCTGATGCGATCGAGGGCTTCCGCCAGCACGATATCGAAGCCACCGCGCTGCGCTTCTTGCATCAGGGCTTGGATTCCGAGGCGGATGAGGCTGGCGCCTGAGATCGCACGGTCATGATAGCTCTCTACCACGATCCAGCCCTGCCGCTCGGCGTGCTGGCGGCACAGGCCAAGCTGGTCTTCGACCGAAGCCTCCCGCTGATTGTCGGAGGAATAACGCGCATAGAGAGCGACACGGGTCATGGCGTTTACCTTTCCTCTGGACGACCCTGCTTGTGATCCCAGGGATTGACGATCTCCTTCACGGCGGCCCTGAAATCCGATGCGTTGCGGGTCACCAGCTTCAACGCGTGGACGTTCGCGGTGGCTGCGATAAAGGCGTCCATCACGCCGATCGGCCGGCCCGTTGCCTCTCGGCTCGCCACCACCTTGCCCCAGCTATCGGCGACCGCTTCATCGACGGACAGCACGCGACCCTCGAAGCGAAGCGGGAGCTCGTCCTGCAGCCAGGAATCGAGGCGCTTCCGCCGGGCACCTGCTGGCAGACGCTCGATCCCGTGCCTGATCTCCGCCAGCGTGACCACGCTCAGGAACACGCGGTCCTCGTCGACCTCGGCGAGCCAGGCGATGACGCCGGCGTCGGGCTGTGGCTTCACCCACTCCGAGACGACGTTGGTGTCGAGCAGGAAGTTCACAGATCGACCTTTCGGGGACGGTCCTTCCTGCGCTTGATCTCGACGCCCGAGTCCCGGAGCGGCGAGGTGGCGAAGAACTCCGCCAGGTTGCCCGTCCGCTTCGTCTTCCGCTCCCATTCCTCAGCAGAGACGACCACAGCCGCCGTACGACCGTGCTTGGTGATGGTCTGCGGTCCCTTCGACTGGGCCTGCTCGATGAGTTCGCTGAACCGCGCCTTGGCGTCGGCGACGGTCCAGTTGCCAATGCTCATGCCGTCTACCTCGATTTGGGGTGTCTCTATGGTCATTATAGTCATTTTCCTCAATATTGCAAGGTGCGGACATCAGCGATTCTTGTGCCGGGATGGGTCGGTCAGTTCCTCGAACCGCTCCCGCGCGATGAGCCGGCCAATGGCGCGGGCGATCGTGAGGATACGTGGATCGACGGGTTCGGCCGCGAGACCGCCGTCCTTCTTCGACCCTTGCCCCGGGTCCTGATCTTCGGCCGGAGGCCGAGGATCGTTCGTATGGAGCTTGTCGATCATCGCCGCCCGCATGGCATCTGGTTTCGGTCTAGGTATCAGAGTCGGTTGAGGAGCAGTGTTGATCAAGAAAAGACAATCACGCCAGCCGTTAGAGGAAGCCTGCGCTGACATAACCGCATCTCCGGAGCGCGCCGTCGGAAGAGGGGAGGCTTCGGCGCATTTCGGTGCGTAACCGCGGAGCTGCTCGGATCACGTCTCATCTGTGCCGGCCCCGTCCGTGTTATCGGCCAGGCCGATCAGGAACTTCCTTGATCGCACTGGATCGATCCGGTCCGCCTGCGCCAAGGCCCAGGATGCCCAGGCTTCGAGTTCTATTTCGCGGGCCGGATCGTCTGAGGCGGCATTGGCGCTTCGGACCGAGTCCACGTAGGCCCGGATGTTGTTGGCTTGCCTGCCTGATGTCGCCTTAGAGCCAACAAGCGGACCGTTTACCGCGACGTTCAACCCCGCTAGCGGCTGCAGTACCAGACGCTGGGTGATGAGCAGCTCGTACTCCGCCCCCAAGCGGGGAACGGTGTGCAGTCGTCGGTTCCAACCCAGCCCTGGGCGTCCCAGGCATAGGTGTGATGCCTCTCGTCGCCTAGCCGGTACTGGTCGAACTGGAGAAAGTGTGGATGGCATTGCCCATCTCGGTCGCCGCCGATGCCAGCGGTAAAGGGGCGGCAGGGGGCGCGAGCCTCGGCCAGGGCCGCTACTGTGAATGGGTTCCGCAGTGCAATTGGTACTGGAACCGGGCAGGTGAGAGTGCAGGGTCAGCAGGTCGTCAGCGATGACCAAGAGCTCCATGCCGCCGACGAATACCAGAAGCAGCGCCATCAGCCACGTCAGCCCGGGGCGGTGCTCGTGCGCCGCGGCATAGGTGAGTACAGAAAGCGCTATCGTCGGCACCAGGATCGCCACGGTCGCCGCGAGCGGCGTCAGGGCCGCCTGCAGCCGCAGCACGTCGCTCCAGACCAGGTGCCCGGACCACCCGTGGACGGTTCCAACGACGGAGAGGATCAGGGTCAGCAGCAGGGTGGCCACCGCCGCGGTGCCGAGCCACAGCCGCCGGCGAATGCCGCTGCCCAGGATCGCGACACCGGCCAAGAGCGGGACTAGGGCGAGCCACCACAGCATCAGCGCCTCAGCGTCGTGAGGCTCTCGGTCATGTCCGCCTGGCGCTTGCGGTAGACGGCCACCACCAGTGCAAAGCCGATTGCCATCTCGACCGCCATCACCGCCATCACCACGATGGCCAGGAGCTGGCCTTCCGGGGCACCGCCAAGCCCGAAGGACCAGAAGCCGATCACCGCCAGCAATACCCCGTTCAGCATCAGCTCCAGGCCCATCATCAGCATCACGAAAGACTGCTGTGACAGCGCGCCATAGATCCCGATGCCGATCAGCGCGGCGGAGACGATGAGAACGGCGGCGAGCGTCATTCTTCGTCCTCCGGGACCCGGCCGGCGGGACGGCCCCCTGGCGTCAGCGGCGGCGGCAGCGAGCCCTCGTCAGCCGGACCGTAGCGGCCGCTGCGGCTGGACAGGATGACTGTGCCCACCATCGTCGCGAGCAGGGTGATGCCGGCGGTCTCAAAGATCAGCATGGAGTTACCCAGCAGCTCGACGCCAAGGTCGTGGATGACCGGTTTGGCCGGATCAACGGGATTGCCCGGCAGGTCGCTCAGCAACACGGCGATGGTCAGTGCGGCGAAGGTAATGAAGCCGGTTGCGGCGGCCAGCCGGTGCTGGTGCACCATCCACATCGGGTTGAGACCGGCCGGGTTCATCATGAACATGACCATGAACAGGGCCATGACCATCATCTCCACGGCCATCATGAACACCGTCGCGATGCCGATGTAGGGCGCAGCCAGCAGCAGCATGATCAAGCCGACGGCGATGAAGGAGAGCATCAGCGAGAAGGACGCGCGCACCATGGAGTCCACCCGAAACACCCGCCAGCCGGTCCACACCGCCGACGCCGCCAGGACGAAGAAGGCCAGGTCCTTCACTTCCACAGCAGCACCTCCGCCCCGACCAGAGCCAGGACGAGGAAGGCCAGCGGCAGCAGCACGGTCCACAGCAGCGTCAGCATGCGCGCCGGCGGAAGCCGGGCAAGCATGTGCGTGGCCCCGACCAGCGCGGCAAGCACCCCAGCCATCTTGACCAGCATCCAGACCGGTCCCGGCAGCCATGGTCCGTGATAGCCGCCGAGGAAGACCGCGCTCGTCATCGCCGATACCGATACCAGCATGGCCAGGCGCGCCGCTTGCCACGCCGCCCGCGCCGGGCCGGAATCCTCCGCCGAGGTGCCGCCGGCCAAGTCGCTGGCGTCGGCATAGTCGAACGGGCCGCGCAATGTCAGCGACAGGCCCAGCATCAGGAATAACAGCAGGCCGGGTGGCTGGCGCACGACGTTCCAGACCGACGCCTGCGATTCGACGATTGCCGAGACTGCCAGCGATTCTGCCGGCAGCGCCGCCGCGATCAGAACGAACATCGAAAGCAGCATCGCCGACAGGCCGATCGCGACGTAACGGTAGGCGCCGATCAGCGGCAGCGGCGCGTTCGCGGACCATCCATGCAGGAACACCACCACGACCGTCAGCGCCTCGCAGGCGCCCCACAGCACAATGCCGGCATCCAAATCGGCGACGACGAAACCCGGCGCGAACGGCACCACGCTCATCCCAACCGCAGCAAGGATGAGATACAGCGCCGGCGCCAGCAGCCAGTTCATGGCGTCTGGCCGCTCGGTCCAGATGCGCTGGCGGACGAGGTGGAGATCGCCCTGCCGCCACGGCTCCGCCATGGTGGCGGCAGCAAGCGGGCGTCCCGCCATCAGCTTTAGCGCTGCGCGGTCGAGCGCAGCCGCAAGCCAGGCGCCGACGCCCAACACGTAGAACAGGACAATGATCGGCACGGCGGCGCTCATGAGCAGTCCTCCTGATCGCCGTCGTCTTCTCGATCGGGCGGACACAAGCGCAGCAGTCTGTCGTATTCAAAGCTGTTGGCGACGAGGATCGCCTCGCTCCACTCCAGCCCCGGCAGCAGGTCCACCAGGCGCCCGTCGCCGAGAGACGCCGGCGAAGCAATACCCTGCGCCTGCTCCCACCAGCGGCGCAGGCTCGCGCGGATATCCTCGCCCGCGATCTCGCCCAGGCCCGGCGGGATCGCATGCAACGCGCCGGACCAGCGCAAGGCGCGATCCAGGATCTTGAGGTCGCCTGTCTGGGCTGCAGCTGTCCTCTGGAAACGTTCCGCCGCCCCCGCCAGGCCGAGCGGGCGCAGCAAACGCGCGACGCGCCGCAGCGGTTCATCGGCCACGGCCTGCGCGAAGGGAGCACGAAGCACCTTGGCCGACTGGACCACATCGCCCTGGAGGGTCAGCTCAAGCAGCAGTCCGGGCGGGAGAACGGACAGGAACGGGCCAAAGCACGCGGTATAGGCGTCGAGCGCCAGCCCGTCCCGTTGGTCCTCGTCCGTCATTGCCATTGGCCGGCCGTAGGGCTTGCCGCCCATCATGCCTTCGCCGCCTTGTCCGTGATCGCCCTTGCCACGCCACGCTGCCGGCGGCTCATCAGGCAGCAGGTTATCCTCCGACCTCCGCTCGCCGGTCATGAGCTGCCGCCAAACCAATTCAACAGCTCTTGCCACGTCGCCCTCGACGTTTTCCGCCTGGGGAAAGCCTGGGGCTGGCGTCGTCCGCCACCACAGAGTCGCACGCGGATGCGGTAGCTGGTCGTGCAGGCGGCGCAGCGCCGGATGATCGCCCCTGCGGATCTCGCCGGAGACGAGGAGCACGCTGGCGTGCCGCGGTGTCGGCTGCAGTGACACCGCCGGGTGGAGGGAGAGGTCTTCGACAGCGGCCAGACCATCTTTCCCCACGACCGGGTAAATCGCGGCGGGGGCGGAAGTCGCAAGCCGCGCAAGTCCGCTCACTGCCATCGAAAGATGCCCTCACGCCAGCCGTAGAGAATGCCGATGGAGAGGATGGCCAGGAACATGCCCATTTCGACCATGGCCTTCACGCCTTCTTCGAGGAAGACGACGGCCCACGGATACATGAACATCATCTCCATCTCAAAGGCGATGAAGAGCAGCGTCATCGAGTAGTAGCGGACATGGTAACGTTGCCAGGCATGGACCTTGGGATCTGAACCCCCCAGGTACGGTGTCTTCTGAGGCTCGCTGGACAAACCGCCCAGTCCGAATCCCTGAAGCGCGAGCCCCGTAGCCAGCGCAGCAATGCTCGAAATCAAGATGCCGGCTAGATCGACCACATGCCCTCCCTGGTGCAGGACGTCCGCGCGTGAACGTGCCGACTAGAGTTGGATGTGAAGGGACGCTTCAACTGCCAAGGTAGAAAACACGTCCAGAACACAACGGCAGTGCGCCCGGATGGTTCCGGTGCGCCATACTCCTTGCGACCGGCCCGCTCCCAGTCGCCATCGGCGAATGGGAGGCAAGTCGGTGACAAAGGGTCGCGTCGTGACTGCTGTCCGCCTTGCCGTGGGGCGACACTGCTGCCATATTGAGGGCATGAGAGACTGGCCGTCACGACGGATTTCGGCGCTCCTCCTTGGGGTCTTCCTGGCCCTGGGCATGAGCCTATCCGCCATCGAGGCAGGCGAAATGGGCGTCCGGATGGCGATGGCGTCCGATGCTGGTGCTTCCGGGCAGAGCGACTGCAGCGGCTGCGACAGTGGCGACGGCTCGAACGCGACCGCCTGTTCGTCTGTGCTGAGCTGTTCCAGCGCTGCCGTCTTACCAGGCGACCGCAGCTCTGCGGCGACCAAGCCTGCCGTACTCTTTGTGCCGATCTTAGGCGTAGCTCGCGGCTTATCGGCGCCTCCCGATCCCTATCCTCCTAGATCCCTCAACCTTGGCTGACGCCCGAGCGGGCGCGCTCTAGCGCCGGCTCAGCGCGCGAACACGTCGCCATGCGGGCAATGTCCCGCCTTGCGACGTCTCAACGGAAATGCCGGGGCACGCCGCCCTGTGGCCTTCCGTTCTCCAAGGCTTCGCGAGGGACCGAAGCGTGGACACCAAACTCAACTGCGCCCTTTCACGACGAGCGTTCGTCGCCGGCAGCGGCGGCTTTGCGCTGGCAGCGCTCGTCCCATCGTGGCCTGCCGGCGCCAGTGCCGCTTCCCATCACACAATCATCGCTGCTGCGGGTCGCGTCCCCCTAGTGGGCGGCGAGTATCCGGAAACGGCAGTCTGGTCCTACAGCGGCACCGTGCCCGGCCCGGAAATCCGGGTGCGGCAAGGCGAGCGGCTGCGGGCTACAGTGGAGAACCGACTGGATGAAGAAACCACCGTCCACTGGCACGGCGTGCGCGTCCCCAACGCGATGGACGGCGTCCCGCATCTGACGCAGAAGCCGATCGCGCCGGGCCAGACCTTCCACTACGAGTTCGATTGTCCGGATGCCGGCACCTTCTGGTACCACCCGCACCAGCGCAGTTTAGAGCAGGTTGGCCGCGGTCTCTATGGGCCTTTGATCGTCGAAGAGCGTGAGCCTGTCGCTGTCGATCGCGACGTTACCTGGGTTCTCGATGATTGGCGGCTCCGGTCGGATGCCTCGATCAGCGAGGACTTCGGCAACATGATGGACACGGGCATGGCGGGCCGCATCGGCAACACGGTCACGATCAACGGCCGACTGCCCGACGTCTTCCCTGTGCGTGCGAGCGAGCGGATGCGCCTGCGCCTCATCAACGCCGCGAACGCTCGGATCTTCGGTCTCGAGTTCGAAGGACATCAGCCGCAGATCATCGCTTTGGACGGCCAGCCGGTCGAGCCGCACGCCGCCGAGGGCGGCCGGGTCGTCCTGGGCCCGGCGATGCGCGCCGATCTCATCGTCGACCTGACCGGCGCGCCCGGCGGCCGATTCCGGGTTATCGACACCTTCTACCGGGACCGCGCGTACCGCCTGGTCGACCTCGTCTACGCCGATCGGCCCTTGCGCGACAACCTCCCCGACACGCCGATCCGGCTGCCGAGCAACCCGCTGGCTGAGCCCGATCTCGCCACCGCCCAGCGCCACGATGTCTCCTTCGGCGGCGGCATGATGGGCGGGATGATGGGAAGCGGCATGCGCGGCGGCATGGGCGGCATGATGGATGGCGGGACGATGGACGGCGGAATGATGGGCGGCATGATGGGAGAAATGATGGACCGCATGATGCAGGGAATGCGCCATGACGGCGTCTGGGCGGTCAACGGGATGAGCGCCAGCGGCCACGTGATGGAGCCGATGCTGACCCTCTCGCGCGGGCGGACCTACCTGCTGGCATTGCACAACAACACGGCTTGGCATCACCCGATCCATCTGCACGGCCATTCCTTCCGGGTGGTAAGCCGAGGCGGCCGGCCCACGCGGCACCGGGAGTGGCAGGACACCGTTCTGATGGCGCCGGACGAGCGCGTCGAGATCGCGCTCGTCGCCGACAACCCCGGCGACTGGATGTTTCACTGCCACATCCTCGAGCACCAGGCCGCGGGCATGATGGGCGTGATCCGCGTGGCCTAGCCGAAGGAGGATCTCTGTGGTGGCATACAGGCTGACACAGCTTCTTGCTCTCATCGCCTTGGGGACACTCGCGTCGCCAGCAACGGGATCGGCGGCCGGGGATCCGGTGCGTGGAAAGAGAGAGTTTCTTCGCTGCGCCATCTGCCATTCCGCCGAAGCAAACGTCCACAAGGCCGGACCCAGCCTGGCGACGATCTATGGCCGCAAGGCCGGGACGGTCGAGAGCTTCACCGCCTACTCGGAGCCACTCAGCGGGGCGGGGATCGTTTGGACCGAGGAGACCCTGGACGCCTGGCTTGAAGACCCAGCGGGGTTCATCCCGGGCAACAGCATGAAGGCCTCCGGCATCAAGGACGCTGCCGTGCGCCGGGATCTCATCGCCTACCTCAAGGAGCTGGTCGGGCAGAACGCGGCCGCAACAATTGGGAGTTCCCAGCAATGATGAACGACATGATGAGTGGCGGCGGCGGACTGATGATGTGGGGCATGGGCCTCTTCTGGCTGCTCGTCTTCGTCGTCCTGGTCCTCGCAGCTGCGGCGCTCGTGAAGTACCTCTTCTTCGATCATCGCCGGAGACGGGATGATGAGTGAAACATCACTTGCAACCGAATCAACGCGGCGTTCGCGAACGCCATGGTGCGCCACATTCCTGGTGCCGGTAGCCATCTTCCTCGTGCTGATGGTTGCGCTCGCCTGGGGGCTCACGCGCGATCCGCGCGAGCTCCCCTCGGTGCTGATCGGCAAGCCGGTGCCTGAGTTCTCTTTGCCGCCGGTCCAGGGACGCACGCTCGGTCTGGCCAGCACAGACCTGAAAGGAGAGGTCTCCCTGGTCAACGTTTTCGCTTCCTGGTGCACCGCCTGCCGGGAAGAGCACCCCCTTTTCATGCAGCTCAAGGCGGACGAAGTCGTACCGATCCATGGCCTCAATCACAGAGACCGGCCCGCAGACGCTGCCAAGTGGCTGGACGACCTGGGCGACCCCTACACGCGCACCGGCGCCGACCTCAATGGCCGGGTTTCCATCGAGTGGGGTGTCTACGGCGTGCCGGAGACCTTCGTCATCGGCAAGGACGGCCGTATCGCGTACAAGCACATCGGCGCCGTTACGCCCGAGGTGCTGCAGACAAAGATCCTGCCGATGGTCGAGTCTCTCCGCCGCGCCGAGACCCTCTCCTCCGATATCGGCGAGAGCCGGCAACCGGGCTCCGCGGGGGAGCGCATGCCATGACCAGTCTCCGACGGCGCTACGTTGGATCGGCCATTGGTGCGGTGTGCGGGCTCGTGATAGCCGTCGCGATCATCGGGCTGCTCGAGCAGCTCGGCGGCGGCCACGAGCCCCGCAGTTTCGCGCGGGGCGATGTGTCTCCCGAGATGGCTGCGGGTCCTTCGCCCGCATCGCAGGAAAGCACGGCCGTCATGTCGTTGCATGACGCGCCGCGTACGCTGCCGGAGATCCGCTTTGCGGACGGCAGCGGGCGGGCGCTCACCCTTGGCGCCTTCCAGGGCAAGGTGATCCTGCTCAATATCTGGGCCACCTGGTGCGGGCCGTGCCGGGAAGAGATGCCGACGCTTGACCGGCTGCAGTCAAGGCTCGGTGGGCCGGACTTTGAGGTCGTCGCGCTGTCGATCGACCGGGCCGGCATCGGTGTCGTGACTGACTTCTTCGACGAGATCGGCATCAATCACCTCGCCAAGTACATAGACGAGAGCGGCAAGGCGGCAGGGCAGCTCAAGGCCGTTGGCCTGCCGACGACCCTGCTGATCGACCGCGAGGGCCGCGAGATCGGCCGGCACGTCGGTCCGGCGGAGTGGGATACGCCGGAGATGATGACATTCTTTGAGCAACAGATCAGCCGAAGCTCTGACGCTTCTTGGACGGGGCGCGCGAGCACGTGGGCAGGCCATCCAGCGAACCGCTCGCTTGCGCCGCCTTCGCTTCCGGCAGCTCTTGTCGATCATGACCCTGCCGTCACCGACGCCACCAGATCATCAGCACTCACCGGAGGAAAATATTCATGACCACTCCTCGACCAAACGAGACAGCCGAGACGTCCGTCTCGCAGGACCTGCTGTACATGTTCCGCTACTACCTCGGCGGCCGCCGCGGCTTGCTCATCCTCGCCGGGCTGGCGCTCACCGCAGGCCTGGTGCTGAACTGGAGCTGGCTGGTCGCCGTCGGCATCGCGCCGATTCTGATCGCCGTCCTGCCCTGCGTCGCCATGTGTGCGCTCGGTCTCTGCATGAGCAGGGCAGGCGGCAGGTCCTGCTCGACCGCCGCGGGCGATCAGGCAGTGACGACGGCGAGCGACGACGGGGTGCCGGGCGTTCAGGCAGGCGCGCTCGAAGCACTGCCAGGCCATAGCACCGATGCGCCGCCAAGGATCGAAGACGGCACACCAGCCATGAAACCCGAACCGCAACCTGCCAAGGAAAGGGCTCCTTCCGATGCGTAACTGGATCAAAGCGCTCGCTGTGACATCTGCCGTTGCGACCGGTCTGGCGGCGGCGCCGGCGCTCTATGCCCATGAGTCCGACGGCTCCGGAGAATCGATGATGGGCGCCGGCATGATGGGCATGATGCAGCAGATGAGTGGGACGGTGGAGGGCTGCAGCAACATGATGCAGTTGGCGGACGCGGGCGCCGCCAAGCGGCCCAACGAGCAGTGGCGCAAGGATGCGCCGCGAGACGGCACGACGCCGGACAACAACGACTGAGGTCGTGCCGGTCCACCGTCCAACGCAAAGGTTCGGTGGACCGGCCGGCCGCCATTTCCTGCTCTGGAGCAACGATGCAGCAACTGAGGACGATCCTGCCGGCGCTGGCCCTGGCGTTCACAATGAGCGGCAGTCCGGGGGTCTCCGCGCATTCCGTTGAAGACTTGGAGTCGATGCTGGGAGACCGGGAGAAGTATTTCCAGCCATTGGACCAGGAAGCACCAGGCTTCGCATTGCAGACCGCTGAAGAGAAGACCGTTGGCCTTGCCGATCTCCCCGGCAAGGTCGCGGTGTTGCACTTCATCTACGCCGGTTGTCCCGACGTCTGCCCCCTCCACGCGGAGCGGATCGCCGAGGTGCAGGAAATGATCAACCGGACGCCGATGAAGGCGCAGGTCCAGTTCGTCACCGTCACCACCGATCCCGTAAACGACACCGGTGGGGTGCTGCGCGACTACGGCCCGGCGCACGGCCTCGACCCGGCCAACTGGGTTTTCCTGACGACGGCAGCGGATCAGCCGGAGGACGCAACCCGCCGTCTCGCCGAAGCCTACGGCCATAAGTTCAGCAAGACCGAGGATGGCTATCAGGTGCACGGCGTGGTCACCCACGTGATCGGCAAGCGGGGCCGCTGGCGCGGCAACTTCCATGGCCTGAAGTTCCAGCCGGCCAATCTCGTCGTCTTCGTCAACGCCCTGGTGAACGACGCGGCTGCACCCCACGCTCATCCCGAGCAGAGCTGGTGGGACCAGTTCATGGCCTGGTTCTGAGGGGGGTGAGAATGTCAGAACCATACCAGCGTTCCGCCCCGACGGCATGCCCAGGGCCCGCAGCGGGCGGAAACTGGCTGAGCGCGGTGCGCCGTTATGTTGCGGTCATCGCGGTCGGCAATCTATTGTGGGAGTTCGCTCAGTTACCGCTCTACACCCTCTGGCACGAGGGCAGCCCGGGGGAGATCCTCTTTGCGGTTGTCCATTGCACCGGCGGCGATCTGCTGATCGCCAGTTCGGCCCTGTTGGGCGCGCTCCTGCTTGCCGGCGACCGGCACTGGCCGAGAAGCCGCTTTCGTGCCGTGGCGGCGATCGCCATTCTCGGCGGCCTTGCCTACACGGTGTTCAGCGAGTGGCTCAACACCGAGATCCGTGGAAGCTGGGCTTATACCGAGGCGATGCCGCAGCTGCCGTTGGTCGGCGCTGGCATCTCTCCCTTGGCCCAATGGATCGTCGTTCCCTTGATCGCCTTCTGGTGGGCGTCGCGATCTTCTCGTTTCCAACTAGCGAAAGAACCAACTCATGGCCAATAGAAAGATTCTCTCGTACGTCCTGTTGGGCGTCCTTGCGGTGGGCGCCGCGGCGGTGGTTGTCAGCCGCTCGTTCTCCGCTGCGGAGACGACCGTCTCGGACCTGACCGGCGAGACCCACTTCCACGGGATCGCCGTAGATCCGCGCAATCCCGATCGCCTCTACCTTGCCACCCACCACGGCTTTTTCGCCGTTGGCCCCGATGGTGTCGCGCAGCGGGTTTCGGAGACGGAGGACGACTTCATGGGCTTCACGCCGCACCCGGCCGACCCGGAGGTGCTCTACGCCAGCGGCCATCCCGCTGGCGGCGGCAATCTCGGCTTCATCGTCTCCAGGGACGGCGGGCAAACCTGGGCGAAGCTCTCGGACGGCGCCGACGGCCCGGTCGACTTCCATCAGATGGATATCAGCAAGGCCGACCCGCAGGTGATCTACGGCGTCTACGGAGAGCTGCAGAAAAGCACCGACGGCGGGCGCAGCTGGTCCCGCGTCGGGCCGGCCCCCGAGGGGATTATTGGACTGTCAGCGTCCAGCCTGGATACCGACCGGCTCTACGCCGCAACTCGGACCGGCCTGCTGGTGAGCACCGACGGCGGGCAGAGCTGGCGCCCGGCTCACGGTTCACAGCAGCTGGCGAGCATGGTGCAGGTGACGCCAGAGGGAACCGTCTATGCCTTTATCGCCGGCTCAGGCCTGCTGCAGACCGAAGAGCCGGGCCTTCAGTGGACGGCCCTCGGCAATGACTTCGGTCGGGCCCTCGTACTGCATCTCGCGGCCGGCAAGGGCGAGGAGGCGCAGCGGCGGCTTTACGTCGTGACCTTCGATCCTGAGACGCGCTCCCAGGCCCTCTATGGAAGCCGCGACGGCGGGCGTAGCTGGACGCGCCTCGGCGCGGCATGAGACCTGGGAGAGAGCGATGAAGTTCACGGCCGGCGCCAGAAAGCTCGGATGGTTACTCCTGCCGATCGTCCTCGTCATGGCCGGTGCTGTCTGGTTCGCCCTGGACCCCGGCTTTCGCGGCTCTGAGGATCCGCCGGAAGCGACCCTGCCGAACGACGAGCTGGACCGGCGCATTCGGGCCTACATCCTGGAAAATCCCGAAGTCATCGTCGAGGCGATGCAGCGACTGCAGGCACGCCAGCGCACCGCGGCAGCAAGCGAGGCCGAGGCCGTTCTCAGGGCGCGGGCCGACGAGGTGTTCCGAGACGCCACCAGCCCCGTGGGTGGAAACCCCGATGGCGACGTCACCCTCGTGGAATTCTTCGACTACAACTGTCCTTACTGTCGAAGTGTCGCTCCGGTCATGAACGAAGTCGAGGCGGCCGACCCGCAATTGCGGATCGTCTACAAGGAGTTCCCGATTCTCGGGCCGAACTCGGTCTATGCTGCCAAAGCGGCACTGGCCGCGCATCGGCAGGGGCGCTACCTGGCGCTCCATCAGGCGCTGATGCAGGCGGAGGGCGCAGCCGACTCCGACCGCGTGCTCGCGGTCGCGGCCGAGGTGGGGCTGGACGTCGAGCGCCTCAAGACCGATATGGAGGATTCGGCGATCCAAGAGGCGATTGACCGCAACCTCGCCCTGGCCGAGGCTCTTCGGATCACCGGGACGCCGGGCTTCGTCGTGGGAAGACGGGTCCTGCGCGGCGCGACCGACCTGGCGACGTTGCAGCGGTTGATCGCCGAGGCACGGGTGACGGAATGAGCGCGACATCCACGCACAGAAGAAGGCACTAGGCGAGGATGCCCGAGATCTCGAATATCGGTCTGCTGACGGCCTTCGCGGCCGGCGCCATCTCCTTCCTGTCACCTTGCGTGCTGCCGCTCGTGCCCGGCTACCTGTCCTACGTCGCCGGGCGCGCCGCTTCCGAGAGCCCGGGCGGTGGCGCTTTGGTCCTGCGGTTGCCGGCCGTCGGCTTGAGCGTCTGCTTCATCCTCGGCTTTTCCACGATCTTCGTGCTGCTGGGGGCGAGCGCCACGGCACTTGGCCAGCTGCTCCTCGCCTACCGCTATGAGCTCAATGTGGTGGGTGGGGCGATTGTCATCCTCTTCGGCCTGTTTCTGATCGGCCTGCTGCGTCCTGCCTGGCTGATGCGGGAATTCCGCGTTCACGCGGCGATCCCGGGAGGGCGGCCGCTCTCGGCCTATGTTCTCGGCCTCGCCTTCGCCTTCGGCTGGACGCCCTGCATCGGGCCCATCCTAGGCGCCATCCTCACGGTCAGCGCCGCCTCGGCCACCGTCGCCGGCGGCGTCGCGCTACTCGCGGTCTATTCG
Organism: Kiloniellaceae bacterium; assembly: GCA_009377535.1. Taxonomy (GTDB): domain Bacteria; phylum Pseudomonadota; class Alphaproteobacteria; order Kiloniellales; family Kiloniellaceae; genus Pelagibius. The sequence continues at coordinate 30,568 of WHTV01000041.1, forward strand.
CTCGGGCTCGGCGTGCCGTTCCTGCTGGCGGCACTGTTTACCGACAGCCTGATGGCGCGCCTCAAGGCCTTTGGCCGCATCGGCCGGGCGCTCCAGCTCGTCGCCGGCACCATCCTCGTCGTCATGGGCGTTGCCATGTTGACGGGGCAGCTCTCGGCATTTTCGTACTGGCTGCTGGAGACCTTTCCCGCGCTTGCACAGATCGGGTGAAGGTCCGCCGCGCCGAAGGAACAATCGTCAGAGTGCTTCGTTCGCGAGTCATCTGGGCGCATTCACGCGACCGGCACCGTCAGAAAGCCAGAATACAGTATGGAACAAGCTCTTGATGCTCTTCTAACAGGGGCTGGAATGCTCTGGAAGGCGCTCTGGGCACTGATATTCGGCTACATAATCTCTGCCGGCATCCAGGTCCTCGTCACGCGCCAGCAAATGGCGAACGTGCTGGGCGAGCGCGGGCCGACACAGGCAGGGCTTGCCAGCTTCTTCGGCTTCGTCTTGTACCCACAACGCGCCCCGTCGTTGCAGGAGATGGTCCGCTTCGCGATCGATTATACCTTCTGGCTTAACCTGACTTTCCTCGGCATCGGCGCACTCCTGCTATGGGTGCATTTTAGAGGCGGCAGTCAGACGTTATCAATGCAGCGGTCGGACCCGCGGTAGCTATGAACCTTTGCCGTTTCGAGGGATGGGCCTCAATAATTCAGCAATCGGCGAGGCGGCCGCCTTTCTGGCAGAGGCTGGTGATCCGCCGCAACGCGTCGGCGAGCCGAGCAAGGTCGGCAATCTCCGCTCGGCCGTATCGGCCGGTTGCCCCAGCTGCTTGCGGGCGCCATCCTCATGGGGATCGCCACGTTGACAGGGCAGCTCCCGGCCTTCTCCTATTGACTGCTGGACGCCTTTCCCGCGCTGGCCAGGATCAGTTGAGCATCGCCGGATCGGAGTGTCGACCTATGGGCTTCTATCATGATCGCATCTTGCCGTGCCTCATTCACCTGACGATGCGGCAGCAGAACCTGGTCCCCTACCGCCAGCGGGTGATCTCGGCGGCCGAGGGCCGGATCCTCGAGGTGGGTGTCGGCTCGGGGCTCAATCTCCCCTTCTACAGCGACAAGGCCGGCCATGTCTTCGCGCTCGATCCCTCTCAGAGGCTGCTCGACCGGGCGCAGAGGGAAAGAGGCCGCGCCAAGTGTCCGGTTGACCTGCTGGAAGGCTCGGCCGAGGCCATTCCGCTGCAAGACCGCACCGTCGACACGGTGGTGACCACCTGGACTCTTTGCACAATCCCCGCAGTCGTGGGCGCCCTGGGTGAGATGCGCCGCGTGTTGCGACCTGGCGGCCAGTTGCTCTTCGTGGAGCACGGCCGTTCGCCGGACGAGGCCGTACGCCGCTGGCAGGACCGCCTGACTCCGGCGTGGAAATGCATCGGTGGCGGCTGCCACCTGAACCGGGCGATCACCGCACTCATCGAGACGGCCGGCTTTCATATCGATCACCTTGAAACCGGTTATATGAAGGGCCCCAAGCCGATGACCTTCATGTATGAAGGCCGGGCTAGCCCTTAGCGGAATGGGCTTTCTGCCGGCCATAGGTCCGTCCTATTGAAGCCATCGCGCAACAGCATTGGCGACGCAGACGCTGGGCGGCAACACTGGGCTCGTTCGATGCCACATCCTGACGGAGCCCTACATGCCTATGCGACGCCTTCCGGCGGCATTTGCCGCCCTTGCTCTCCTCAGCGGTCCCTCGATATTCAGCCAAACTGTTGCTGCAGCCGAAGAAGTGCTGCTGACAGTCTTCATTGAGAACGTATCCGACGAAACCACGCTGAAGCTTGCCAATGGGAAAACCAGGCGCGTTCCCGTCGCGCCGGGCGCCTATGCAGTGGTGCGTGGCGGTGCGGCCCTGTTCGAGGTGAGAATGCCGGCCGGTGACAATGGACTGGAGGCCTTAGCAGAAGACGGCAACGCCGAGCCGCTGACCGCTTACCTGCAAAAGCAGGGGCAAGTCCGCGAAGCCGGCATGTTCGTGCCGGGCCAGCCGTTCACCGTGCACACCACGCCTGGCGATCGGTTGGTCTTCGCCGCCATGTTCGTCGAATCGAATGATCTCTTCTACTCTCCCGACCCTAGGGGGATCGAACTTTTTGACCCCGAGGGGCGAGTGGTCGCCAGCGACGTCACGACCGAGGTGAAGCTGTGGGACGCCGGCACGGAAGTTAATGAAGCCCCTGGCAGAGGGCAGCACCAGGTGCCGCGGCAATCTGGCCCGAACACAGGTCCTGCGGAGATGGGTGCCGTTCGCCCTGTCAATGACGGCTTTGGCTATCCGAGCACGGCCGACGTTCTCAGGGTGACATTGAACGCGGAGTAGCTACAAAAGGGAAAAGCGGGCGGGCCGGTTGCTTACTCCGCCGATACCGCCGCCCGGACCTGCTGCAGCTCGCTCGCGGCCTGGCGTATCACCAACGACGCGCCCTGCAGGGCGAACAGACCCATCACCGCCGCCACGATTACATCGGGCCAACCGGTGCCAGTGCCAAATACGCCCAATGCGGCCAGCAGCACCGCGCAGTTGCCGATGACGTCGTTGCGCGAGCATAGCCAGACCGAGCGCATGTTGGCATCGCCGCTGCGATAGGCCCAGAGCAACGCGAGGACGGCCGCATTGGCGAGGAGCGCCGCGAAGCCGACCGCGCCCATGGCGCCCGCGTGCGGCAGCGTGCCTTCCACGGCATGCCAGGCGGTGACGCCAATGACCCAGAGGCCGAAGAGGCCCATGGTCGTGCCCTTGATCAGCGCGGCCTTGGCCCGCAGGTGCGGCGCCGCGCCGACCACCAAGAGGCTGATGCCGTAGTTGCCCGCATCCGCCAGGAAGTCCAGCGCATCTGCCTGCAGCGACACAGAGCCGGCGGCGAGGCCGGCGCCGATCTCGACCAGGAACATGGCGGCGTTGATGGCGAGCACGACCCAGAGCACGCGACGGTAGCGGGCATCGCGCTCGGGATACTTCGAGCTGTAGCGGTGGCTGTGGGCGCAGCAGTGGGCGCTCATGGGGACTTATCCCTCGATCCGGGTGACTTGCCGTAACATGGGGTCTATAGTCGCTATAGGGTCAAGTGATGATGACGAGCTCTCCCCTGACGATCGGCGATCTCGCCAAGGCGACCGGCACCAAGGTGGTGACGGTCCGCTACTACGAGCGCATCGGACTGTTGCCGCCGCCCAGGCGCACGGGCGGCAACTACCGGGCCTACGAGCCCATGCACCTGGATCGGCTGCGCTTCATCCGACGCTGCCGTGACCTCGGCTTCACGCTCGACCAAGTGCGCGAGCTGCTGCACCTTTCCTCGCAGGAGGGCAAGTCCTGCGGCGAGGTCGACCGCATCGCCGCAGCCCACTTGGCGGCCACCGAGGAGAAGATCGCCGACCTCACCCGGCTGGCGGGACAGCTGCGCCGTATCATCAGCCGCTGCGAGGGCGGCGGCGTGATTGCCGACTGCCGCATCATCGAGGCGCTCTCGCCCTGCGCAGAAGAGGACGAGTCGTGCTGACGGTTCCTGTTTATGTGGCCGCCGCCGTGGCGGAGATCGCCGGCTGCTTTTCCTTCTGGGCCTGGCTGCGCCTCGGCAAGTCGCCGCTTTGGCTGTTTCCAGGCCTGGTCTCGCTGGCGGCCTTCGCCTGGCTGCTGACCCTCAGCCCCGCCGCCTTCGCGGGCCGCGCCTATGCGGCCTACGGCGGCGTCTACATCGCCGCCAGTCTCGCCTGGCTGTGGCTGGCCGAGGGCTTCCGGCCCGACCGCTGGGATCTGATCGGTGCGCTCCTCTGCCTTGGCGGCGCGGCCATCATCCTCTGGGCGCCGCGCGCCGCCTGAGTGGCCTCCCAAGAGAACCTGTGACCGCGGGCGAGCATCTGCCGCCGTCCCTGTCGGCTACCTCGCCTCTGCGGCAGCCAGGAGCCGGCGTGCCGTGCAAACGACGATCCCCAAAGCATCGGTGCTGTCGGCGGCCTCGCCCTTCTCGAAATCGCCCTCGATCCGGCCCATCTGGTTCGTC
>WHTV01000042.1 GCA_009377535.1 Kiloniellaceae bacterium
AAGCCCTGCCTGGCGGCCTGTCCGGTCGGCGCCTTTACAGCGGCAGGCTATGACGCCGCGACCCGGGCTTTCCGCGACGCCACCTTGGAACTGGCCGCCGAGTTGCCCTTCGCCCGCGCCCTTGTGAACAGCGGCCGCCTGTCGCGCGCCTACTGCCCGCCGCAGGCCGGCGCTGCCCCGCTGGGGCCGGGCAGTCCCTGCCCCGACCTGCCCCTGCAGCGGGGCAACCAGCGCAGCTGGCTGCTGCAGCAGCTGCGTGGCGACTTCTGCGGCCTCTACGTCACCGACGGTCCCCTTTCGGAGGCGGAAAGCGGCAAGCTCGCTCACCTGGCTGAAGACCACCCGGACTTACGCCACCTGGTGATCGCAGGGCAGCGCTGTCGCGATGCCGGCGGCTGGCAGGACTGCGAAGGGTTCCTCGAGGCGCGCTACGGCGTCCCGCCCGGCGGCTACGCCTTGATCCGCCCCGACCAGCATGTCGTCGGCTGCTGGCCGGCGCTGGACTGCAACACCGTCACCCGCAGCCGGGCCCGCGCCCTTGCCCTGGAGTAACCCAGCCGTGACTGGCCAACTCGTGACCGACCCCAATTTCGACGCGCCTGATGATTTCTACGCCGCGCTCGCCGAGTTGCACCGCGACCTGGCGCCGGAGGACAGCGCCAAGGCCAATGCCAAGCTGATCCTGCTGCTGGCCAACCACATCGGCGATGCCGGCGTGCTCGCCCAAGCCATCGCCCTCGCCCGGCCCAAGGCGCCGGCGTGAGCGGCGCCGCTGAAATAGGATCGCCGGCGTGAGCGGCGCCGCTGAAACAGGATCGCCGGCGTGAGCGGCGGCTTTCCCGACGGTCCGCCGCCCGCCCCGCAGCAGGTGCTGGCCGAGCTCTTGGCGGGCGTCGGCCTTCCACCGGCGCTGGCCGAGGGCGTCGCCCTCACCGGCAGCGACCCGGTGCTGCCGTCGTCCTTCGCAGTCGGCACGGTGGCGCAGGCGACCATCGCCGCCGTGGCGGCTGCTGCGGCCGCGCTGTGGACCCGGCGCGGCGGCACGGCGCAGGCGATCACCATCGACATGCGGCACGCCGCCCAGGAGTTCCGCAGTGAGCGGCTCTACCGGCTCGACGGCCAGCCGTCCGCCCGAATGTGGGACGCCATCGCCGGCCCCTACCGCTGCGGCGACGGCCGCTGGGTGCGTATACACACCAACTTCGCGCACCACCGTAACGGCATTCTCGACCTGCTCGGCTGCGACCACAGCCGGGAGTCCGTGCAGGCCGCCCTCGACCACTGGCAGGCGGAGGCCTTCGAGGACGCGGTGGCCGGGCGCGGCCTGGTCGCCACCATGATGCGCAGCCCGGAGGACTGGCTCGCCAGCCCGCAGGGCGCGGCCCTCGCCGGCCAGCCTCTGGTCGCTCTGGAGCAGATCGGCGAGGCCCCGCCACAGCCCCTGCCGGCGGCCGCCCGGCCGCTCGGCGGCCTCCGCGTGCTCGACCTGACGCGCATCATCGCCGGGCCGGTCTGCGGCCGCGCGCTCGCCGCGCACGGCGCCGAGGTCATGCGCATCGCCGCGCCGAAGCTGCCCTTCATCGCGCCGCTGGTCATCGACAGCGGCCGCGGCAAGCTCTCCGCCTACGCCGACCTCGACCAGGCGGGTGGCCGCGAGCTCCTGCGCGGACTGCTGCAGGAGGCCGACGTCTTCGTGCAGGGCTACCGGCCGGGCGGCCTCGCCGCCCGTGGCTTCGCGCCGAAGGAGGCCGCACAGGCGCGGCCGGGCATCGTCTACGTCTCGCTCTCGGCCTACGGCTTCCAGGGACCTTGGGCCGCGCGGCGCGGCTTCGATTCCCTGGTGCAGACCGCCAGCGGCATCAACCACGCCGAAGCGGCGGCCGCCGGCGTCGAGGGGCCGAAAGAGCTGCCCTGCCAGGCGCTCGACCACGCCTCCGGCTACCTCATGGCGCTCGGCGCCATCGCCGGCCTGATGCGGCGGGCCGAGGCGGGCGGCAGTTGGCATGTGCGGGTTTCGCTCGCGCGGACGGGGCGCTGGCTGCAGAGCCTCGGCCGCGTCGCCGGCGGCCTCGACTGCCCCGACCCCCCGCCCGGCGACGAGTTCTTCGAGGAGACCGCCTCCGGTTTCGGCAAGCTGAAGGCGATCAGGCACGCCGCGCAACTGTCGGGAACTCCGGCCCACTGGGCGAGACCGGCGGTGCCGCTCGGCAGCCATCCCCCGCGCTGGCCGAGCTGACGGGCGGCATCGGCATCCATCTGCTCTGACCGGCGGCGGGCCGACCAACAAGGCTTAGCGTCGTCCGGCGACGCCGTTGGCGGTCTCCGGCGCCACGCTTTCCGCCGCAGGCTCCTGCAGCGCCTTGGTCAGCGAGAAGGGCGCGCGGCTCTTCAGGTGCTGTAGGAGGCCGATCGCTAGCAGCCCGCGCATGCCGTCCAGCAGCCGGTTGACGTTGTGTGGCGGCGCTTGCGCGGCGGCGTTCTCGTCGACCTCCTGGCCGGAGACGTGGAAGGGGTCGGCATGGATCTGCTCGCGTCCGATGCCCGAGGCGGCCACCGCCTGAGAAACGCTGCTCACCATCTCGGGCGGGCCGGCCACGTAGAACTGCGCGTCGCGGTGGGCCGAGAGGTCCTGCGTCAGCACCTCGGCGAGGTTGCCGCTGCGCCGCTCGGTGTGGCCGGCCGGATCGGACAACACGGTGTCCACCCGCAGGTTGCTGTAGCGCGCGACCAGTACCTTCAGCTCGCGTTCGTCGTAGACGTGAGCCTCGTCGCGCACCCCGAAGTAGAGATGCACGCGGCGGTCCGGCTGGCTCTTCAGTGCCGTGCGGGCGATCGACTTGGCGGGCGCCAGGCCGGAACTGCCGGCGACCAGCACCAGGGGGCTGTCGTCGCCGGAGCGCAGGTGGGCGCTGCCGTAGGGCCCTTCGATCTGCACAGTGTCGCCGACCTTCAGGTCGTCTTCGATATGCGCGCTGACACGCCCGCCGGGGATCAGGCGGACGTGGAACTCCAGGACTTCCTCGCCGGGCATGCTGGCCATCGAGTAGGCCCGCGCCGGCAGGTCGGCAAATTTCAGGCGGGCGAACTGTCCGGCAGCGAACTGCAGCGGCTCCTCCGGCCAGAGGTAGAGCCGCTTGATGAGCGGGCTGACCTGCTCCATGTTGGTGACCTGCGCGGCGAGGCGGCGGACCGGCAGGTCGATGCTGGCGGTCTCGCCTAGCCAGGCGACATGCACGTCGCCGCTCGGCTTGGCGCGGCAGGCTAGCACGAAGCCGGCCGCTTTCTCGGAGGCGCTGAGCGCTGCGCTGTCGTAGTTCTTCATGGCGACATCGCCCGACAGCAGCAGGCACTTGCAAGCGCCGCACTCCCCCGTGCGGCAGCCGTGCGGAAACGGCACGCCGCAGTCCAGCGCGGCATCCAGGATCGTCGCCTTGCCGGTTTCGATCGGGAGGGGCCACTGGCGGATGGTGAGTTTCGGCATGGTCTTTCCCCCTGAACGACCGTTAGCGAAGCTGGATCTGGAGGGGGCGCAGGTGGAACGAGTGGCGGGTCTGCGTGTGGTCGAAGACGGCGACCCAGAGATACGTGCCGTCGCCGATCGCCACGTCGTAGTCTGATGCCGTGTCCAGTCTGCGCTTCACCTCCAGGCGCCACCAGCCGTCGTGCCACTCGGCGACCGCTGCGACATCGCCGCGGTCACCCTCGAAGGGAGCCTCGATGATCACGCTGGGCATCACCGTGCCGACCGGGAAGAGCGCATCCAGCTCCGGTGTGGCTTCCACCACGAGGCCGCGCGGCAGCCACCACAGGCCCGCGTCGCCGACCGCCGGATCGAGATCCACCGCGCCCAAGCGTTCCTGCAGCAGTTCCGGCGAGCGCGGCAGCCAGCGCGGCCGCACGGCGGCTTCCTCGAACTTCTCCCAATTCGTGGAGAAGCCGCCGGCCGTCTTCGGGTCCTGGGTGTAGCCTGCGGTGTAGCGGGTCGCTGGGTCGTCGGGCGGTGTCAGCGGCGGCCCGAAGTGGTTGTCGTCGATCTGCTCCAGCGGTCCGGTGCGCACCGACTTCCAGTGCCAGACGTCGACCAGCGAGCCGTCGGTCGTGTAGTGCAGGCCGCGCCCGCTGGCGCCACCGGGGTGGCCGTCCAGCGGCTGGGGACCGAGGTGCGAGGAATTGAGGGCAGCCAATTGGGAGTCGCGCGACAGCATCACCGCGAACTTGTCTTCGTAGAACTGGTTCTCGTCCTGTCGGGCATAGTCGTTCTGCACGACCCGCCAGCCTTCGGCGGTCTTCTGCAAGGGCAGGTGCTTCTGGCTGCGTGTGGTGTCCTGCCATTCGAACAGCAGATAGGCGAACTCGCCGTCGTGCACTCCGCGGACCTGCACGGGGATGGTGCCCTGCGGCAGGTTCTGGCCATTGTGAGTTTCCACCCGGGCCATCGTCGCGGCCTGCCAGGCGGCATCATCGGCGCGGCCGTCGAGTCGCGGCGGCACGTCGGTCCTTTCCAACTCCAGCGCCTGCAGGGTGGCCTGGTCGACGGCAAAGAGTGCGGCGGCGAAGCCGCCGGCGGCGACCAACGCGCTGCCGGCAGCGGCCATATAGGCGATGCGCGGGGTAAGGATCTTCAGCAGCCCGCGCCAACCCGCCATGGCCCACTGGGCGGCGATGTGCAGCACCACGTAGGCCACCAGGCTCCACGCCAGCACACGGTGCAGGGTAACGAGGGCCTCCTGCGGCAGCGGCGCCAGGTTGAAGTACAGCAGGCTGCCCGACGCCACCGCGGCGGCGACGACGAGGAAAGCTATCCAGTAGACCAGGACATTGATGGCTTGCCAGCGGGTGCGCCGGTCATGCGACGACAGTGCCCGGATGCGGCTGCCGTCGATGGCAACCCGCGGACCCAGTTGGGCGATCAGCAGGAAGGCGACGTAGCCCACGCAAGCAGCGCCGAGCGCCCAGGCGGACCAGATGTGCACCACGTAGATGTTGCCTTGCGGCAGGATGCCGGAGAGCCCGAGCGACCAGGAGGCTGTCGGGGAATCGCTGGCTATGCGCAGGCCGGTAACAAGGTTAACGAAGAAGAGGGCGACGATGGTCCAGTGGAGCAGAGCGGTTGCGAAGTCGCTTCTCAGCCTTTGACGCCAAGCCGCGTCGGGAGATGCTCCCGGCGAATCCATCTGATGCACTGCGCAACCCCCCGCACCTTCCAACCCCCCTTGCTCAGCGGACTGCCCGCACGATTTTCGTGGCGGCGGCCGTCTTGTTATTGGGCAGGGACGCCTGCAGTTCTGCAGATTGGCGCTGTTCCCCCGCCGGTTGCGGCAAACTGATGCTGGCAGTGGTGCCCACAGCGCGCTCGCTATGCAACTTTAACTCACCAGCGTGCAATTCTACTAGCGCTTTTGTCAGGGGAAGCCCCAGACCGGTTCCCTCGAAGCGCCGGGACAGGGAGTTGTCGATCTGAGTAAACGGTTGCAATGCAAGGGAAATTTCCTGCTCGGTCATGCCGATTCCATTGTCTGCGATCTGCAGCTCGATGCGGCCGTCGCCTGCGATGCCGGCCCGCATCACCACGGTGCCGCCGCTGGGGGTGAATTTTATGGCATTGGACAGCAGGTTGAGCAGGATCTGGCGCAGGCGGGTCTCGTCGGCGAATAGCACCGGCACGTCGTCCGGCTGCTCGACCACGAGGCTGATCCCGGCGCTGTCGGCGCGCTCGCCCATCAGACGACTGCAGGAGGCGAAGAGCTCGTCGACCCGGATGGCGTGGTGGCGCAGCTCCAGCTTGCCGGCTTCGACCTTGGCGATGTCGAGAATGTCGTTGATGATCTCCAGCAGATGGCGCCCGCTCTGGTGAATGTCGCGGGCGTAGTCGTTGTAGCGCTCGCTGCCCAGGCTGCCGTGCAGCTCGCACAGCATGATTTCAGAAAAGCCGATGATAGCGTTGAGCGGCGTACGCAGCTCATGGCTCATGTTGGCGAGGAACTCCGACTTGGAGCGGCTGGCGGCCTGTGCCGCGTCGCGGGCGGCGGCCAGTTCCAGGCCGCGGTGCGCCTCTTCCTCCTGCAGGCGCTGGTTCTCGATCGACTTCTCTTTGAACACTTGCACCGCGCGCGCCATGTCGCCGACTTCGTTGGCGCGGCTGAGATTGGTGACCTCGGCCGTGGTGTCGCCGGTCGCGATGCGCCGCATGGAGCTCACGAGGTTGGTGACGGGGCGGCCGATGAGGAAGACCAGGATGTACCAGGTGACGGCAAGCGCGGCGAGGCCGCTGGCGAAGGCGGCGGCCGACCAGGCGGAGAGCTCGCTCTGGATCGCTTTCAGTTCGGCGAAGTTCGCCGCCGAGTTCTCGGCCACCCGCTGGCGCATGGCCTCGGTGAAAACGGTGAGCGCCGTGCGGTAGTCCAGCCATTCGTCGTGATTGCGCTCGAGCAGCACCAGCTCCTCGGGCGTCGGCATCGGCCCGATACTCGAGAAGAGCGCGTGGGTGCGCTCCAGGAAGGCCGGCAGCCCGGCCACCGCCCGGCCCGCCCGCTGCGCGGTCTGCGCGTCGGCAATGTCCGACAGCCGGCTGCGCACCCGGTTCCAGCCGTCAATGATGCGGCTGCCGAGGTCCGGCAGCTCATAGGCGATACTCTGCGCGGCGTAGATCCCGCCGCTCACGCCGATGATGCGGTAGCTGAGCAAGGCGAGATCGTCGGAAAGGGTATCGATGGTCCGTCGGGAAGACTCGTTCTCTTCGACGATGGCCCGCATCAGAGCATGGTCGCGCTGCAGGGCATAGGAGAGCACGCCGAATTGGGCGACCAGGACGGCGAGAAACACCGCCAAGGCTATCTGCGCCTGGGTCCTTATGCGCCCAAACCAGACCAATCGTCGCACACGGTGAATCACCAGGCAGCCCTCTCCTCGGCGTAGACAGCGGATCTCCGCGGCCACCCGTGTCAGCGGGCGATGGGGTGCGCTCCGGCCGCCCAGTCGGCGTAGCCGCCGCGCATCCACATGACGTTCTTGTAGCCTGCCTCTACCGCCTGCTGGGCGGCATAGTAACTCTTCCAGCCCGTCGACCCATGGCTGTAGAACACCATGCTCTCCGACCTGTCTGGGCCGAGGATGCTGGTGTCCAGCGTATTTCTTTCGGAATCGTAATGTTGCGCGGCGCTGATGGCGCCCGGCACATGGCCGTCTGCGTAGGAGGCCTTCTTACGGAGATCGTAGACTTTGCCCCCCTGGTTGAGCAGCGGGCGCAGCTGCTCGGGGGTGACAACCCGCACACCTTCCAGATGTGTCGGCGTTTCATCGTCGGCTGTCGCCTGCCCCACGGCCCCCACGGCCAGGACGCAGACTACCAGGAGTGTCGAAATGACCCAGCGCATGACATATCCCCACACGGATAACCAATGGTTAGCCGCCAATCTAAGGGCCGGAAACTAATGAGATATTAACAGCGGGTGTAATTCGCCTACCGAAGGTTTAATTAGGCGCCTAACAACAATACCTGCCAGCACGGACCGTAGCCGTCGCCGGGCCCCGCAGGTCGCAGTCCCTCAGCTGGCGGCGGAACATCCTCAGTGTGAATCATGAGTGTCGATTGGTCCTAAGGGTCCCGTCCGGTCGCGGTGGGCGCTAGAACCTGGCCCTGAACCCGAGGGTGATGAGGTTGCGGCTGAAGTCCTCGCCTTCAACGTTCGACCAGCGCTCCTCGTGGCGGACGTCCGTCACCAGCGAAAGATTGCGGTTCAGCAGGTATTCCAGCTCTATCGACGCGTTGGCACGATCGTCGGCGCGGTCGTCGTCGTGGAAATCGTCGTTGAAGTAGAGCAGATCGACGCGCAGCAGCAGGTCCCGCTGCAGTTCCTGCTGCACTTCAAGGCCGGCCGAGGTTTGCGTCTTGGACGAGGCGTTCGACGTACTGGTGGCGAGGTCGCGCCGTGCGGCGCGGCCGAACACGGTGGTGCGCGGCGTCGCATACCAGATCGCCTCGCCGGCGAAGATGAGATCGACCCTGCTGTCGAAGCGGGGATCATCGAAATCGTTCGCAATGAAGCCGACGTCAAAATTCAAATCGAGCAGCGGGCTGAGCTCGGTGTCGATGCCGACGAGTGCGCCGGCGGCCACAGAGTCGCGATCGGCACCGGCCGAGTTGTCTTCGTCGAAGTCGCGGCGCCGCACGAAAGGCTCCACCTTCACGTCGGTCTTGGCGGAGACCTCGTAGCCGACCGGCAGGCCGAAGCGATACTCGATCCGGTCGCGAACGTCGTCGCCGCTGGTGAAGTAGTCGTCGCGGCGGGCCTCGCCCTCCAGGCCGAAGAACACGCGGTTGATCCGGTGGATGTATTCCCCGCCCACCGCGAAGCGGTTGAACTGCGTGGGCTTCTCGTCGTCGTCTTCCTCCGGGTCGCTGCGGCCGATCGCCCGCCGGCTGTGCTCAGCCGAAATCACCGCCCTGTCGCGTCCGCCCAGATCGAACTTCATCGTTGGGCGCAGGAAGTACTCGGTGCGGTCCTGCTCGTCGTTGTCGAGGAACTTCTGATGGCGCACGCGTGTATCGAAGGTTAAGTCGTGACGAGTCCATTCGCTCCGGAGCTGCGCGCCGCCGGTGATCGAGGTGATGAAATCCGCCTCCTTGCCGTCCTCGTCGGCGAAGATGTTGTCGTCGTAGGTTTCCGACACCGTGAGCGAAGGAAACAGGCGGAAGGCGCCGAGATCGAGGCCTTTGGGGTCAAGTCCCTCGCGAGGCCGATTGAAGACGGCGACCGGCTCCTCGCCCTCCTGCGCCTGCGCGGGGACGACGGCGGCGGCCGCGCTGACACCTGCGACGCCCGCCAGCATCGAGCGCAGCAACTGCCGCCGGAGCGCGGCAGAATATTTCCCCCGGGCGCGGATGACGGCCGCCTAGAAGAAGCGTTCGTAGACGTTGATCACGTCGCCCGGCTCGACGAAGTCCAGCGGGTCCGCACGGAACTCCGCCATCTGGCCGTCGACCAGGCGGGTGATCGAGACCTCGTCCTTTTCGGCACGGAAGGTGAAGCCGCCACTCATGGACACGGCCGTCAGCACAGTCATGCGCGGCACGTAGGGATACTGCCCAGGCGCCCTGGTCTCGCCGAGGATGTAGAACGGCCGATAGGTCATGACCTCCGCCGTGACGTTGGGATCGACCAGGATGCCGTCCCTGAGTTGACGGGCGATCCCCGCCTCCAGCTCGGAAACCGTCTGGCCCTCGGCGTCGACAGCCCCGATCAGGGGCATGGTGATGACGCCGGAGTCGCTGACGACGTACTCCTGGCTCAGTTCCTCCTGGCCGAACACCTGCAGGCGCAGGCGGTCGCCCGCCCCCAGTCGGTAGGGGCCCGTTTCGCTCTGCGGCAGAGGCGGTAGCGAGGATAGCTGCCCCGCACAGCCGGCCAGCAGAAGCAGCAGACTCATCACACCGCAAAGCCTTTGCGTCTTTCCCCCCAAAGTCATGTTCGCGTTCCTTGTCGCTGATATTCCTAATCTTGATGAGAATCGGCCGCTGCCGTCAATCGCCAGTTTCCACCGCCGGTGACGAGGCCGCCGCCGCTACCGCCACCGGTCGCGGCCGGCGGACCGTCGGCGCCTCGGAAGACGGCACCAGAGGCTGCACCTGGAAAGTTCGTGTGCGCGGCGGGAGAGCCGTTATCGGCCAGGCTTCGGCCATAGTCAGGAGAGCGCCGGCAAGGCCGCCCTCCGGATCCTCCTCCAGGGCGTCCAGCACCGACGGCTGCAGGAGATATCGCCCCGCCGCCGAGGCGGCAATGGCCGCAAAGCTGCCCTCTCGCTGCAGAACCGCATCGTCGCCCAGCGCCACCAGGTTGCCGCCGCTTTCCCCGTAGGCCGCCAGCAGCCGTGCGGTGGCATCGTCATCCCCTCGGTCACTCAGTTCCTCCGGCAGCAGCAGGACAAAGGGTTCCTCGTTCAGCAAATGACGGATTCCGCAAAGGGCCTGCCCCAGATTACTCGCGGCAAACTGCCGGGCGATGACCACCCGTTCGGCCTTTGCCCGGCCGAAATCCCCGAACTGCGTCTCGACCGGTGTGCTGCTGTCCGACGTAACGAAAATCAGTTCCTTCAATCCGGCCGCCAGGGCCTCCTTCACCGCCCGTCGTACCGACGCGCTGTGAGTGGAGGTCACGGGCGCGAGACGGCCCTCAAGGCGATCCGGGGACCCGAAGCCGAGGATAATCACGGCTTTTTGGAGCGGCTTGGTCATCTGACTTTCACCTTCGGTTTAGTTGGGGGCGCCTAGCGAATCGAGGCTCAGAGGAATGAACGGTTCAGGCGGGTAAAGGTTGCATCAATAAGCTTCACGATCACCCAGTACGACGAAGGCCGTGCGCAGGAGGATCTTGAGGTCGAGGCCGAGCGACCAGTGCTCGATGTAAAAGAGGTCGTATTCCACGCGCCGCTGGATCTTTTCCAAGGTGTCGGTCTCGCCGCGCCAGCCGTTCACCTGGGCCCAGCCGGTGATCCCGGGCTTCACCCGGTAACGCGCCGCGTAGGCATCCACCGCCTCCTCGTAGAGACGGCCAGCGGCCTTGGCGGAGGTGGCGTGCGGGCGGGGTCCCACCAGGGACATGTCCCCCTTCAGCACATTCACCAGCTGTGGCAGCTCGTCGAGGCTGGTGCGGCGCAAAAACCGCCCGACCCGGGTCACCCGATCATCGTCGCGTCGCGTCAGCACCTCGGCCGTGGCGTCGGTCAGGTGGTGGTGCATGGTGCGAAACTTCCAGCAATCGAAGAGATTGTGGTTGAAGCCGTAGCGCTTCTGCCGGAAGAACACCGGCCCCGGCGAATCGAGCTTTATGGCCACCGCGATCACCGCCAGTACCGGCGCAAGCGCGAGCAGCAGTCCGATGGCCAGCAAGCGGTCCTCGAGGCTCTTCGCCACGAAGGACCAGCCCGAGATCGGCCGCTCGAAAAGCTGCATCATCGGCAGCCGCCCCACCGTCGTGAAGCGACGGTCGGGAAAGCTGAATGCCGCAACATCCGGGGCGAGACGGATCGGCACCGGCGTCTTTTCCAGCTTGCCGACGACCTCCCGCAGGCGCGCGTCGGCCGTCCACGGCAGGGCGATGATGACCTGATCCACCTGGTCGCGGCGGATCAGGTCGATCAGATGATCGACGCTGCCCAGCAGGGGCAGCCCGCCGCCCTGCGGCGTCACCCGCGTCGCGCGGTCATCGACAAATCCGATCAGTCGGGTATTGGCATCGCCATGGCGCTGCAAGTAGCCGGCCAGGCGACAACCCTGCTCGCCGGCGCCGACGATCACCGTGCGATTCGCAAAGCGGCCGGCGAGCGAAAGGCCCTGCACCCATTGGCGCAGCGCCATGCGTCCGACGGCCAGGCCGACGCCGCCGCAGACGAACCACGACAGCGCCCAGGCCCGCGAGTAGGAGTCGGAAAGCTTCGCAAGGAACGCCGCCGCCAGGAGGATGCAGAAGGTAACCGTCCAGGCTGCGCAGAGGCTGCCGAACGGAATGCGCTTTGAGAACATGAAGTCGTCGCGGTAGACGTCGAAGCGATGCAGCATCGGTGTGGCGATGACCATGGCCAGCAGGATGGCGCCGAGATACAGGGGATAATGAAGTTCTGTGTCAGCCAATTGCCGCACGAAGTAGGCGACCAGTCCGATGAGCCCGAGGATTGTCAAATCGCAGATCCGAAAGGCGAGATCGACCACAACTCGTGAAATTGGCCTGACGTCCTCCCCGGCTTTCTTGAATCCCAGTACCTCCAGCGCAGCTTCCATCGCAAATTCCTCTGTCCATTCCTTGGCACCCGGCCCACGGGTCCAGGGTCAGTGGCACTGCGATCCTTAGGTCACTTCCGCTCGACGCTGGACCAATCTCGCGCGGTCCTTTACGTCAGCGACAGTCCCGACCCGGGGCATCGGTCGAGACATCCCCTCCACTACTGCACTGCGAAGTGTTTACCACTCCACGCTTTTCAGGATTGTGATTTCGCATGGATTAAGTTGTGGCTTTTTGCAGGCGCTATGGCGTGCCTCAAACACGCATCTGGCACTGTGCATGTGCGAAGGTTAGTCTTCAGAAATGGTCCGCGCAGACGCCGGTCGGCACAAAGATGCGACCGTCCGGCGCGTAGTGTATGTCGTCGAACGGATCGGCTCCGTGGCACCAAGGATGCCTCCCATGATCGATACCAGCTTCGCCCCTGCCGCCTCGAGCGAAGACGCCGCCGCGAAGGCATCGCCGACCATCGCGGTGGACCGGCTGCTGGCCTGGGAGTGGCTGTTCCTGCACTTCGTGCTGGTCAGCGCCTCTTATGCGCTGGCGCTGCAGCCGCAGATCCTGTCGCTCTCGTGGTACCTCGTCTATCTGCTTTCGCTCGGCCTCTTCCTACTGCGTTACGGCGCCTTTCTCGGCGCGCTGTGGATCGCCGCGCCGCTGCTGCTCTGGCCGGCCCTGGCCGGGCTTTCCTACTTCTGGTCGGACGTGCCCGGCCAGACGCTGCGGACCGCCGTGCAGCTCGGCATGACCGTGTGCATCGGCGCCTACCTCGGCAGCCGTTTCAGCCTCTTCGACCTGACGCGCGCCCTGTTCCTCGTGCTCACCTTGGCGGCCCTGGTCTCGCTGGCCATGATCCTCGCCAAGGTCACGCCCGCCTATGATCACAACGGAGTCGCGCGAGGGCTCTTCCCGCACAAGAACGTGCTCGGCGGCAACATGGTCCTGCTGCTGACCTGTTGTCTGCTGCTCTTCGCGAGCGGTTGGCGGCGCTTCTCCGTGACCCTGGCCGCCGGCATCGGACTCGCGCTGATCGCCTTCAGCCAATCGAGCACCGCCGTCGTCATGACCATCGGTCTCTGCGCCCTCGCGCCGATCCTTCTAAGTCGCGGGGCCCCAGCGCCGCTACGGCTTTTCGCCTACATCGTCGGCCTGCTGATCGCCGGCATGGCGGCCTGGTTCCTGCTGGCCTACGACCTCGACGCCATCGGCATGGCGCTGGAGGCGCTGGGCAAGGAGCGCACGCTGACCGGCCGATCGGTGCTCTGGGAGTTCGCCATCGCCGAGATCGAGGTGCGGCCCTGGCTCGGCGGCGGCTTCGATGCGTTCTGGAACGGCAGTGACGGTTCGCCGGGGCGCTACCTTCAGTACGTCATCCAGCACGACGTCATGAACTTCCACAACAGCTACCTCGACGTCACCGTGCAGCTCGGCTTCGTCGGACTTGCCCTGCTGATCGGCTTCCTGCTGCTGTTCGCCTGGCGCGCGCTGGCCCTGCTTCGCTTCGACGGCTGCGCGATCGCCACGCTGCCGGCGTTCTTCCTCGCCTTCGTCGTGTGCTACTCGCTGAGCGAGTACGCCTTGTTCCGCCAGCACTCGCTGATCCAGGTGCTGCTCGGCGCGCTCTATGTCTCGACGGCTCTCGCCCTGCCGGCCGAGCGTCCGGGTCCGAGCCGGCGCCAGACCTCCACCGCGAGCTGGGCGGAGACATAGGTGAAGACGTGCCAGCCCTCGCAGCCGGCCCGGAGCGCGCGCAGCCAGGCGCCCCGCTTCACTTCGTCGATCACCACCCGCCATTGCAGGCGCTGGTCGACGCTCTGCTGGTGACGCTTGAGCGCCTTCATGAAGTCGCGACCGCCGGCTTGGCCGGGATTGCTCAGCAGGCGATGATCCACGCTCCGCAAACGCCGCAGGTCCTCCGTCGAATGGCAGGCGGTCAAGGAGTCCGCACGCAGCCGGTAACGGTAGAGCGGTAGCGGCGAAAGCCAGAACCGCGCCCCGGCGGAGAAGCAGGCCAGGTAGAAGGCGAAGTCCTCCGCGAAGCGCAGGTCCTCGTCATAGCGCAGGCCGTTGCTCACCAGAAAGCCGCGAGCGATCAGAGGTTTCAGGAAGCCGTAGCTCCTGCGCGGCCGGGCCGGATCGGGAAGGTTGCCGCGCAGGAAGTCGGCAGCGCTCATCGGCGCACAGCCCGCCGCCTCGCCGGGCGGCAGCATCGGCTCCGTCCGACCGCCTTCATCCTCCAGCAGCAGGTTGTCGGCCAGCAGATCGGCTCCGCAGTCCCGCGCCAGATGAAGCAGCTGTGCCAGCCGTCCCGGCTCGAAGGCGTCGTCGGCGTCGAGCAGCGCGATCCAGTCGCCGGTCGCCGCGGCGAGTCCGAGGTTGCGGGCGCCGGCCGGGCCTCGGTTCTCGCCGGCGGCGATGACCTTCACTCTTGGATCTGCCGCCGCAAGCCGGCGGGCCAGCGCCAGCGTGTCATCCGTCGAGGCATCATCGACGATCAGTATCTCGATATCGCAAAGGCTCTGGCGCTGCGCCGAGGCGACCGTTCCGGCCAGCGTGGCTTCAGCATTGAAGGCGGGAATGACGACCGATACGAGCGGCATGCGGGTCTCAGCTCCCGAAGGCCTTGCGTGCGACGATCCGCAGCTCCCCCCAGACGAAGTGCCCGGTCACGGCGATGCCAAGCAGCCAGAGCAGCGCGCAGGCGGAAACCACGACCAGCAGGTCAAGCGGGCCCATGGCTTCGTGCTGCGTGAAGTGGAAGACCGCCGCCGGAACTGCCGCGAGCACCGCAACGCCCGCTGAGCGCAGATAGCGGCAGGTGAAGCGCCAGAGCTGGAAATCGATGAAGGAGCGGATCGCCAGGAAGGTGGCGATGATCGTGAAGACTGCCGTCGCGACGCGGGAAATCGCAAAGGCCTCCAATCCCAGGGACGCCCCGTAGGTCGCGGTGGCCACCGAGAACACCGCCATCGGGACACGAACCAGCAGCACGCGCCGGACCTTGCCGTGAGGCACGAGAACCTGTTCCGGCTGAGGCAGCGCCGCGAGGATCGCTTGTGCCAGGAGGACCCAAGGAAAGATCTCGCCGGCCGGCCGCCAGTTCTCACCAAAAGCGAAGGTTATGAAGGGTACGGAAACAAAGCTGAGCGCCAGGAAGACCGGCCAGACAAGCACGGTATTGAGGGCCACCAGCTTTTCTACTGCGGGGCCGATGGAGCGGCCCTGCCGAATGTCGTGCGACCAGGCGGGCGTGAGGACGCGCGCAATGGGCATGAAGATGCCCCGGCGGAACACGTTGGGCACCTGGGCCGCCCGGTTGAACTGCGCCAGGCTTGCCGGCCCGGCGAAGCCTCCGAGAATAAAGCGCACCCCTTCGTGGCTCGCCGTGCCGATGAGCGAGGTCAGCGACAGCACGCCACCGAAGCGGGTGATGTCGCGCCAGTAGGCAAAGGAAGGCCTTATCAGCGCGTATCGCGGGTTGGCCAGCATGACCAGAAGCGTGCCCAGGCTGGAGTTGGCAAGCAGGCCCCAGGCCAGCGCCATGTAGCCGTAGCCGGCAAAGGCCAGGGCGATGCTCAGCCCCGTGCCCACCACCGCGGAGGCGAGGCCGATGTTGTGCAGCACCCGGAAGCGCATCTCGCGGGTCAGCAGGGACCTCGCCGGCTCTCCGAAAGGGGCCACGGCAAAGCTGAGCGCGAGCAGGCCCATCACCTCGGCAATGCTGGGCCGGCCGTAGAGGTCCGCGATGAAGTCCCGGCCCAGGACCAGGACCAGCCCGAGCGACCAGGACATCACCAGCATGACGCCAAAAGCCGACCGGATCTTCAGGTGGTTGAGGTCCGGCTCGCGGATCAGATAATTGCCGACGCCGAAGCTGCGCAGCGCCGTCAGCACGGCGGTGGCTGCGTAGGCCAGGGCGAAGAGGCCGATTTCCTCCGGCGTGAGCAGGCGGGCGATGAAGACCGCCGCCACCAGCTGAAGCAGTTGCTGGAGCGTCTGTTCGCTGAAGGTCCAGGCGATCGAGGTCCGGATCGACAAGTAAATGCCTATCTACTGGAGTTTCATGGCTAGGCTGGTCAGGCGGCGGGCAAGTCCCTCGCGCGCCCGGAATTCGAAGTCTTGCTCCCTTCCGGTCATCGGCATCCTCGGGCCACCGCGCCCGTCTCCTTGCGCCATTGCTGGGCCCGGCCACAGGTCATGGCCACGCCGATCAGCTCATCGGCTGCCGCATGGGAATCCCCGGTGATTAAATACCGCAGGGCGCGCAGCACATCGCGCGGGACTGTCCGGAACAGGTAGCGCGGATAGCCGAGAATACGCGCGCCCCGGGGATCGAACTGCTCCGGATCGCTCAGGGTCATCGACCGTCCGATCCTGAAATATCGCTGGAGCACCGGATAGACGCCGACCTGATGCGGGCGGACGACGTGCCGGACGCAGGCCGCCGGCAGATAATGCGCCTTGTGGCCGCGCGACAGGGCCTCTTGCACGAAGGCGCAGTCCTCGCCGCCGCCGGAGGACGCGGTCCCCACGAAGTTGACGCCGGGCCGCTCCGAGAATCTGACGGACTCGACAACCTTCCGCCTGATCATGAAGTTCGCACCCTTGAAGAAGATCGCCTTCACCGGTCCTTCCGGCTGGTCGATCGGCGTGCCGCCATACGAACGCCCTTCCTCGGCCAGGCGGCGCAGCCATCGCGGCGGCGTCTTCTGCCAGTAGTGGCGCACTTGGCCGGCAAAGAGATCCGCCTGCGGAATCCTTGCGGCGCCTTCGCAAAAAGCGACGAGCCACTGTTCGTCGGGCAGAACGTCGTCGTCGGCGAAGATGATCAAGTCGCCCTTGGCGACAGCGATCGCCCTGTTCAGCGCGAAGCTCTTGCCCTTGCGCGGCTCGGAGAGCACCGTCAACGGCAGCGCCTTCCGGTACTGCTCGAGGAGGTCCCGCGTGCCGTCGGTGCTCGCGTTGTCGACAGCGATGAACTCCACCCTCTCGTCAGGAAACCGTACTTTCGCGAAGGCCTCCAGAGTCAGGGGCAGCGTGCCGGTCCCGTTATGCGTGGCCATGATGACGGAGATCATTTCCAGACCTCGGCTCGATGCAAGAAGACTGCTGCTGCGCGCACTCCTGCCCCAACTCCCCCCGCAGTTGCTGCGCAGAGTTGCCGGACACTGTACCGATGTGCTGACGAAACCAACCGAGCGGCACTCCTGTTTTACACCCGGCTTTCCCGGGCCGGCTGTGAGATAGAAAGGGCCGGCATGAGGGCCGGCGGCGACAAGACTCTAGGGATCGGCCACCACGCGCTGCGGCTTCAAGGCGCGCGCCAGGCCGTCGCTCCAACGCGGCGGCACGATGAACTGAGACATCAAGCGCAGGGCGTAGGGCGTTGAAATATAGCGCTCGAGCCAACAGCGCCAGAGCGTCCTCAGTACGATCCCCGGCGTCTGCCAGACATAGCTTGGCGCCTTGGCGGCAAGCTGCGCGGCGAACTTCCGCCGCGTCGCCCAGGGCAGCGCCTCCCGGGTGGTCTCCAGCCAGTCGAGCGACAGCAGGAACTTCGGCCGGTGGCTCATGCGGTCGGCCCGGTCCTCGGCATGCCAGCGGCTGAGCGGTGCTGCATGGAAACGAAAGCGCGCGCCGGCCTGCTGCAGGCGCAGGCAGAAGTCGACGTCCTGGTGGATGCGCAGACCGTCGGTGAAGCGTACCCGTGCAGCAAGGTCGCGGCGCATCAGCAGCGAGGAGGTGTGGATCAGGTTGCCGCGCCAGGGGAAAAGATAATCGCCCACGCCCTCGCCTTCGGCCAGCGGCCGCTCCGGCAGAATCAACTGCTCGCTGCCGCGGTCAAGCACGACCTGGCTGTAGTAGACGGCATCCCGTGGCCGGCCCTCGGCGAGATAGGCGGTCATCTGCAGGGTCAGCTTATCGGTGGTCCAAACGTCGTCGGAATCGAGGAAGGCAACCACCTCGCCCACAGCCGCATCGATACCGGCGTTACGCGCCGTGGCGCCGCCGCCGTTGCGCTCCAGCTGCACCCAGCGGACGATCTCCCGCGCGGACGGCTGCAGGTCGAGCCGTACCGGGCGGGTCGAGGCATCATCGACCACGATCACTTCCAGCTTGGCGTAGTCCTGGGCGAGCACGCTGTCGACGGCGCGCTGCAGTTCGGCCTCGCGGTTGAAGGTCGGAATGACGACGCTGACCAGCGGCTTCACGCTCTCATCCCCAAGCTCATGGACTTCAGCTGCCGGAACAGCCGGCGCGTCGGATAGTAGGCATCCGGCAGCATGTCGCGGAAGGCGGCCTGCGGCGTCGTCACCGCCCGCCTGAACAGGCTGCGCAAGCAGACGTCCCTTGGTGCGAAAGTTCGATACGGTGTCTTCTCAAGATATTGATAATAAGTACTTTTATAGGGGTGCGTGTTGCTGAAATGCCAAGGCTTCGACGGCGAGGTGTAGTGCACGATCGCCGGGTCCGCCAGCAGCCGGCGGAACTCTGGATAGCTGAGCGAGAGGCCATCCGGCTCGCTCCACAGCATGGAGGTCTGGAAATTCCACGTCGGCGCCAGTTCCAGGAACTCGCCACAGAAGACGGCGTTGAGGGCATCCTGGTCGTGCGCCCAGAGATGGTCGTGATGCGCCTCGATGAAACGGATGAGCCGCGCCGTGCCGTCGGCTTCGCGCCAGCGCTTCAGGTTCATCAGCAGCACGCCGGCATTGAAGTAGTCGGCGCCCGCCGGCATCGCCAGGTCGTCATGGCGCACGAAGAAGAGGTTGCGCGCCGCCCCCAGCATCCTGTCGCCGAGATCGAGCTTCCACAGCGCGGCGATGTCGTGACGCACCACGATGTCGCAGTCGAGGTAGAGCACCTTCTCCTCGCTCTCCGGCAGGATCTCCGGGATGAAGATGCGCAGGTAGGAGGCGTGCGAAATGTGACCGTCGGTGCGGAAGTGGCTGTAGCGGCCGATGTCGAAAGGTTGGAACCGCAGCATCACGTTGCCGAAGCGCGCGGCCAGGCCGATGATCCGGTCGCGGTCGTCCTGCCCCATGTCCAGCGTCACCACCAGGATGTCGAAGCGGTTTTCCGGGTTGTTCTCCAGCAAGGAAACCAGGGTCACCGCCAGGTGCTGGCTGTAGCTGCCGTCGACCCCGAAGATGAGCTTGATGGGCTGTCCGGTCATGCCGATGCCAGTGCCCCCTCGCGTTGCGTCGCCGGCGGCGGAATGTCGCGCAGGCTCTCGGCCAGAATGGCCTCCAAGGCCGCGATCTGGCGGGCCGGGTCGATCTCCGCGCGCTTGGCATAGGCCAGTGCCGCTTCGGAGGCTGCCTGATAGACCGCCGCATCGCCCCAATATTCCCGCAGCGCCGCTGCCCAGGTGCTTGCCGGCGCGTCATGGGGCAGCACGCGCCCGCCGGGGCCGACGGCTTCCGGCAGGCCGCCGCGGTCGCTTGCTAGCACCGGGACGCCGCTGAACTGCGCCTCCGTCGCCACGCGCCCCCAGGCCTCCTCCCACTGGCTCGGCACCAGCAGGGTATGGGTCGCCCGATAGACCTCGCGCATGTCGTGGGTGCGCGCCTGCAGACGCAGGTTCGGATGGGCGGCGACCCGTTCTTCCAGCTCGGCCTGCTCTTCGGCATTCATCGGCCAGCCCTCGACAAAGCAGAACGGAATTTCGGGACAGAGCGCGACGATTTCGAAGGCCAGATCGACACCCTTCACCGGGTGCGGATTGACAAAAGTCACCTCCTTCGGGGCCCGTGACGTGACGTAGCGCTCGGCCCGGAACAGCGGCCGGAGAACCTGCGCCTCAACGCCGTAGGCGGCGCGGAACTTGTCGGCGACGAAGCGGGAGTTGGCGATGTAGCGCAGCCCCGGCAGCTCCGCCGGGTCGCCGCCCAACTCATGGAACTCGACGTCGCGCAGGTAGACCACCGTCGGGACGCCCGCCGCCCACAGCGCAGCCGCCATGCCCAGCGGCTCGCCCGCCTGTACCAGGGCGACGTCGGGACGCTCGCGCGCCAGGGCCGTGGCAACATGGCGGGCCGGATACCAGGCGCGCTGTACGCGGTATCCTGGCAGCCTGTCGGCCACCAGGGGACGACGGCCGAGCTTCATCAGCACCCGGTTACGCAGCGCCAGCCAGCCGTTGCCCTGCAGATGGGCCAGCACGGCGCAGTGATGCCCCCGCTCCTGCAGGGCCAGGATCAGCTCGTGGCTGCTGGTTTCCGAGCCCCCGACACGTTGCGGCAGGTAGCCGTGGCCGGTGGCGAAGAGGATCTTCATCGGCCCCGCCCTAGACAAACCGCTGGCCTCCCGGCAACCGCTTGCGCAGGCTCTGCAACCCGTAGAACGCCAGGAAGGGCGTGAGATAGGGACGGCGCGCGAAGATGGAACCGGCCGCCAGCACCTCCCCGCCCTTCACCGCCGCCACGAAGCGCAGCAGGTTGACGTTCAGCAGGACCGCCCACTGGCGCCGGCGCAAGGCATTGCCGAGCTGGGCATCGGCACGGACCGCGGCCTGCCCCAGAAGCGATCGGTTGGCGGCGGCCAGGCGCAGCAAGTCGTGCTGGGACAGCCGGCGCGACAAGGACCCTGGCGTCTGCCGGTAGTCGTAGCCGGATGTGGGTTCGGCGACGAAGCGGGCCCCGGCGAGCAGGCAGTCGAGCAGAAAATGGAAGTCCTCTGCAACCCGCAGCCGTTCGTTCTGACGCAGGCCATGGCGAAGGATGAACGTGCGGCGGAACAGCGGCTTCAGGTAGCCGAGCTTGAAGCCGGCGGCGAAGAAATGGTTGCGGCGCACAAAGGTGGTCGCCGTGAGCTCGGTGCTGAAGAGGGGATCGTCCCGCCGCAGCGCCGTGCCCAGCACCCTGCCCTCGGCACTGACCAGACGCAGGTTGTCGGCCACCACGTCGGCCTGCCTCGCTTCGCCGAGCGCCACCAGGCGCGCCAGGCGCCCAGGCGCGCAGTGGTCGTCGGCGTCGAGCAGCGCCAGCCACTCGCCGCGCGCCTCGACCATGGCCAGGTTGCGGGCCGCCGCCGCGCCTCGATTGCCCGCGGCGCGCACCAGCCGTATGCGCCCATCCCGCGTCGCGAGATCCGCAGCGACCGCGGCGGTGCCGTCGGTGGAGCCGTCGTCGACCACGATCACCTCGATCTCCCGCAGGCTCTGATTGAGCACGGAGCGCAGTGCTGCGGGCAGGCGGGCGGCAGCATTGTACGCCGGCAGAATCACCGAGACCTTTGGCGGCATCGCGGAAAGCTCCTTCAATAGTACTTGCGGAAGCTGCGATCGGCATAGCCCACCAAGTAGGGATTGGACTTTGCGCTGCGGGTCAGCTTGGCCTGAGTCATGACCACGCCGGCGAGCTGCGCGCGGTTGCGCCGCAGGCGCTGCAGGGTCGCCGCCGCGAAGTGGCGGGGCGTACGCATCCAGCGCACGACCATGACGGTCTGGTCGGCCATCTCCGCCAGGGTCGCAGCGTCGGAGACCGCCAACACCGGCGGCGTGTCAAGGCAGACCAGGTCGTACTGCGTCGCCGCCGCCTCCAGGAACTTGGCGAGCTTGGGCGAGCGCAGCACCGCCAGGGGGTCGCTCGCCGCCTTGCCCGGCGTCAGCATCGACAGCGAGGAGTCGTCCGCCACCCGCACCGCCTGCTCGAGGGGGCAACTGCCCAGTATGTAGTCCGACAGGCCGAGGCGCGGCTCCGCCTCGGAGGCGCGCAGGTCGCAGTCGATGAGCAACACGTTGAGGCCGCCGCGTGCCAGCGAGGTGCAGAGGCTGCGCGAGAAGATCGACTTGCCCTCGTTGGGCATCGAGGAGGTCACCAGCAGGATGTTGCCGAGGCTGTGCTTGCGGCGGTCGACCCTCAGTGCGGCATAGACGCCCTTGTGCGCCTCGGCGAAGGCCGAATTCGGCTCCTCCGCCAGAAAGCGATCGAGCCCCACGCCGACGACGTTGCCGGCCGCCACCTTGGGTATGACGGCCAGCACCGGCAGGCCGATGGCACGCTCGAGTTCCTCGGCGTCGCGGAAGCCGCGCACCGAGAGCTCCAGCAGCAGGACGATGAGGCCGCCGATGCCACAGCCGAGCACCACGGCAATGGCGTAATTCAGGCTGGTCTTCGGAAAGGAGGGTCCTGTCGGAATGCTGGCCAGCGAAAGAACGCGCGCCTGCGACTGCTCGTAGTCGAGCTGCGCAGTCTCCTTGTAGCGGCCGAGGAAGGCCTCGAAAACTTCCTTTGTGGCATCGGCCTCCCTCTGCAGGGCACGCAGCTTGATCTGCGCGGCATTCAAATCATCGGAATTGACCTGCAGATTGCCGACCGAGTGTTCGATCGAGCCCAGCCGTTGCTCGGCGATCTGCTTCTCGCTTTGCAGATTGGACAGAAGGCGCTCGGCTTCCTCCGCCATCTGCTGGCGCCGCTTGCTGAGCTCGGAGCGCAGTGTGACGACCTTGGGATGCTTCGGCCCGAGCGTGCTGAGCAGTTCGGACTCCACCTGGCGCAAGCGCATCTCCTCCAACCGCAGCGAATCGATCACCGGGGACTGGACGCCATCGAAGGCGGCCGTGCCGCCGCGTGCGTTCATCGCCGCCGTGACGCGCATCAGGCGCTCGTTGACCGTGTCCAACTCGAGCTGCGCATCGATCCGCTTGCGGTTCAAGGAGAAGATCTGTTCGGCCAGCAGAGTGCCGTCGTCCTCCGAGACGATCGGCGTCGTCGCACGGAACTCCTCCACGGCGCGTTCGGCGGCCTCTACCTCGCCGCGCAGCTGTTCCATGCGGCCGCCGAGGAAGGTGTTGGCGCCAGCCGTCGTCTCGCTCTTCAGGCGCACCTGGTCGTCGATGTACTCCTGGGCGATCGCATTCGTGACCTGCTGAGAGAGTTGCGGATCGGTCGTCGTATAGGACACCGTGATGACCCGCGACGAGCCCTGGATCTCGACGTTGAGCTTTTCCAGGAACCGGCCGATCACCCGCGTTTCGCCGCGATCCCGCTGCAGCTCGTCCGGCGGCACATCCCAAGCTCCGGGCGCCTCCGCCAGCTCGATCCCGCGCCGGTCAGCCGGATCGTCCCGCAGCCAGGCGATCACCGGTTTGAAGACGCCCTTCACCGCCGACTTGACCTGGTCGGACACGCCGTCCCGCCGCGGCTCAAGCGCGGGATTGAACTCCGCCAGGGCGGTCAGACCCAGGGAGTCGACGACGCGCCGGGCCATCGTCGGCGATTTGAGGACCTGCACCTCGCTTTGCATCGTCTCCATGCTCACCGGCATGTTGCTCATGACGGAATCGAACTCGAGGAGCTTCTGCCGGTTCGGCTCCACGATGATCGAGGCGGTCGCCGTGTAGCGCGGGGTTATCACGCCATTGGCGATGATCGCGCCGCTCAGGGCGATCACAATGCAGGTCAGGATGATCGCCTTGCGCCGCCAGACGACACCCAACACCTGCATGATGGACAGGCTCATGAGCCCCGCCGGAAGGCGGCTGTCGGCGTTCAGTTGTCGCGGCATGGTCATCAACCTGAATTTCCTCCGTTGCGGATCGTCAGGAGCCTATCAAAGACGCTGACGGCTTGCTCCGGCGCGGGCCGCATGGCCGAGAAAAGACACAAGCGCCCGAGGCAATCGAAGCAGGCCGGTATCTGTGCTCAAGCGTCAGGTTCATGCGCCGTGCACCTCCCGGTACTCGCTGTAGTTCCAGCCGAACGTGCTGGAGAGGATGCCGCAGCCGCGGCAGAGGGTGTAAAGCGGTCTGACGATGCGCTCCTTGCGGCCAAAGCCGAGGACCAGAAGGTAGGCAAGGAACAGGCTACCGCCCACCGCCACGCGCAGCAGGCCGCGCAGCAGGTTCGCCGGGCGGCGCCAGGCACCCCGCCGCCGTCCGCGCAGATAGAGGGCCGCCTCGACGTTGCCCGTGCGGTACCAGCGCCGCAGCAACCAGCCGAGGCGGGTGCGGCTCGGCGGCACGGTCTCGTAGACCACGGCGTCGGCGGCATAGACGATGCGCCCGCCGGCGTCGCGCAGATCGCGAAACAGCATGGTGTCCTCGCCGCCGGTCAGAGCGTAGCGGTGATCGAAGCGCAGGCCGAGGGCCGCCAGGCGCCGCAGGTCGATCAGCACGTTGGCGGTATGGGCGTCGTCGATCTCGGCGCCATCGGCAAAAGCATGGGTCTCGAAGAAGCGCCCGGCAATCAGCCACTCCGGCGTCTCCGCCGGAAACACCGGCTCGACCGCACCCAGCACCGCGGTCGCGCCGCTCTGATGCTGCACGGTCAGCAGCGCCGACAGCCAGCGCGGCGCCGGCACCTCGTCGTCGTCGATGAAAGCCACGAAGTCGCAATCCAGCGCGGTCGCCTTTTCGAGCGCGGCGTTGCGCGCAAAGGTGATGCCGCGGCGCGGCTCCGAGACGTAATGCAGCGGCCAGCGAAAGCTTTGCGCGGCGGCGGCCACTTGCGCCTGCGCCTCGGCGGCCGCGCTGTTGTCGACGATAACCGCCAGCGGCTCGAGTTCGACGCCACCTGGCAGCTCCAGCACCGCCAGGGCGTTCAGCAGGCGACCAAGACCCTCGGGCCGCCGATACGTGGCTGCGCAAAGCGCTACACGCATGTCACAGCCTCCCCCAGGCCCGGCCGATAGACTCCGCGCGACATCCATTGAGTCGGCAAGGAGGCCGGAGCGCCATGACCCCTTCCCGCAAGCAACATCTCGGTACCGCGCTGGTGGCAGCCTTGGCACTCGGCGTCGCCGCACCCGCCGTGGCCGAGACCGGCTTCGTCGACGACCTGCAGACCTACGACAAGAGCCTGTGGCGCAAGTCGGACGGCTGGGCCAACGGCTGGACGAAGAACGATACCGGCTGGGTGTCGCGCAATATTTTCATTGCCGAGGGCCGCATGGCCGTCAGCCTTACCGACGAGGGCGCCTCCGGCCGCACCTTCGCATCGGGCGAATACCAGTCGCGCCGCTTCTTCGGCTACGGCCGCTTCGAGGCGCGTCTGAAGGCCGTGGCCGCGCCCGGCATCGTCACCGGTTTCTTCACCTACACCGGCCCCACCTTCGACGGCGCGCCGCACGACGAAATCGACTTCGAGTTCCTCGGAAAGTCGCCGCGCAAGGTGCAGCTGAACTACTACACCAACGGCATCGGCGGCCGCGAGACCATGATCGATCTCGGTTTCGATGCCTCCGCGGACTTTCATACCTACGCCTTCGAGTGGCGGCCGGACAGCATTCGCTGGTTCGTCGACGGCCGGCTGGTCCACGAGGAAACCGGTGAGCGCGGACCCCTGCCCTCGCATCCCGGCAAGATCTTCCTGCACCTCTGGGCCGGCAAGGGCCTCGACGGCTGGCTCGGCCGGGTAAGCTATCCGGGCCATCCCCTGGTGGCGGAGTTCGACTGCGTCGCCTTCCGTCCACTGGAGGACACCGGTCCCGGCTGCGCGCCCTGACACCATCGCTAGCCTGCCCTCCGGCTGCTCGCCGGCAGTTCCCAGGTCTGGAAGCGCTCGCCGCGACGCGACTTGACGAGGCCGATGCCGGTCGCCGCCATCGCACGAAGGATCTCCACCACCTTGGCGAGGGCCTGAGGCACGCCGGCGCGCCCGGCGACGTAAAGCAGGCCAGCCGCCAGCAGGCCGGCGAGTGCCACGAGACCGAGGCCGTGCAGCAGCAGCCAGATGCCCGCGGCCAACGCGCCCAGGGCAAGGAAGTAAATTCCGAACCAGCGCAGCACCTTGTGGGAGGCGTATTTGAAACGGTCGAGCGGCGCCAGGCGCCGCAGGCGCGGACGCAGGAGGCGGTGGCAGTTGAAGGCTTGGCAGGCGATGCGGATCTTGCGCTTGAACTCGTCGCCGCTGTCAGTGGCGCCGCGCTCGTAAGCGATCACGTCGGGATCGCGCAGCACGCGGTAGCCATCGCAGAGGATCGAAAGTGAGACGAACATATCGTCGATGATGTCGGCCGGCACCGGCCGGTAGAGCAGTCGCCGCACCGCGAAGATGGAGCCGTCAGCCCCCATGGTGGAGCCGCTGCGGCTCTCCAGGGCCTTGATGCGCTCCTCCAGCCGCCAATAGAGCGAGCCTGTCGCCGCCGTCGCACCCTCCTCCGGGTTGGTGTAGATGAGGTGGCCGCAGACGCAACCGACCGCCGGATCGGCGAAGGAACGGCGCAGCGCCGCCAGGGCCTGCGGGTCCACCATCACGTTGGCGTCGGTGAAGACGACGATGTCGCCCTCTGCCGCCTGCACCAGGGCGTTCATGCCGTGGCTCTTGCCGTGACGCTCAGGCGCGGCAAATACCCGCAGCCAGGACTCCTCGGCCTGCAACAGCGCCGCCGTCTCGTCGCTGCTGCCGTCCGAATAGGCGAGAATCTCCAGGCTCGGTTCGGCCTCGCGCAGACGCCGCAGGTTCGCAATCTTCGCCGGCAGCACCGCGGCCTCGTTGTAGGCGCAGAAGGCCAGCGAAAGGCGCCGCCGGCGCGCCTCGCCGGGTTCCACAGCCACAGGCCGCAGCGGACGCGCCGGCAGCCGCGCCAGGATCAGCGGATAGATCGCGTAAGGATAGATCACCGCGAGGGCGCAAAGACTGCAGAGGGCGAGCAGCAGGATCGACAAATCGCTATTCTCCTGATGGATCGTAGACGGAGGACTGCAGCGCCGGAACCGCCGCCCGATAGCGCGGCTGCCGCGGCAGGCCGAGCACTAGCTCGCAGAGGTCGCGCGTATCGTGGAGGTCGCAGAACTCATGCAGCGGCAGAGACAGCACATGGGCCCGCCGCGCCAGGTGCGCGTCCATCGAGTAGCGACGCAGGAAGGCGACGAGGTTCTCCACCTCCGGCGCCTCGAAGGTGTAGCCGAGGCCGAGCGCGCGGACTTTCTCGCCGGTGCGGGTACCGCTGGAGGCCAGCGCCACGCTGCCGAAGTAGCCGCCTTCGTAGAGGCGGTTGGGCAGCAGCCATTTGGAATTGGTGCCCTCGTCGAGAAAATCGAAGGCCCAGGTCAGGTGCACCCGGCCGTAGATCGCCGCCAGGTCGTCCGGGTTCCGGTACTCGCCGTCGTAGATCATGTTGGGATGACCGGCAATGGCGCGCTGAAAGGCTTCAAGCCCGGTTTCCGTGGGCACGCCACGCAGATAGACTTCCACCTTGTCCGGCAGTGCCGCGGCAATGCGACAGAGTATGGCAAGGCTCTTCGGGCAGCGCAGGGTGCCGAACCAGCCGATCACCCACTTCTCCGGTGCCGGCGCCGGCCTGTCGCGGGCGGTCTCGGTCATCAGGGGACGCGCCACCTCCGCCGCCTGGGCGAAGCTGACCTTGTTCTCCAGCAGGAACAGGCGACCGCGATAGCCCTGCACCTTGCGGAAATACTTCGTGTCGAAATCCGGCGAGGAGATCACCAGCAGGTCGGTGTGGCGCAGCAGGCGGCGCTCGGCCCAGCGGAACAGGCGGGAAACCAGGCCCGTGCCGAGGAAAACGCGCTGCACGTCGAGCACTTCATAGACCAGCGGCGCGGAAGATCCGCTGAGCAGCCGCCCGGCCAGGGCCAAGGCGCACATGTCGATGTTGCGCGCATAGAAGAAGTCGACACGGCGCAGGATCGCGCGGTGCCTCAGGACCCGCGGCAGCGCCAGCAGCAAGGCCAGCAGCCGCCGCAGGTAGGCGCGGTCCTGCGTCACGCCGAGATGGACGTTCTCCCAGAAAGGCCGGAAGTCGCGGGCGAACTTGTCACGCCGGAAACTGAAACCGACGACGCGCAATCCCAGCCCGGAGAAGGCACGGATGCGCTTGACGACCGTGCTTTCCGCCCAATCGTGTCCGAAGAAAGCGACGCTGCCTTCCAAACTCGGCATGTTCGCAGCCCCCTTCTGTGCGACAGACTCGCCCTCAGGCACTAGCACGCCCGACGTCCTGCGGCGCGGTGCTTAGCGACTTTTCCCAGTCCACTGCGGTGGTGATGATGACGTCGAGGTTGTCGAAGCATGGCGACCAGTCGAGCGTGCGGCGCAGGGCGCTGACATCGGCCACCAGGATCGGCGGGTCGCCAGGTCGGCGCGGCGCGGCGCGCGGGTTCAGCGCCCGCCCCGTGCAGCGCTCGACAGCCTGCAGCACCTGGCGCACCGAATAGCCGTGGCCGTAACCGCAGTTCAGGCTGCAGCTTTCGCCGCCCGCCTCGAGGTAGTCGAGGGCGGCGAGATGCGCGGCCGCCAGGTCCGAGACGTGGATGTAGTCGCGCACGCAGGTGCCGTCCGGCGTGTCGTAGTCGTCGCCGAAGATGGCGATGGTCTCGCGCAAGCCGGCGACGACCTGGCTGGCGATCTTGATGAGATGGGTGGCGACGGGCCCAAGCTGCCCGCTGCGTCCCTGCGGGTCGGCACCGGCGACGTTGAAATAGCGCAGCGCCACGTAGCGCAGGTCGCTGGTCAGCGCCAGGTCGCGCAGCATCCACTCCGTCACCAGCTTCGTGCTGCCGTAGGGATTGATAGGCTGTTTTGACGCCGCCTCGGGAATCGGCACCTCCTCAGGCGCGCCGTAGACCGCCGCCGTCGACGAGAAGATGAAGCGAGTGACGCCGGCTCGGGCGCAGGCCTCCAGCAGATTGCGGCTGACGGCCACGTTGTTCTCGTAGTAGTGCAGCGGCTCGCTCACCGACTGCTCGACCAGGATGCTGCCGGCGAAGTGGATCACCGAAGCGATGCCGTGCTCGGCGATCAGCGCTCGCACCAAGTCCTGATTGCCGGCATCGCCTTCGACGAACTCGACATCGTCAGGCACCACATGGCGGCTACCCGTCGAGAGATCATCCAGCACGACGACGCGACGCCCCGCCTGGCGCAGCGCCAACACTGCGTGGCTGCCGATGTAGCCGGCGCCGCCGGTGATCAGGGTCGCTCGCCGTTCTGCCATGGCTGGATAACTCCGTTCTTCACGACGACTCCGGCAGCGTCCACGTTGCCAGCCACACGCATTGACCAACCGACGCCGGCAAACGCCGGCATCGCGGTTTGCTTCCTCCTCCTCTGAAGGCCAAGCCGGCTCCGTCTGCCGCATGACAGACGCCCGGACATGCAGGCCTTCCGCGTTACGCTCCGCGTTGCCTGCGTGCCGGTAAGAACCTCACTCGGCGGGCCGCCAGTTTTCATTGCGCACCGTTTGACTCGGCACGTCGTTGAATCCAGTTCCAATGGCTGGCGTGAGTCTTATCCGGTTCGCGTAGCGGGGCTTGTAGCAAAAGTTTGTCAGAATTGGGGTCGCGAAAGGTGCCCGCGCCCGTAGCCGACGCCGAAGCTTTCTCCTGTGTACGACGGTCGTAGGTGGACGGACGATCGGGATGCGTGCCGGCCGACGGCGGCGGCCCTCACCCGTGGCGGCCGCCACTCGATAACGGATTGTTAAGAACCTCACGCCAGGGTGATACGCGGGTGCCGGCAGGAGTCGTCGGCGCAGAAACACTCAGCGAAATAGGCAGCCGACGTGACAGGATCACTAGCTTCTCTGGCCAAGTCCGACACACACAATCGCCGCGAATGGCCCCGCTATGGCGCGGCGAAATCCTTCTCCCTGGCGGCCAGCGTGGATGGACAGCTATTCCCCTGCACCGTGGTCGATGTCTCCCTCGGCGGGGCGAAGCTGATTTTCGACGATACGCTTCCCGCGAGCCGGACCCTCGAGCTCAGCCATCCCGAGGCGCGCCCTGTCGCCTGTGAAAGGGTCTGGCAGGACCGCCACGAGGTCGGCATCGAGTTCGATTTCTCCGAAGACTCCCTTGGCCTGATCTCGATCTGCATCCGCAACATGACCGAGATCGAGCAACACCCGGACGCCGCCGCGCTTTAACCGCCGCGCGGTCTTTGGCGCAGAGGCAAGCCGGAGGCCCCCGGCTCATCCGTCGCCAGGGTGCAATTCCATGAAATGCTGAGATGTCGTCGCCGTCAATCGGAAGCGGCTAGCGCTTGCGAGACAGGCTCCAGGTTGCAGAAGCCGTTTCGTTCGCTGCGTCATGCAGGGGCGCCACTGGCAGACCCTCGTCGCAGTCGTCTTCGCGCTCGCCCAACACCTTGTCGAGAGGGCGGAGGGGGCGACGAAGGTAAGGACTGATAAAGGTCGCGCGGCTCCCTGAGCGAAGCTTTTTCAAAGGGTTTTCCCTGGCTTTTTGGATGCAATGTCTGGTCTTGCGGCTGGATGCTCGCACCGGCCCGCTAGGCTGTCAATCGAGCCTCCCCCGCGCGGCCTGTGGAACTTGGGGGTAACTCGAATTCAACTTAGACTTCAACAGCTAATGGTACCGGACAACCCTCGCACTTGGCGCCGAATCCGTCCAGAAATGCAACTTCTGCGTGAGTTGCGGCAGTTCCTAGCGCAGCGCCGCGCGGCGCCTTTCCGTCAAGCGGCACAAGAGATCGTGGAGCGCGCCCTGCCCGCCGGCCTGACCGGTCCGCATCGCCGCCGCAAGCGCCGCCGCTGCCGGTCCCGGCAGGCTGTCGGGACCCACGGCAGCGGGCACCAGGACAGCAGCCAGGTCGCGCAGCTGCCGCGCCAGCCTGTCCTGCTCTGCAGCGTCATCGCGCAGGTCGCTCATCGCGAGCTGCATGGCCTTGGCGATCAGCCGCGCCCGGTAGCGGGCATCGCCGTCCAGCTGCGGCAGGAGGGCATCCAGCAGCTCCCGGCGCGCCAGTTCCAGCAGCCGCGCGCTGTCGGCCTCGCCGCCGCGCCGCTCGCTCCCGTTCATGCCTTTGCCCTCCACCGATCAGGCCCGGTTTGCCGCAGAATCTCAGCCTCCACTTCGGGTGGATAGACCCGCCCGGTAAGCGCCAGCTCGAGCGAATCCTCCCCGCCGGACAGCGTACGCTCGCCCTGCTGCAGGGCGATGACCGCCCAGCGGATGTGCGCCATGATCTCCCAGAAGGCGACCACCTCAGGGTCGATCCGGCGGCCGGAAACGGACTCGTAACCGCGGTAGAAGGGACCGCGGCGCAACGCCGCCGGCTTCCAGCTCCGGATGGTCGTAGCGCCAGCAGGCCGCGCAGAACCAGCCGATATCGCTCATCGGGTCGCCCCAGTCACAGAACTCCCAGTCGAGGATGCCGGTGAGGCCCTGACGGTCGACCATGTAGTTGCCGGTGCGGAAGTCCTGATGCAGCAGCACCGGCCCCTGCGGCGGCGGGGCGTGCAGCTCGCACCACCTGAGCCCCCACTCCAACGCCAGGAAGCCGCTGCCAAGGTCGTCGAGATACCGCCGATAGCGGGCGATCGCCGTCTGCGCCGGATCGGTCGGCGGCGCCCCGAGAAAGCCGAGCTCCGCGCGCGGCGGGGCGACGCTGTGAATGCGGGCCAGCTCCGCCCCCAGCCGCCCAGCCAGTTCGTCGCGGTCGCCGCCGAGTTCGCTCTCCTTCATGAGGCGGTGGGGCGCCGCCGTGCCGGCGACCCGGCGCATGACGTAGAAGGCCTTGCCGATGACGGCGGGGTCCTCGCAGAGCCAGAGCGGCTCCGGCGCAGTGACGCCGGCAGAGCGCGCGACCGCCAGCAGGGCGAACTCCTCGGCCCTGCTGCGGCTGACCGCCACCGCCGAAGGCGCGTCGGTGCGCAGCACGGCCTCCAGGAGCCCGGCGAAGCGGCCGCCGCGAAGCGTGAGGTCGAGCAGCCAGTTCTCCTGGATCGCGCCACCGGAAAGCGGGCGGGCATCGACGATCTCGACCGCCTCCGCGCCCGCCGCTGTGGACAGGAAGGCCTCCAGCGCAGCCTTGTTCTCGGCCAGGCAGGATTGCGCAAGCGTTGCCGTCATTCCCAGCCCCAGAAATCCTGCCCCTGGTCGAGGAAGGCCCGGGCCAGCACCATCTTGTGCACCTCCGAGGCGCCGTCGACGAGGCGTGCCTGGCGGGCGTAGCGGTACATCCATTCCAGCGGCGTGTCCTTGGAGTAGCCCTTGGCGCCGAGCAGCTGGATCGCGGTGTCGACGGCCTTGTGCAGGGTGTCGGCCACCTGAATCTTGGCCATGGAGATCTCCTTACGGGCGAAGTCGCCGCCGTCCAGCTTCACCGCCGCCCGCATGGTCAGCAGGCGGCCAAGCTCGATGGACATGGCGGCCTCGCCCAGCAGCCACTGCACGCCTTCGTGTTCGGAGAGCGGCACGCCGAAGCTCTGGCGCTCGGCGACGTAGGGTCGCGCGATCTCCAGCGCGCGCCTGGCCATGCCGAGCCAGCGCATGCAGTGGGTGAGCCGCGCGGTGCCGAGGCGGATCTGCGTCACCTTCAGGCCGTCGCCGACGTTCATCAGGCGGTCGCCGTCGGGCACACGCAGGTTCACGAAGCGCAGTTCGCAGTGACCGCCATGCTCCTCCGGTCCCATGATCGGTATGCGCCGGACGATCTCCAGGCCCGGCGTGTCACGATGGACCAGGAAGGCGCTCAACCCCTTGCGCGCATCGTCGGAGGTGCGCACCACCACGATGAAGTGCTGGGCAACGCCGGCCCCGGTGATGAACCATTTATCCCCGTTCAGAATCCAGCCGTCGCCGTCGCGCTCGGCGCGGCTCAGCATCAAGCCGGGGTCGGAGCCGGCGCCCGGCGCCGGTTCTGTCATGGCGAAGGCCGAGCGCACCGTGCCGTCGACGACGGGCTGCAGCCAGCGCGCCTTCTGCTCCTCGGTGGCGACCTTCTCCAGCAGGATCATGTTGCCGTCGTCGGGGGCGGCGCAGTTGAACGCCACGGGGCCGAAGATCGAGCGCCCCATTTCCTCGTAGCAGGCCGCCATGGCGGCGACACTCAGCCCCTGACCGCCGCGCGCCTTGGGCATCTGCAGGGCCCAGAGCCCGGCAGCCTTGACCTTGGCGCGCAGCGGCTCCAGCTTTTCCAGCGCGATGTTCTCGTGCGCGTCGTAGCACGAGGGATCGGCCTCCAGCGGCATGATCTCGCTCTCGACGAAGTCTCGCAGCCTCTGCCTGAGGCTTTCGGTCTCCGGCGCCAGGGAAAAATCCATATCTGTTCCTTACAAACTCGCGGTCTGGCCGCCGTCGACGGTGATGATGCTGCCGGTGATGTAGCGCCCGGCGTCGGAGGCCAGCAGCAGCAGCGCGCCGTCGAGGTCGTCGGGGGTGCCGAAGCGGCGCAGGGGGACGCGCTTGCGCAAGGACTCTCCTGCCGCGCTGCCGAGGAAGTCTCGGTTGATCTCGGTCTCGATGTAACCCGGCGCCAGGGCGTTCACCCGGATGCCCTGGCGTGCCCACTCCACCGCCAGGGCGCGGGTCAGGTTCACCAGCCCGCCCTTGGAGGCGCAGTAGGCCGGGATCTGCGCTGCGGCGGCCAGCCCCAGCACCGAGGCGATGTTGATGATGGAACCTGCGTGGCCGAGGCGGATCATGTGCTCCGCCACGGCCTGGGCCATCAGCCAGGCCCCCTTCAGGTTGGTGTCGACGACATCGTCCCAGTCCGCCTCGGCGACCTCCAGGGCCGGCTTGGTCACGGCGACGCCGGCGTTGTTCACCAGGATGGAGATCGGCCCCAGCTCCGTCTCCGCCGCCTTCACGCAGGCGGCCACCGAGGCCGGGTCGGTGACGTCGAGGCGCAGCGGAAGGGCGCGGCCGTCGCGCGCCGCGATCTGTTTTTCCAGCTCGACCAGGGGATCGAGGCGGCGCGCCGCCAGGGCCACCTTGGCACCGGCCGCCGCCAGGGTGAGCGCGGCATGGCGGCCGAGGCCGCTGGAGGCGCCCGTCACGATGGCCGCCTTGCCGCTGAGGTCGAAGGCCTGCAAGGCGCCGCTCACAACTCTGCCGCCTGTTCGCGCAATACGAATTTCTGGATCTTGCCGGTCGAGGTCTTCGGCAGCGGCCCGAAGACGATGCAGCGCGGCACCTTGTAGTGGGCCAGCATGTCGCGGCAGAAGGCGACGATTTCCTCGGCGGTGGCGCTCTCGCCGTCCCGCAGGGTAACGAAGGCGCAGGGGCTCTCGCCCCACTTGGCGTCGGGTCGCGCCACTACGGCGGCCTCCAGCACCTTGGGATGGCGGTAGAGCGCCTCCTCCACCTCCAGGCTGGAGATGTTCTCGCCGCCGGAGATGATGACGTCCTTCGAGCGGTCCTTCACCTCGATGTAGCCGTCCGCATGGCAGACCGCGAGATCGCCGGTGTGGAACCAGCCTCCCCTGAAAGCCTCTTCGGTCGCCGCCGGGTTCTTCAGGTAGCCCTTCATCACGGTGTTGCCACGCAGCATGATCTCGCCCATCGTTTCTCCGTCGCGCGGCACCGGAGTCATGGTCTCGGGATCCATCACCGTGGCGGCTTCCAGGGTCAGGTAGTTCACCCCCTGGCGCGCCATCCTGGCGGAACGCGCCTGCAGATCGAAGCCGGCCCAGTCGTCCTGCCAGGCGCAGACCGTCGCCGGGCCGTAGCTCTCGGTCAGGCCGTAGAGATGGATGACGCGAAAGCCGCTGGCCTCCATCGCCTCGATGACGGCGCTGGGCGGCGCCGCCCCGCCGGTCGCGCAGTCCACCGTCTGCGGAAACGTCACCTTCACCGCCGCCGGAGCATGCGCCAGCAAAGTCAGCACGATGGGCGCGCCGCAGAGGTGGGTGACGCCCGCGTCGCGGATCAGCGGATAGATGACCGCGGGGTCGATCTTGCGCAGGCAGACGTGGGTGGCGTTGGCGGCGGTCACCGCCCAGGTGAAGGTCCAGCCGTCGCAGTGGAACATTGGCAGGGTCCAGAGATAGACCGAATCGCGGCCGAG
>WHTV01000043.1 GCA_009377535.1 Kiloniellaceae bacterium
GGTCGAGGTGGCGCAAGGCGGTGTCGTGGCGGGCCAGGTTCCGTGTCGTCCAGGCACCGACAAAGCGCAGGCGCAGGCCGGCGCCCTCGCGCAGCAGCTCGAAGGACGCGGCCGCGCTGCCGCCCGCGGCGGCCTCCTCCTCCGCTGCGCTCATGCCGCCCTCCGCCGGTTCCTGTCCGGCATGCAGATTGCCCCCTTGGTCGCCAGTTCCCCTTGCATATCATAGTCTAAGGACAGTCTTGCCGCCTCATTATGATATTTCCCACGGCACCGGGGTTATCCGCCGGAGATGACCGCCTCGTGGCGCACCGGAAAGTTCACCGAGTTGGCGATGAAGCAGGTCTTGTGCGCTTCCTCGTGCAGGGCCTTGGCGCGGGCGAGGTCGCTGCCGGGCGCCACCGTCACCTGCGGGCGCAGCACCACCTCGGTGAAGCGCCCGCCGCGGCCCTCCTGCTGCATGGTGCCGCTGGCGCTGTCCATGTAGGCGATCACCTCCAGCCCTTCGAGGGCGGCCAGGGCCAGGTAGGACAGCATGTGGCAGGCGGAGAGCGCCAGCACCAGCATGTCCTCCGGATTGTGCAGAGCGGGGTCGCCGCGGAAGGCGGCATCGGCCGAACCGGCGATCGAGGGTTTGCCCCTGAAGTCGGCGCGGAACTTGCGCGAATAGGTCTTGTAGTTCTGGGTTCCGCCGGCCGCGGCCCCAGTCCAGGTCACTTGAATTTCGTAGTGGTGGTCTTGGCCGTGGGGCATGGGGTCCTCTCACTTCGCCTTTCAGCTGGCCGGCGGCGCCAAGATAGCCGCAGCGGCCGGGCCGGCGAAAGCGACAAACCGCACTGCCGCGCTGCAGCATCACTAAGTTGTCAATTGACAACTTTTAGGGCGTAGGCCGAAGCTGGACTCCGTTCCCACCGTACTGGAAGGAGGGTCGGAATGGGCCGCTGTCTCGCCCTCGCTATCCTGTTCTCGGGTTTGGCCTCCGCCGGCCAGGCCGCGGAGATCACTGTCGGCATGGCCGCGGCCGACTACACGCCCGCCACGGTCGAGGCCCGGGTCGGCGACCGCCTCGTCTTCCTGAACGACGACTCCGTCGACCACAACGTCTTCGTGCCGACCGCCGGCCACGCCGTCGATCTCGGCAAGCAGGTGCCGGGTGCGCGCAGCGAACTGCCGCTCGGCAAGGCCGGCGCGTTCGAGGTGGAGTGCGTGATCCATCCGGACATGCACCTGCAAGTGAGGGTCGTTCGGTGAGGGAGGCGGGAATGCGGCGCCCGATATCGCTTGCCTTGGCGGGTCTTCTGCTGTCGGCCTCCGGCGCCGCGGCGGGCCCCGAGCGGGTCGCCTTTCCGGCCGGCTACCAGGACGGCTTCGTACGCTACCTGGACGTCGACCGCCCGGACCGCAAGATCAAGCGCCTCTTCTACGTCAATCCGGCGGCGCTCGAGACGGCGAAGGCCGGCGACCCCCTGCCCGACGGCACGGTGCTGATCATGGAGGACCACCCGGTGGAACTCGACGGCGAGGCGCCGCGGCGCGACGCCGAGGGCCGCTTCATCGCGACGCCGGAGGTGACCAACGTCTTCGTGATGGAAAAGCAGCCGGGCTGGGGCGAGGCCTACCCCGCCGACACGCGCAACGGCGACTGGGACTATGCCTGGTTCGACGCGGCCGGCACCCTGAAGCACAGCGATCCCGAACGCTACGCCGGCTGCTTCAATTGCCACCAGTCGCGCGCCGGGCGCGACTTCACCTTCACCTTCTTCAAGTACGTCGAGGACCTGAAGCGCTGAGCGCCTCAGCGGCGCCCGCGCGGCGTCAGCTGCGGCACCGCCAGTGCGGAGTCGCCGGCCGCTGAGTGCAGCGTCTTGATGCTATGGCGTGCCCCGGCAACGAAAGTCTCGACCTGCAGGCGGATGATGTCGTCGACCGACCTCGGCATCGGCATCTGG
Organism: Kiloniellaceae bacterium; assembly: GCA_009377535.1. Lineage (GTDB taxonomy): Bacteria > Pseudomonadota > Alphaproteobacteria > Kiloniellales > Kiloniellaceae > Pelagibius. The sequence goes on from WHTV01000043.1 coordinate 1,947, forward strand.
TAGACGTGCCTGCGGATGCCGAGGAAGACCACCGCGCCATGCAGCGTCATGGCCAGCTCCCGCTCGCCCCGCATCATGTCCTTGTCGGTCAGGTCCGGCAGGCCGGCTTCGGCGCGCAACGCCCCGATCACCGGCGCGAAGATGCGGTCGGTGAGGCGCGCGCCGTGGCGGCCCGGTAGAGGCTGACCCTCCAGGCCGGCGCGCACGAAGAGTCGCAGAGAGAGCGCCGTGCTGCGCCCGTGGTAGGCGCAGTAGAAGGCGGTGAGACGCTCCTCCAGGGGCCGCGTCGCGTCGGCCAGCAGGGCATCCCACTCCGGGTTCCAACGGTCGCCGAAGACTTCGGCCAGGGCTGCGTCAATCAGGTCCTGCTTCGAGGGGAAGTAGCGGTAGATCAGTGCCTGTGTCACGCCCAGGCGCGCGGCCAGGGCGCGCGTGGTGCCCTCGAAACCGACCTCGGCGAAGAAGGCAGCCGCTTCCTCGACCAGGCGCCGCCGCCGGGCGCCGCGCGGCAGGCGGCCGGCGGCCGGCGCCGCCGGCTTGTTGTCGGGCTTGAAGGCGGGCTTGGTCAAGGACAGGCTCCGGCAGCGGTTTCTGTGACGGCTAGCATGCCGCGGCAGCCCGTTTCCCGCCAGCCCTCGCCTCGGGGGCCTTCACTGAGCCAGCAGTCCGAGAAAGTGCAGCGCCAGCCCGGTCAGCGCGGCGGCGGCCAGCAGGTAGCCGGTGCCCAGCTTGAAGCGGAACACGGCCAGCAGCGCTGCCGCGGCGAGCGCCGCCGCCGCCCAGTCGATGGACGCAAGCTGCGGCACGGCGAGGGTCAGGCCGAACTGCTCGAAGCGCGTCGCCTCGCTGAAGACGACGTGCAGCGCGAACCAGACGGCGAGGTTGAGAATCACGCCGACCACCGCCGCGGTGATGGCGGTCAAGGCGGCCGAGAGGGCACGATTGCCCCGCAGCCGCTCGACATAGGGGGCTCCAAGGAAGATCCACAGGAAGCAGGGCACGAAGGTCACCCAGGTGGTGAGCAGCCCGCCCAGCACACCGGCCAGCAGCGGCGACAGGCCGCCGGGATCGCGGAAGGCGCCCATGAAGCCGACGAACTGCGTCACCATGATGAGGGGCCCGGGGGTCGTCTCCGCCATGCCGAGCCCGTCGAGCATCTCACCGGGGGCAAGCCAGCCGAAGGAATCGACGGCCGCCTGGGCGACATAGGCGAGCACCGCGTAGGCGCCGCCGAAGGTCACCACCGCCATCTGGCTGAAGAAGACCGCGATGTCGCTGAACACGTGATCGGGTCCGAGCAGGAAGGGCAGCGCGGCCGTCGGCCCCAGCCAGAGCAACAGCAGAAGGCCGGCGAACTTCAGCGAGGCGATTTTCTCGGGACGCGCATGCCGGGGAACTTCTATCCCGAGGATGGTGTCGCCGTCGCTTACCGGTTGCACACCCTGGGTGCCATGGCCATTGCCAGTCGCAAAGGCCCGCGCACCGCTGCGACCGCCGAGGTAGCCGATCAGTCCGGCCGTCAGGATAATGGCCGGGAAGGGGACCGCGAAAAAGAAGATGGCGATGAAGGAGGCTGCCGCAAGGGCGACCATGACGCGGTTCTTGAGCGCCCGCTTGCCGATCCGTACGACGGCCTGCAGCACGATGGCGAGCACCGCCGCCTTCAAGCCGGAGAACAAGGCCGCCACGAAATCCACGTTGCCGTAGAGGGCGTAGACCACGCTGAGGACCATGATGGCAAGCATGCCCGGCAGCACGAACAGCAGGCCCGCAAGCAGGCCGCCCGCCGTGCGATGCAGCAGCCAGCCGACGTAGACCGCGAGCTGCTGGGCTTCCGGGCCTGGCAGCAGCATGCAGAAGTTGAGGGCATGCAGGAAGCGCTCCTCGCCGAGCCAACGCTTCTCCTCCACCAGGATGCGATGCATGACGGCGATCTGCCCGGCCGGCCCGCCGAAGCTCAAAAGCGCCACGCGGGCCCACACGGCGAAGGCATCGGCGAAGTCGGGCCAGGGGCGCCCGTCGGCGCCCAGGTGCGCGGCCTCAGGCGTTGCAGCGCTGGGCATCGCGAACCTCCGGCGTGACGGCGGGCCAGTTATGGGTCTCGTCCTCGGCATCGCGCAGCCAGCGATAAAAGGCATCGTAGAGGGGCAGGCCCGCCGCGAGTTGGGCCAGGTCGTCCTCGTAGATCTGCGACAAGCCGAGCGAGGCGGCGAGCAGGCCGGCGGACTCCGGGGCGAGTCCGGGCTGTGCGGTATCGGCGCCGCGCACAATGGTTGCGAGCCGCTTCAGCGGCGCGGTGGCAAGGCCGAAGACCTCCACCATGGCATCGAAGGTGCAAAGCGCGCCGCGATGGCTCCAGAAGACGCCTTCGACATCGAAGGGGGTTGCGCCGAAGCGCTCGGCTACTGCGGTAACCTCGGCGGGCGTGACGAACAGGAAGACCGCAGCCGGGTCGACGAAGCGGCGGATCAGCCAGGGGCAGGCGATGCGGTCGATCTTCGGCCGGGAGCGGGTGACCCAGAGGGTGCGGCCTTGGCCATCGCGTGGCGGCAGCTTGTCCGCCGGCACCAGCGGCAGGCCGCCCGCCCGCCAGGCCTGGAAGCCGCCCTCCAGGCTCGCCGCCCGGGCGCCGACGTGGCGCAGCCAGGCGGCGGCGCCCTGGCTGATCTTCAGCCCGCGCTCGCAGTAGACGACCACATCGCGGCCGGCGAAGCCGCCGGCCCAGTCGGCGGCCTTGAGGCCCGGCCGGCGAATTGCCGCGGGGATGAGGCGGGGATCGGCCGCGAAGTCGTCGTCGGTGCGGGCGTCGATGACATCAGGCGCTTCGGCGGTACCGATGCGGTCGAACAGGGCTTGTAGTGAGAGCGTGGTTTGGTCAGGCATGCGCGCGTTCCTCCCGAACAGGATCAGAACGCGATGCTTGGGCAAATCGCCTGACGGGGAGATCGCGGGTCCCCGAAGTGGCGGATTGGACGCTTGCCCGAGGATTTTGTCAAGACGGCGCCGCTTTGCCCCACCACTCCAGCGCAGCCGCGAGCTCCCTTGCGTGGTGGCCGGCGGCCTGCGGCCCCTGATCGGGCCCGTCGTAGCGGCCGAGTTCGGCGAGGAGCTGGAAGAAGCCACGTCCGGGAATTCCCTTTTGGGCCCGGCTGACGGCGAGGGCGGCCAGCAGCGGCCGCCCTGCAGCGTGATCGTCGCGCACCAGGACCTCCAGCAATGTGGTCAGGCGGTGGATGGCGTGAGGGCCCGGAAATTCGACGCGGGCGGCGAGATCGCGATAAGTGACCGTCTCGCCGGCGCTCGCGCAGGCCTGCAACGCCCGACGCAGCTCGGCGGCCAGATACAGTTGGTCGGCGGAGGGCTCAGGCACGGTCGTTCGATCTCACGATGGCATCTCCTGCGGCAGGGGCCGCCGTCCGTTGCGGTGGATGTAGCATTTCCGCGATGCCTGTTCACAGCTACAGCGCACGCCGGGTATAAAGACTGCCTGCAGAATCCGAGTCGACCGAATCTTTCCGGAGGCAGATGCGCAGATGACAGTTCTGGTTACCGGCAGTGCCGGTCATCTTGGCGAGGCGTTGGTTCGTACGTTGCAAGGCAAAGGGCAGGAGGTCGTCGGCCTCGACGTCCTCGCCTCGCGCCATACCAGCCGTGTCGGCTCCATCGTCGACCGCGCCTTCGTGCAGTCCTGCCTGGGCGGTGTGACGACCGTCTACCACGCGGCCACCCTGCACAAGCCGCACGTCGCCACCCACAGCCGCCAGGACTTCATCGACACCAACATCACCGGCACGCTGAACCTGCTGGAAGAATCGGTGAATGCCGGCGTCGAGGCCTTCGTCTTTACCAGCACGACCAGCGTTTTCGGCGATGCCCTGGTGCCGCCGACCGGCGCCCCGGCAACCTGGCTGACGGAGGAGATCGCACCGATCCCCAAGAACATCTACGGCGTGACCAAGGCGGCGGCGGAAGATCTTTGCCAACTGTTCCATCGGCGCTTCGGGCTACCCGCCGTCGTGCTGCGGACATCGCGCTTCTTTCCCGAGCCCGATGATAGCAGGACCATGCGCGAGAGCTATGCCGACGCCAACGTGAAGGCGAACGAATATCTCTTCCGACGCCTCGATATCGAGGATGCCGTGAGCGCCCACCTGCTGGCGGCCGAGCGGGCCACCGGCCTCGGCTTCCGCCGCTACATCGTCAGCGCCACCACGCCGTTCGAGCGCGCCGACCTGGCAGCCCTGCGGAGCAATGCGCCTGCGGTGGTGCGACGCTACGCCCCGCAGTACGAAGCCGTCTACGCGGCGCGCGGCTGGCGCATGTTCCCCGGCATCGACCGGGTCTACGTGAATGCCCGGGCGCGCGAGGAGCTCGGCTGGCGGCCGCGCCACGACTTCGCGCAGGTCATCGAGCGCCTTGCTGCCGGCGAGGACCCGCTGAGCCCGCTTGCGCGCGCCATCGGATCCAAGGGCTATCACGCCGAGGTCTTCGCCGAGGGGCCCTATCCGGTGGAGTAAGCGGCCAGCGGATAGGTGCCGTTTCGTCCGGGCGGTGACGCTATCGCACCTGCCGGATCTCGGTGCCGATTTCCTCCAGGCGCTGCACCATGTAGGCCGGATCGATGAGCACCTCCGGCAGGTAGAGCCCCGGCGCCACGGGCGCGCCGCCGGCCAGGCCGAGCAGCCGCTCAATGGCGAGCGTGACCCCCAGCGCCGTCAACGGGGCCTGGCCCTGCGGATGCACGAGTTCGTGGCGCACGCGGGCGCGCGTGCCGTCGGATTTCTCGCCGGCGATCTCGATCATGATGGCGGTGGAGAAGGGCGCGCCCTGGCGCCGGCTGGCGGATTCGCCGTAGACCAGATCGAAGCGGATCGACTGCGCATCGGTGGCCCCTGCGAGGCTGAGCACGTCGAGCGGCGCATAGCCCTGCGCCGTTACCTCGGTGCCGTCTACATCCGTCACCGTCCGCGTGGCCTCGCCGTTCATCACCCAGGTCCAGCGACCGCCTTGCAGGAACAGCGGGTTGGGCGCGGCCGAGGTCAGGCGCTCGAAGTCCGCCGCCGCGGCCGGGCCGCCCATGTCCTGCTCATCGAGCACCGCGGCGATCTCGATGGAGTCGATGCTGCGGAACGCCCTGGCGAAGTGGAGTGTCGGCAGCGTCGCCGCTCCCGCCAGCCAGTGGCTCGCCATAAGCACCGGCGCGCGCCCGGCATTGTGGATGTAGAGCGCCATCTCCGGGCCGACCTCGAAACTGCCGCTGGAGATGCTGATATGGGGGATGCCCTCTGCCTGGGCAAAGCGCAGGGCGTTGAGGGTGTCGTCCTTGAGGAAGACGGCCACTGCGCTGTAGCGCGCGCCGGCCGGCAGGCCGAGGCCGCGGCGGCCGGTGTCGACCTGCACCGCCTCGGCACCGCCGACCTCCCGGGCGACAGCTTCGGCCTTGGCGATGTTGCGTCCCCCGATCGCGATCGGCAGCGTGGGATGGAAGCGACGCAGCATCCCGGCGGCCTGGGCGCCGACCATGCCGGAGCCACCGATGATGAGGACCGGATCTAGACTCTGCGTTGACATTACGGGTGGTCTCCTCTCTGTTTTCGGCTCGGGCCCCGGCCCGGTCGCGGTGCTGCTTGAAGAACTTACTAGTAGTAAGTTACTATTGGTAGGAGCGAGCCGCTTTTCAAGAGGGATTCTGGGAGAGAGCAGTGCAGGAAACGCCGGCCAGGAAGCTGCCGAAGGCCCAGCGGCGCGACCAGTTGCTCGCAACAGCGCTGGAGATCGTGCACGACGAAGGCACCGACGCGCTGACTCTCGGCTACCTGGCGGAGCGCGCAGGCGTCAGCAAGCCGGTCGCCTACGATCACTTCGGGACCCGCTCGGGCCTGCTGATCGCGCTCTACAGGCAGCTCGACGATCTGCAGGTGGCGGCGTTCCGCGAGGCGCTTGCGCAGGCGCCGCGCCGGCTGGCGGATGTCGCCCGCGTCGTGAGTCGGGCCTATGTGGACTGCACCATCTCGGCCGGTGCGGAATGGCACGCGGTCTCAGCGGCCCTGCAGGGCGACGAGGAGATGGAGGCCTTCCAGAGGGAGCTGGTCGACAGCTACGTCGCGCTCTACTGCGAGGCCTTCGCGCCCTACACCGACCTGCCTGAGGATGAACTTCGCCGGCGCTGTGTTGGCATTCTCGGCGCGGCGGAGGCCATCTCGCGCGAGATGATTCGCGGCGAAGCGACGGAGGACCAGGCGGTCGCCAGCCTCGCCGGACTGATGGTCGCCTGGCTGTCCGCCGCGCCCTAGCCGCCGATGCAGCACCTCGATGTAATGGTCCTCGGTGCCGGGGCCGCCGGCCTGATGGCGGCGGTCGAAGCCGGCAAGCGCGGCCGCTCGGTGCTGGTGCTCGAGAAGTCGGCCAAGCCGGCGGAGAAGATCCGCATCTCCGGCGGCGGGCGCTGCAACTTCACCAACCTGCACTGCACGCCGGCGAACTTCCTCTCGCAGAACCCTCGCTTCTGCGTCTCGGCCCTGAAGCGCTATAGCCAGCGCGACTTCATCGCCCGGGTCGAGGCCGCGGGCATCGCCTGGCACGAGAAGACTCTCGGCCAGTTGTTCTGCGACGGTTCCTCCCAGCAGATCATCGACCTGCTGCTGGCGGACTGCGCCGCCGCGGGCGTCGTGCTGCAGACCGAGACTGTCGTAGCAGGCGTCGAGCAGCGCGATGGTCGTTTCTGTCTCGCGACCAGTCGGGGCGACTTCGACTGCGCGTCGCTGGTGGTGGCGACCGGCGGCCCTTCGATCCCCAAGATGGGCGCCAGCGGCTTCGCCTACGATCTCGCGCGGCAGTTCGGGCTCGCGGTGGTGCCGCCGCGGCCGGCGCTGGTGCCGCTGACCTTCGATCCGACGATCCTTGAGAAGCTGCGGCCCTTGAGCGGCGTCGCGACGGAGGCGGTGGTAAGCTGCGGCAGCACAAGCTTTCGCGAGGCGCTGCTGTTCACCCACCGGGGCCTCAGCGGTCCGTCAATCCTGCAGATCTCCTCCTACTGGTCTCCGGGGCGGGAGATCGCCGTCAACCTGCTGCCGGATGGCGACGCCTTCGATCTGCTGCGCGCGGCACGGAGCGACAGGGCGAAGCAGGAGCTGCACACGCTGCTGTCTGAGCTGCTGCCGCGGCGCCTCGCGCTGCTGCTCTGCGTCGAGGCCGATCTCGACGGTCGGCTTGCCGACCTCTCCGACAAGAAATTGCGCGCGATGGCACGCCTGCTGAACGACTGGCACCTCAAGCCCAGCGGGACGGAAGGTTTGCGTACCGCCGAGGTGACCGCCGGCGGCGTCGACACCGACGCGATCTCCTCCAAGACCTTCGAGGCGAAGCGCGTGCCCGGCCTCTACTTCATCGGCGAATGCCTCGACGTCACCGGCCATCTCGGCGGCTTCAACTTCCAGTGGGCCTGGTCCTCCGGCCACGCCGCCGGGCAGGCCGTATAGGACTTTAGAACACAGCCTTGCCGCTTGCCGCCGTGGTGGCTTTTCGCGACACTCCGGCCCCCCGGTGCCTGCCAATTTTGCGAGACCCGTGATGCCGAAGTTCAAGACCCTCGACGACCTCGACCTTGCCGGCAAGACCGTGCTGGTACGCGTCGACTTCAACGTGCCGATGTCCGGCGGCAAGATCACCGACCTGACGCGCATCGAGCGCGCGGCGCCGACCATCCGCGACCTGACGAGGAAAGGCGCCAAGGTGCTGCTGCTCTCCCACTTCGGCCGCCCCAAGGGCAAGCCGAACCTGGAGATGTCGCTGCAGCCGCTGGTGCCGGCTATCGCAAAGGTGCTGGGCCAGGATGTCGCCTTCGCTGCCGACTGCGTCGGCGCGGCTGCGCAAGAGGCCGTGAAGAAACTTGCGCCCGGCGGTATCGTCCTGCTGGAGAACCTGCGCTTCCACGCTGGCGAGGAAGCCAACGACCCAGAATTCTCGCAGGCATTGGCGACGCTCGGCGATACCTATGTGAACGATGCCTTCTCGGCGGCGCACCGCGCCCATGCCTCGACCGAGGGCATCGCGCGCCTGCTGCCGGCGGCCGCCGGGCGGCTCATGCAGGCGGAGCTGGAACACCTCGCCGCCGCGCTGGAGCAACCCAGGCGCCCGGTGGTCGCGGTCGTCGGTGGTGCGAAGATCTCGAGCAAGCTCGATCTGCTCGGCAACCTGGTGGCCAGGGTCGATATGCTGGTGATCGGCGGCGGCATGGCCAACACCTTCCTGAACGCCGTCGGCGTGAAGGTCGGCCGCTCGCTCTGCGAGCATGACATGGCCGGCACCGCGAAGGAGATCCTGGAAAAGGCGAAGGCTGCCGGCTGCGACGTGGTGCTGCCGACCGACGCGGTGGTGGCGGCGGAGTTCGCCGCCGGCGCAGCCAGCGAGGCGGTCTCGGTGAAGGCTGTGCCGGCGGACAAGATGATCCTCGACGTCGGCCCGGCGACGGCGGAGCACCTGGCGCGGCGCCTGGCCGACTGCGCGACCCTGGTATGGAACGGCCCGCTCGGCGCCTTCGAGATCCCGCCCTTCGATGCGGCGACCAACAGCGTTGCCCAGGCGGCGGCGAAGCTCACCAAGGCGGGAAAGCTGCTGACCGTGGCCGGCGGCGGCGACACCGTGGCCGCGCTCGCCCACGCCGGCGTGCTGGAGGACTTCTCCTACGTCTCGACGGCCGGCGGTGCGTTCCTCGAATGGCTCGAGGGCAAGACCCTGCCGGGCGTCAAGGCTCTCGAAGACGCCGCCTGACTTCGCCCTACTCCAACCGCGCCGTGAGGATCTTCAGGCCGGCGGCGCCGAAGGCTACCGCGAAGACCGCCTCGAACCAGCGGCGCAGCCTCGCGTAACCGGCGGTCAGCGGCGGGCTGGAGAACAGCAGCGCGTAGCCGTGGAAGACGAGAAGGCTCTGCAGGCCGATGGCGAGGATGACCAATGCAAGGACCTCGGGAGGGGATCCCGCGGGAATGCCGATGGCGAAAAGCGAACCGAAGAATAGAATCGCTTTCGGATTGGTCAAATGCCCGCGGCGGTAGGCGCTTGCCAGCGTCGGCATCGCAACCCGGGCTGCCGGCAGGGCGTGGCGCGCCAGAGCCGAGCGCGCCGATTTGAAAGCCAGAAACAGCAGATAGCAGGCGCCGGCGTATCGCACGACCTCGAAGGCCCAGGCGTTGGCGAGCATTATTGCGCTCAAACCCACCGCCGCCGATGTCGACCACATCAAAGATCCCGTCGTGACTCCCGAAGCCAGGGCCAGGCCGAAGCGGCGGCCGGAGGCCATGGAGGTGCCGGCGATGGCTAGGGTGGCGGGGCCCGGACTGGCCGTGGCGACCAGTGCAGCCAGCAGGATGAGCGTGAGGTTCACGTCGGCAGTCATGGATATTTCTCAGCTTCTCACGCGATGGCGCGCATCGCCTTCATGTTCTGGATCAGCTCGGCGACGGCGGCTTCCGACATTTCGGGGAACTGGCTCTTCAGGCTGGCGGCGCTCACCGTGTCGCGGCTCATGATGAAGCGCACCTGGCGGGTGATGTCGCGCGGCACCTCGACGTGCTGCTTGCCGTCGGTGAGGACGGGGCGGCCGTTCTGCTGCACCACCCGCACGGTCTTGCTGACTTTGTAGTTTCCGGCTTCGACTTGCGGTGCCGCGGGCGCGCTGCCGAGGCGGCTGCCCAGGTCGTAGCTCTTGAATTCGTAGGGCCAGGCAGCCACCGCCTTGGCAGCGGTCTGTTGCGCGCCCTTCGAGGCCAGGATTTCCCCGACCGACTTGCCCATCTTCTTCAGCACCTTGGCGAGCGCGTCCTTGTCCGCCTTGTGCGGCAGGTCGGCGCGCATCTCAGGGTCCTGCACCGCTGCTTCCCAGATGATCCCCAGCAGATCGAGGGGCTTGGGCAGGGTGACGCCGAAGGCGATGTGCAGCGCGCCGTTCTCCGAGGCCAGGGCATCGTGATAGCGGCCGCGCGGGATGTAGAGCAGGTCGCCCGGCTGCATGCGGACCTGCTCGGCCACCTTGCCGGCACGGCGCTCGCGCTCGGCGTCGCCGAACTGGAAGCTCGGGTGGTTGACCGGCGTGTCCTCGCGGTTCTCGTAGATGTTCCACACCTTTTCGCCGTTGCAGTGCAGGGCGAAGACCTCGTGCACGTCGCAGTGCGGCCCGAAGGCCTGGCGCTGCGACATGGAGAAATAGAGATTCGCCTGGCTGCGGCCGCCGGTGGCCTCCTGCAGCTCGTTGGCGAGCTGGCGCACCCCGGGGGCCAGCGCATCGATGTCGTTGAGGATCACCGAGGCGCCCTTGCCGATCCAGTCCTGCACCAGGTCCGGGTCGGGCCTAAACGCCGTGCCGTCGCCGCCGAGCGCCAGGGCGCGCGCGCAGTAATCCACCGCCGGCACGGGTTTGCGGTCGATGAAGAGCTTCAGGGTCTGAGGCGACCACACCGAGGTCATCGACATCAAGGTGTTGAGCCCGGCCAGCGTCATGATGGCGGCGCTGCGCTCCGGCGTGCCCTTCACGTGCAGGTGCTGCTTGCCGAAGATGTCCCGGAAGAAGGTCTCGGCGTCGAGCGGGGCAAGCAGGCTGTCGAAGAGCGTCGTCATCCGCCGTCTCACGGGGGTTTTTCTGGCCCGGAGCGTCAGGCCGACGCTCCCGGTATAGGTCACGCCCCCGGCGGGTGCAAGGCCGTGCGCCGGCCCGGGCGGCGTCAGAACAGCGTCCGGCCCAAGGTGATCAGCACCAGGGCGCCGGCGCCGGCAGCGACGCCGAGGCCGACGTTGCGCCGGGTCAGGAAAAAGATCGCCAAGGCGATCGCGGCGCCGGCGACGCGGTCCGCCGTTGCCGTTTCCGCCAAGGGCCCGTTGGGCAGCAGGATCATGCGCGAGATGAGGCCGGCCAGCATGGCATAGGCGACGCAGGCGACCCATTCGAAGAGGCGGCTGCCGGCGTCGATGCGTCCGGAAAGCGCCACGCCCAGGGCGCGCCAGAAATAGGTCGCCAGCGCACCCACGGTCATCAGCACGTAGGGCCACCACGGTCCGCCAGCGAGCTCCTGCTCAAGCATCGCGGCCCTCTCGGGTTTTGCGTGGCAGCGCCAGGTCGGCGGCGAAGGCGATGGATCCGGCCAGTACCCCGGTGATCAGCAGGCCCCAGTCGGGCGATACCAGGTGCAGCGGCGGGCCCAGCAGGGCGCCGACCATGAGCGCCAGGATGCGCCCCCGGTGGCGGGCGTCAGCGACGAAGACCAGCATGAAATAGATCGGGTTGAGGAACACCAGGCCGAGGGTGACGAAGCCGGGCAGCAGGCCGGCGAGGTAGAAGCCGAGCGCGGTGGTCACCAGGCACATCGACCACAAGGTGGTGCCGAAACCGGCGAAGTAGGGCAGGCGGTGCTCGGGCTGCAGTGTCGGGCAGATGCGCATGCCGGCTGCCCAGGCGGTCACCGCCACGTAGTGGGAGAAGAGATAGTAGCGCCAGGCGGGCGTGCCGCGGGCCCGCAGGTAGGGCATCAGCGAGACTGTCATCGGCAGCAGGCGGGCATTGGTCATGGCCACTGCCGCGGCGACCAGCACCAGGGAGCCGCCCAGGCTGTAGAGCTCGATTGCCACGATCTGGCCGGGCAGCGCCCAGCCGGTGAAGGTGGAAAACAGGCCGAGCCAGACGTCCAGCCCGGCGCCGTGCACCAGGGAGCCGAAGCCGACATAGGAGGCGCCGAGCACCAGCATGGGAACGCCGAAGGCGTCGCGCAGGCCGGCCAGCGCGGCGGCGCGCGGCGAGGCGAATGCCTGCCGGTTTTCGGGAGTCATCGCAGATTTTTCGGGGGGATCGTTAACGATGGTCATCGGTGCCTAGGCTAGCGTTGCGCGACTCCGGCATCCAGGGCTTTCCCACTGTTCGTGCTGCTCTGCCAGAATTGTCTAGAAATATGCCCGTTGCCGGGCAAGAATGCGCGCAAGACTGGTGAGCGCACGAAATCAGCGCGAGAAAGTTGAGCGGTGCATTCAGTGAGTGGAAGCGGGACCGAGGAAGCCATGCCCTGGAGCAGCCGGCTATTCGGCCTGGAGAGTTTGTGTCTGAGGATAGAGGGGAGACCGGCACAGCGCTAGACTGCAGCGTGCCGCCGCGCAATACCGCCTTGCTCGTTGCCCGCCGCCGTTGTCGCAGAGGGCGTGCGGTCGTACAGCCGCTGCGCAAGCTGATCGAGGTGCTCGACGGCAAGGAGCTCGAGCCATGACGGCATTGCGCGTCTTGATGTGCGATGACGAGCCTGCCGTCGGCGCCTTCGTGCGCCAGATCGCGGAGGGCCTCGGCTACGAGATGCACTTCACCGATCAGGCGGACGAATTCGCTCCTCTTTATCTCAGCTGTCGCCCCGACATCGTCATCCTTGACCTGGTGATGCCGGGCACCGACGGCATCGAGCTGTTGCACTTCCTGGCCAAGGAGCGCAGCCCTGCACGCATCCTGCTGATGAGTGGTTTTGACCCGAAGATCCGCGAGGTCGCGATGCTGCTGGGGGAGGCCCATTCGCTTGATATGGTCGGCATCGTCGCAAAGCCGGTGCGTGCCGCCGAACTGCGTGAGCGGCTCGCCGCCTTGGGTGACGACGAGGTGGTCTAGTACACTCGCTCGGCGGGCAGGGTGACGATGGCGCGGGTGCCGACACCAGGCTGGCTCTTCAGTTCGAGGTGCCCGCCGTGCAGGCGCACGAAGCCGTCCGATAGCGGCAGGCCGAGCCCGGTGCCTTCGAACTGGCGGCTCAAGCGGCTGTCGACCTGTTCGAAAGGCGCAAAGGCGCGGGGGATGTCTTCCGCCGCGATGCCGATGCCGGTGTCGCTGACCTCGAAAACGAAGGTACCGTCGGCCCCCCGATGTGCGGCCAGGGCCACGCGGCCGCCCTCAGGCGTGAACTTGATGGCGTTCGACATCAGGTTCAGCAGCACCTGCTTCAGCTTGCGCTCGTCCGCCCTGAGGCGTGGCAGATTCTCCGGCAGTGATACCGTCAACGCAAGCTCGGCCCGCTTGGCGCGCTCGGTGACCAGGCGTTCGACGGCGCCGACCACGTCATAGGGATCGACCTCCTCGTCGCGCAGTTCGTGGGCGCCGGCTTCGATCTTGGCGACGTCGAGGATATCGTTGATCAGGGTCAGCAGATGCTGGGCGCTCTCGTGGATGTCGGCGGCGTAGCTCTTGTACTGGTTGCTGCCGAGCGGGCCCAACAGCTCGCTCTCCATGATCTCAGAGAAGCCGATGACGGCGTTGAGCGGCGTGCGCAGTTCATGGCTCATGTTGGCCAGGAACTCGGTCTTGGCGCGGTTGGCCAGTTCGGCGCTCTCTTTGGCGCCGATCAGCGCCTCCTCGCGCTGGCGCAGGGCGGTGATGTTCTCCGCCGTGCCGCGATAGCCGAGGAAGCTGCCGCTATCCGGGCAATAGACCGGCAGGCCGTTGAGCCGGAACAGCAAGGTCGCGCCACCGCGGTCGCGGATGGCGATCTCGATGTCGCGAAAGGGCGCATGGCGTGCGCTGGTGGCCAGCGATTGCAGCTTGGGCGAAACCTGCTCCGGCAGGTCGTTCAGCGAGCGGCCGATGATCTCGCGCGGATGGTAGCCGAGGGCATCGTGCACACGCGGCGACACGAAGGTGAGCACCAGGCCGCGGTCGGTTTCCCATACCCAGTCGGAGACCAGGCGCGTGGTGTCGTCCAGGCGGGTGGTCGCCTGCACCAGGGCGGAGGCCGTCGCCTTCAGCTTGGTAGTGGATTCGAAGACCAGCGCGGTGGCGCGCGTGGCGCCGTCGACGCCGCGGATCGGGCGCCGCCTGGCGCGGTAATACTCGGTGCGCCCTTCTATTGTCAGCTTGTGTTCCTGGCTGACGGCGATCGGCGAGAGGTCGCCGCCCTGCGGCAGCAGGCCGAGCGTTGAATGGTTCGGCAGGGCGCTGGCCTCGGCCAGGGCGCCGGCGATGCGATGGTAGCTCTTGTTGGCGTAGACCACCTCGCCGTCAGGCGAGACGATGCAGACGGGCGGGCCTTCTTCCAGCAGATCACGCTGGAGAACCTGCAGCAGGTCCTCCACCTCGCCTGCCGGGCTGGCCACCTTCAGCGTGGGGGTCCGTGGTGCGCCGCCGGACTCCGCGCTGCGTGCCACCATCTTCGGTTTTCTTATGTCGGTCGTCACCGTTTCCGCTTAGCCCCTGCTGTGTTTTGCTTTGTTCATTTCCAGGTCGCGTACGGCCGACTGGAAGGCCGGCGCGCGCTGCCAGCTGCGCAGGACGTGCTGCGCGTCCTCCCGCTTGGTCTTGTCGAACAGGCGCGTTGCGCGCGCGAGATCGCCCGGCGAGGTCTTCTGGCCGCCGGAGCCGGCGCTCCGGCTGAGCAGGAAGAGGGTGGCGAAATCCTGCTTGGAAACGCCGAGCGCCTGGGCGGCGATGGCGAGTCCCTCACCGCCGGGCCCATAGAGGATCTCGGCGCGGCGCGGCATGGCGATGCCGCTCCATTCTTCGAAGAGCGCCTCGAAGAGGGGCACCTGGCCCTGGCGCAGGGTCTTGATCAGCATCGCGGCATTGACCGGGTGCTCGCGTGCCATGGAGCGCGCCAGCTCGGCGGCGGACCTCTCCAGGTTCGACCCGTCATTGCTGTTCTCCGCCGCCATCTCCATGACGGCGTTCTCCAGGGCGTCGTCGAGGGAGGTCGGGTGGATGTCGTAGCTCTCCAGGATCTCGGCCCGCAGGTTGGCGGCGACCACCCAGTAAAGCCGCATGGCGAGATCGTTGGTCAGGTCCTGGCGGCGCACCAGGGGCTCCTGATAGCTGTCGATGTGCTGGGCCTGCTCGGTCAGATAGGTCAGCGTCGCCTTGGAAATGCGCGCGCTTGTGTTCTCCAGCAGGGCCGTGATGACGTCGCTGTCCTGGGTGCCCACCAGTTCCTCGCTGACCGTCTCGCTGAGGTCGCGCCGGCGCGCGATGGCAATCTGATGCTGGCGGCTACGGTGATGGATGATGCTGATGAGTTCTTCGTCGGACAGCAGCGTCGAGCGCAGCAGCACCGGCTGGGCGACGGCGAACTCGTCGTTGGCCAGCGCGACCAGGAGGGCGCGCGGCGCTGCCGGATTGCGCGACAGCCGATCGGCCAGGCGCTTGCGGATGGGGACTTCGAATTCGTGGATCAGCTTGTCGAGAATCTCGAAGATCAGGTCACGTTCCTGATCGCTCAACATATGCTCGCGTTCGAGGGAAAGCTGCGCAATGCGCGCGGTCAACTGCTCGCGACCTTCGATCGACTTGTCGAGCGCCAAACGCAGCAGAGAATGAAGATCTTGATCTTGATCGTTCATTCGGTCCTTCCCCAAAACGACCGGTCGTTGGATCGCGGACCAGCGGGTGGATTACCTATGCAAACCAGCTGTCAGCCCAGACAAGACGACCGTTGCCCCATAGAAATAGTAAATTAAGGTAAAAACAATGTGAAGTTTGATCTCCATTTATTCTGTCACAGCAACTTGGCGACTTGCGCGGGCCAGGACAATGGGCCGAATTAGATGCGCCATAGAACTGCAACTCTGCGAAAGGCGGCGCCCGTCGGCCAAGAGACTCCTTCGATGTTAGACACTTATTACATAAATTACAGTGGCTTACTAGGCTCGTTCCCGGCCATGGCCCGGTCCAACCGGAGATCCCGAAGTGGACTACAGTCACAGCTTTTAGTAATCGTAGTGTTTATATTGTCTCAATAAATGGCTAAGAACGCCTCCTCCAGCGCGCCTGCTGCAAATCGCCCGCCGATTCACCCGACCTTAACCCCGCTTCGAAATACTCAGTGGATGCAGGTCACCCCGGGCCAAACGCCCCTCTCTCTCGCAATGTTGAAGGCTCTCGGCACGCAGTCCGCTGCGCCGCAGGGAGCGACTCAGGCGACACAAGGCGTGGCGGCGAAGCCGGCCAGCGGCCTGGCCACGGCTGCCAAGGCGCCCGCCGCTGGGCCGAGCGACAGCCTGGCGACGGCACGAAACCTGCCGCGCGGCAGCTTCGTCGACCTGCGGGTCTGATACCTCTTCCAGACTGACCCCACCGGGCTGTCCTTGTCGCGCTGCGCCGGCTGCGCCAGAGTAGTTTCATGAGCGCTTCCCAGGATGCCCAGCGCAGGCCGCCGGCGCCCTCCATGGCGGCGGAAGGAGCGGACGCGCGCTTCGAGCGCAGGGTTCCTGAGGGCGACGACCGCCACCGGCTGGTCTGTCGCGACTGCGGCTTCGTCAATTACGAGAATCCCAAGATCGTGGTCGGCTCCGTGGCTGCCTGGGACGGTCGCATCCTGTTGTGCCGGCGTGCGATCGAGCCACGCAGGGGCTTCTGGACGCTGCCGGCCGGCTTCCTGGAGTTGCAGGAGACCGCGGCAGCCGGCGCCCGGCGCGAGGCCTGGGAGGAGGCCCGCGCGCGGCTTGAGATAGACCAATTGCTGGCGGTCTACTCCATCCCGCGGATCTCCCAGATCCAGCTCATCTACCGGGCACGCCTGACGACGCCGGAGGTGGCTGCCGGGGCCGAGACACTGGAGCTCGACCTGTTCGACTGGGACGCAATTCCCTGGGACCTGCTGGCCTTTCCCTCGGTACACTGGGCGCTCAGGGACTACGATGCGGTCCGCGGCCAGGCGGTCTTCGCGCCGCGCAGCAACCCGCCAGGCGAGGACGGCGGCGCCAGCCACCCCTAGGGGCGACTTCGGCCCCGGGGCGCGGGCGGCGCCAAGCGAGGGAGGCCAGCCGCGATGATGAGCCCGACCCCAACCACCGGCTCAACCCCACCCTGCGACCGTCTCCGCGCCGGCCATCGCCGTCGTCCTGCCTGGGCGGTCTGGCCCTTGCCGGCCTCCTGCTGGGCCTGCCGGCGGGGCCGGCGCGCAGCGCCGATCCGCTCTTTGCCCACGAGCTGCCCGCGCTACCGCAGCGCCAACCAGTTGCTGGCGGACTGCCGTTCTGAGGAACCGGCAGCGCGTGGGCGCTGCGTCGGCTACGTGATGGCGGTGGCCGACATGCTGGGCGGTGCCGCTGCACACATCGACGGCCTGCGGGCCTGCCTGGACGGGAACGAGAGTCTTGCCGAACTGCTCGGCGTGGTGGAACGGCATATCGCAGGCGATCCGGCGCGCGCCTCTCTCAAGGGCGACGGTGCGGTGGCCTATGCCCTCTCGCTCTACCGGCCCTGCGTCGAGCCCGAGGCCAGCTTCGAAGACCGGCTGCCCGAGCGCTGACGGTTCAGCGTCGTCTTGCATCGCGTCGCCTTCATGTGCCTTCGAACAGAGACTGCTGCCGGCGCAAGGAGTCGTAGAGCAGGTCGAGCAGGGCGCGGATGCGCGCCGTGCGCTGCAGGTCGGGATGGGTCAGCAGCCAGAGCTCGGTGTCCAGTTCGGGCAGCGGCGCGGCGACCCGCCGCAGCCGCGGGTCGCTGTCGCCGAGGAAGCACGGCAGCACGGCCAGGCCGAGGCCGGCGCGCACCGCCCTTGCCTGGTTCAGCATGGAGTTGGAGCGATAGCCGATGGCATGGCGGTCGGCGTTGTCGGCCAGCCAGCGCGCCAGCTGCGGCGGGCCGGCCCCTTCTTCCCAGGCAATCCAGCGCTGGTCCTCTTCGGCGGCTTGCGATGGCGCCTCCCCGACCGCGCCGTAGACGGCGCTGGCGAGCCTGGCGACGCGGCGCCCGGCCAGGGTCTCCGGCGGTCGCAGCGTCGGCCTCACGGCGATGTCGGCCTCGCGGCGCGTCAGGTTCAGCATCCGGTTGTCGATCACCAGCTCGACGGTGATGTCGGGATAGGCGTTGCGGAACTCGGCCAGCAGCGGCAGCACGAGCACCTCGGCCATGTCGTCCGGCGCAGTCAGCCGCAGACTGCCGGTCAGTCGCAGATCCTGTCCGCTGAGGCGGCGCTCCAGGGCCTCCACCTCGGCCTCGACCCGCTCGGCGGTGCGCAGCAGATCTTCGCCGGCGGCGGTGGTCGCGTAGCTGCCGCCGTGGCGCTCGAAGAGGCGGGTGCCCAGGCGCGCCTCGATCGCGCCGAGGCGACGGAACACCGTGGAGTGGTTCACCCGGAGCCGCCGCGCCGCGCCGGCCAGGCTGCCCTCCCGGGCGATGGCCAGCAGGGTGCGCAGATCGCCGGCGATGTCGGGGGTCGAGCTCATATTTGCATCAACGCAATTGAATATTGCATAATTTGCCAATGGACTTGCATTTCAGCAAACCATAGATCTCCGGGCATCGCAAGTTGCCCGCCAGCCCAAGGGCGTGCCAAGCCGGAGAACTCTCATGATCGACAATCGGACCGCCCCTTACGCCGCCCTCGTCCTGCGGGTCGCGCTCGGTGCCATGTTCCTCGCCCACAGTCTCTACCTGAAGGTTTTCATCTTCACCGTCGCCGGCACCGTCGGCTTCTTCGAGAGCCTCGGCCTGCCGGGCCTTCTTGCCTACCTGACCATTCTCGCCGAGATCGGCGGCGGCATTGCCCTCATCCTCGGCTTCCAGACCCGCCTGGTTGCCCTCGCCCTGCTGCCGGTGCTGCTCGGCGCCACCTGGGTGCACGCCGGCAACGGCTGGCTGTTCACCGCCGAGGGCGGCGGCTGGGAGTACCCGCTGTTCCTGACGGTCGCTGCGGTGGTGCAGGCTCTGCTCGGCAGCGGCGCCTACGCCGTGAAGGGCCCCACCCTGTTCGGCCAAAGGGCCCCGGCCTGACCCCTGACGTTCTCCGGCCGTGTGCTGCCGGGCACGCGGCCCTCTTTTTGCGGAAGGAGAGAACAACGATGAAAGCCCTCATCCACGGTACCTGGCATCCCCGGGTCGATGACCGCAGTGCCTATGACGCGGCGCGCGCGGCCCAGCCCGACGATGTTTTCCGGCACTGGGTGAGCGCCGATCCGGCGGCGCCCTTTCCCGCCGCGGCCGGCCGCTATCACCTCTACGTCTCCTTTGCCTGCCCCTTTGCCCATCGCACCCTCCTCTACCGCACCCTCTTCGGCCTCGAGGAGATGCTGCCGATGTCGGTCGTGCATCCACGCTGGAGCGGCCCCGACGGCTGGACCTTCACGCCCGAGGCCGCCTTTCCCGACGTGACGCTGGATCGGGCAAACGGGGCGGCGACGCTATGGCAGCTCTATGCGCGGGCGGCGCCCGGCTTCACCGGTAAGGTCACCGTGCCGGTGCTGTGGGATAAGCAGCGGGAAACTATCGTCAGCACCGAATCCGCCGATATCATGCGCATGCTCGACCTCGCCTTCGCCGGCCTGCGCGACGGCGATCTCACCTTCTACCCGGGCCGCCTGCGCGACGACATCGATGCGCTGGGCGGATTCATTCGGCGGTGTGTGAACGGCGGTGTCTACAAGGCGGGCTTCGCCGCCGACCAGGCCGCCTTCGACCTGGCCGTCTCCGAGTTCTTTGCCGCGCTCGATCACCTTGAAGGCCTCCTGGCAGACGATCGTCCATATCTGCTGGGGCGTTGCGCGACCGAGGCGGACTGGCTGCTGTTCCCGACGCTGGTGCGCCTCGATGCCGCCTATGTCGGCGCGCTGAAGGTGAACCTGAAGCGCCTGGCCGACTACCCGAAGCTGGAGGCGCACACGCGCCGCCTCTACGCCTGGCCCGGCGTGGCCGAGACCGTGAAGCTCAATCATGTGAGGCGGCACTACTACGACGACCTCGGCACCACCAACCCGGCCATCGTCCCGCCGGGCCCGCAAACGCCCTTCGACGTGGCGGCCTGACTACCTGCTTTGCTCCAGCCCCACAAGGGCGCGGGCGAAGTCGCGGGCGGCGAAGGGGCGGAAGTCGTCGGCCGCTTCGCCGACGCCGACGACGTGAACCGGCAGGCCGAACTTCTCGGCCAGCGCCACCAGCACGCCGCCGCGCGCCGAGCCGTCCAGCTTGGTAACGATCAGGCCGGTGATGTCGACCAGCTCCTTGAAGGTGCCGACCTGGCTGAGGGCGTTCTGGCCAGTGGTGGCGTCGAGCACCAGCACGACGTGATGCGGCGCCGTGGGCTCCACCTTCTTCATGACGCGGGCGATCTTCTGAAGCTCGGCCATCAGCTCGGCCTTGTTGTGCAGGCGCCCGGCGGTGTCGATCAGCAACAGGTCGTCGCCGGCCGCCTTGGCGGCCTCCACAGCGGAGAAGGCGAGGCCGGCGGCATCGGCGCCCTGCTTGCCGGCAACCACCGGACAGCCGGCGCGCTCGCCCCAGATCTTCAGCTGCTCGATGGCGGCGGCGCGGAAGGTGTCGCCGGCGGCGAGGCGCACGGCAAGGCCTTCGCGACGGTAGTGGGTCGCCAGCTTGCCGATAGTGGTCGTCTTGCCGGAGCCGTTGACGCCGACCACCAGCACCACGTTCGGCTTCTTCGCCGGGTCGAGCTGCAGCGGCTGGGCCACCGGGGTGAGGATTTCGGCGATATCGGCGGCCAGCGCCTCGCGCACTTCCTGCGGGTCGACCTGCTTGTCGAAACGGGTCTTCGCCAGGTTGGCAGTGAGCCGCGCCGCGGTGGTCACGCCGAGGTCGGCGGTGATCAGCAGTTCTTCCAACTCCTCCAGCGCCTGGTCGTCCAGCCTGCGCTTGGTGAAGATGCCGGATATGCCGTCGCCGAGCTTGCCGGAGGAGCGGCTGAGCCCCGACTTCAGGCGCTGGAACCAGCCGCCCTTCTTGTCTTGTGCGGTGTCGCTCACGCCGCCGGAGAGAGCTTGCGGTCGAGGAAGAGCGGAACGGCGGTGAGGCTGTCGCCCTCGCGGCCGGTGATGCGCGCTTCGACGACGGTGCCGATATCGCCGGCGGCCAGCAGCACCGGCGCGAAGGTCTCGCTGCGGCCGAGGGAGCGGCCGTCGGCCTCCCGCTTTTCGATCAGCACGGCGGCGCCGGCGCCGGCTTGGCTGTCGAGGAAACGGTCGAACGCTGCCGCGCCGGCTGCGCGCAGGCGCGCCGCGCGCTGCTTGCGGAGGGCCACCGGGGCCTGCGGCATCTTCGCCGCCGGCGTGCCCCTGCGCGCCGAGTAGGGAAAGACGTGCAGATAGGTGAGGCCGCAGTCTTCGATCAGCTTCAGCGAGTTCTCGAACATTGCCTCGGTCTCGGTCGGGAAGCCGGCAATGAGGTCGGCGCCGAAGACGATGCCCGGGCGCAGTGAGCGCAGCTCTTCGCAGAGCGCCACCGCCTCGGCGCGGGAATGGCGGCGCTTCATGCGCTTCAGGATCATGTCGTCGCCGGCCTGCAGCGAAAGGTGCAGGTGCGGCATGAGACGCGGCTCCTCGGCGATGAGGCGGCGCAGGTCCGGGTCGAGCTCGATGGCATCGAGCGAGGAAAGGCGCAGACGCTTCAGCTCCGGCACCTGGGCCAGCAGGCGGCGCAGCATCTGGCCGAGGGCCGGAGAGCCCGGCAGGTCGCCGCCGTAGGAGGTGACGTCGACGCCGGTCAGCACCACCTCGGCATAGCCCTGGGCGACGAGCGCGCGCACCTGGCGCACCACCTCGCCCAGCGGCACCGAGCGGCTGTTGCCGCGGCCGTAGGGGATGATGCAGAAGGTGCAGCGGTGGTCGCAGCCCTGCTGCACCTGCACGAAGGCGCGGGTGCGCTCGGCGAAGCCGGCGATGAGCTGCGGCGCGGTCTCGGTGACGCCCATGATGTCGTTCACCTGTACGCGCGTCGTTTCCCCCGGCCGGAAGCTTTCGGCGCGCAGCTTCTCCTCGTTGCCGAGCACGCGGTCGACCTCGACCATGGCGGCGAAGCCCTCGGGGTCGATCTGTGCGGCGCAGCCGGTCACGATGATCTGCGCTTGCGGGTTCTCGCGCCGTGCCTTGCGGATCGCCTGGCGTGCCTGGCGCTCGGCTTCGCCGGTGACGGCGCAGGTGTTCACGATGATGGCGTCGTCGAGGCCCGCCGCCGCGGCATGGCCGCGCATGACCTCGGACTCATAGGCGTTCAGGCGGCAGCCGAAGGTGAGAATGCGCGGGCCGTTGCTGTGAGGCGCGCTCACGATAGCAACCCCCCGTTCAGCTCGCCGTGGAAGGCCGTCGCCACCGGGCCGGTCATCTCCACGTGGCCGTCGGCACGCCACTCGATGACGAGGGACCCGCCGTCGAGCGTCACCTCGACCCGGCGGCCGGTCAGGCCGCGACGCGCGGCGGCGACGGCGGCCGCGCAGGCCCCGCTGCCGCAGGCGCGGGTCAGGCCGGCGCCGCGCTCCCACACGCGCAGGCGCAGGCGGTCGGGGCCGGTCAGTTGGGCGGCCCCGATGTTCGCGCGCTCCGGAAACAGGGCGTGGCGCTCCAGCGGCGGGCCGAGCGCCGCCAGTGCCAGGCTTTCCACGTCGTCGACGAAGAACACCGCGTGGGGGTTGCCCAGGTTAACGCCGACGGGGTCGGCGAGGGGGCCGTTGGAAATGCCGAGATGGAGCGTGTCGCGCTCCTCGCTGAGCGGGATCTCATCCCAGCCGAGGCGCGCCGGGCCCATGTCCACCATCACACGCTGCGGCCCCGCCGCCTTGGCGTGCAACAAGCCGGCGGCGGTCTCGATGGTGATGGCTTCGCGGCCCGACTCGCCCATCACCAGCGCGGCCACGCAGCGCGTGCCATTGCCGCAGGCGCCGACCTCGCCGCCGTCATGGTTGCGGATGCGCAGGAAGACGTCGGCGTTGCCGTTCGACGGCGGCTCCAGGATCAGCAACTGGTCGCAGCCGACGCCCTCGCGGCGGTCGGCGATGGCGCGCGCCACCGCATCCGTCAGCGGAAACGGCTGGCGGCGGGCATCGACCACGACGAAGTCGTTGCCGAGCCCGTGCATCTTGATGAAGGGGCGACCGCTCATGGCCGGGTTATATGGCCGCGGGACCGGAAAAGTCCAGGAGAGTCGGGGCCGGCATCGTCGCGGCGCTTGCCCGATTGCTGCCACCTTGCCGCCCTCTTTCCGCGCGTTTTGGCCCTCAATATGACGCATCGCGCGCAGGAGTAGGGAGTCCTGGCGCCGCAACCAAGGGGGACAATATGCATACCAATCACCCTGCCAAACTCGCTCTGGCCGCGAGCCTCGCCGGCCTACTTGCCGCCTGCGGTCATCAGGTGCAGACGACCTCCGGCTCCCAGTACCTTGCCGCGTACGAGAGTGGTGCTCCGGGCGGCCGGGCCTCGGCGACCGATGCGGAGATCGCCGTCGCTGCCAACGTCGAGCCGCAGCTGCGCTTTCCCGCCCGCCTCGGCCTGGCGCGGATCGGGCACCAGGGGTTGACGGCCGTGCCGCCGGCGGAGGCCGAGTCCTGGCGGGCGCTCGCCCAGCGCCTCGGCAGCGGCTACGGCGCGTTCGTACCGGTATCGCCGCTGATCGCCGCCCTGGCGACCCCGGAACCGTCGCGGCTCGTCTTCACCAACGACATGTTCCCCGAATTCCGCACATCGCTTGCCGAGGTGGTCCGCGAAGTCCGCCTCGGCGCCGCCCGCCAGCACCTCGACGCTGTGCTGCTCTACGAGACTTTCGGCCGCTCGGAGGAAACCAGCAATCCTCTCGCCGTCACCAAGCTCGCGCTCATCGGATTCTTCCTGCCGACGGAGGACGTCGAGGCCGAGGGCTTCGCCCAGGCGGTGCTGGTCGACGTGCGCAACGGCTATACCTACGGCACCGCCTCGGCGCGTTCGGAGCGGCCGACCTACCGTCTCAGCACCTCGGGAAACAGCTACGCTGTTCAGCGGGAGGCGCAGGCAGATGCCCAGGCGCGCGCCGTCGAGAACCTCACCGGCGAGATCGAGGCCATGGTGCGCGAGCTGCGCCTCGCCCTGGCCGAGGGGCGGGTGGCTGGCGACGCCCGCTAGGGGCGGCGGGCGCGCTCAAATCCATCCCATAGGTTGTGGCCGTCCGCGCCTGTGATTCATGGCGGAAACGCTGCACTTTCTAATTGCAAGAGGGTGAAAAAGGCGCCTTATCCTTTTGGATTATCGAAAAAATGCGATGTGAATCGACTTGCTTTTCGCGTCTGCTGGGAATAGGTGTAGAAGCGGTGACGGACGCAAGGTCGAAGCCGCAGGCTCGGTAACATCGCTTTAGGCCTTGGCCTTATAAAGATGCCCTTCCGTCCCTGGGTTTCCCCCGATATTGTCAATCCTTCACCTGCCCGGGAAGTTAACGTCCCGGGACGCACTGAGGTTGAAGTTCGAAGGAAGACCCAGACATGATCACGGGAACCGTGAAGTTTTTTAACACCACCAAGGGTTTCGGTTTCATCGCGCCCGAGGACGGCTCCAAGGACGTTTTCGTCCACATCTCCGCCGTCGAGCGTTCGGGCATGCCCCCGCTGGTCGAAGGCCAGAAGGTGAGTTTCGAAGTCCAGGCCGACCCGCGCGGCCCCAAGGCGGTGAACCTCCAGGCCGCCGGCTGAGCTCCTAAGCCGACAGTCTTACGTACGAAGAGACCGAAAAGCTTTTCGATCCGGCCGCCCAGGAAGGGCGGCCGTTTTCGTTTGCGGGGCCAGCCGCGCTTGACTAGGGCGGTCCGGGCTCCTAAGTTCCGCGTCATTCAGGCCAAGGCGACTTGACCGGCTCAAGGCCCTCTCCAGAGGGCGGCCCCGCCAGTCCGCGAGTTTTCGCGCACTGGCGCGAAGTCTATTGTGCTGCGCTGAACGACCGATAGGACCGACCAGACCCGATGTTCGATAGCCTGCAGGAACGGCTTTCCGGAGTCCTCGACAAACTGACGCGCCGCGGTGCGCTCAGCGAAGCCGACGTAACCGCTGCGCTGCGCGAGGTCCGCGTGGCCCTGCTGGAGGCCGACGTCGCCCTGCCGGTGGTGAAGGCCTTCGTCGACGGCGTGCGTGAGAAGGCCGTCGGGCAGGAGGTGCTGCGCTCCGTCACCCCCGGCCAGATGGTGGTCAAGATCGTCCACGACCATCTGGTCGAGACGCTGGGCAGCGAGAGCGTCGGCCTCGACCTGCGCGCCACCGCGCCGGTCGGCATCATGCTGGTCGGCCTGCAGGGCTCCGGCAAGACGACGAGCTGCGCCAAGATCGCGCGCCGCTTACAGGAGCGCGAGAAGAAGAAGGTCCTGATGGCCTCGCTCGACGTGCGCCGCCCGGCCGCGCAAGAGCAGCTGAAGGTACTGGGCGTGCAGGCCAATGTGGCGACGCTGCCCATCGTTCCCGGCGAGCCGCCGGTGGCCATCGCGCGGCGCGCCATGCAGACCGGCGCGCTGGAAGGCTACGACGTGGTGATGCTCGACACCGCCGGGCGTCTCGCCATCGACGAGGAACTGATGGCCGAGGTCGCGGCGGTGCGCGATGCCGCCAAGCCGCACGAGAGCCTGCTGGTGGCCGACGCCATGACCGGCCAGGACGCGGTGAACGTGGCAAGCGCCTTCAAGGACCGTGTCGGCCTGACCGGCATCGTACTGACCCGCGTCGACGGCGATGCGCGCGGCGGCGCGGCGCTGTCCATGCGCGCGGTGACCGGCTGCCCGATCAAGCTGATCGGCGTCGGCGAGAAGCTGGACGCGCTGGAAGGTTTCCACCCCGATCGCGTGGCCTCGCGCATTCTCGGCATGGGCGACGTCGTCTCCCTGGTCGAAAAGGCGGCCGAGGGCATCGAGCAGGAAGAGGCCGAGAAGCTCGCCAGGAAGCTGCAGAAGGGTACCTTCGACCTCGACGACTTCGCCCGGCAGCTGCAGCAGATGCAGAAGATGGGCGGGCTTTCCAGCCTGATGGGCATGCTGCCGGGAATGTCCGGCGCGCAGATGCAGCAGATGAAGAAGGCCAAGCTCGACGACGGCGTGGTGAAGCGCCAACTCGCCATGCTGTCGTCCATGACGCCCGGCGAACGCAAGAAGCCGGACCTCATCAAGGCCTCGCGCAAGCAGCGCATCGCCACCGGCTCCGGCACCTCGGTGCAGGACGTGAACAAGCTGCTGAAGCAGCACAAGGATGCCACCCGCATCATGAAGCGGGTCCAAAAGATGGGGAAGAAGGGGATGATGCGCGGCGGCCTCGGCGGCCTGATGGGCGGCGGAAATCCTTTCGGCTGATTTGGCCCTTCGAATCTGTCCTCGGACTACCTGATCGATATCGAACCGTTATTTGCAGAGAAAGTGAGCAGCAGACCATGTCCCTGAAGATTCGCCTGTCCCGCGGCGGCGCCAAGAAGCGCCCGTACTACCGCATCGTCATCGCCGATTCGCGCAGCCCGCGCGACGGCCGCTTCATCGAGCGCATCGGCGCCTACAATCCGATGGTCCCACGAGACCACCCGGAACGCCTGGTGTTGGACACCGAGCGTGCCAGGCATTGGCTGTCGGTCGGCGCCACGCCGAGCGACCGGGTAAGCCGCTTCCTGGCCGATGCCAACCTGGTACCGGCGCGCTTCATCCCGAAGCAGACCAAGAAGAACCAGCCGGGCCAGAAGACGCAGGAGCGTCAGCAGGCGGCCGAAGAGGCCAAGAAGGCGGCCGAGGAAGAGGCGGCCGCTGCGGCTGCGGCTCCGCCGCCCGCCGAGGAGGCCCCGGCCGAAGCAGCGCCGGCCGACGAGGCTGTTGCCGAGGAAGCCCCTGCCGAGGAAGCCAAGACCGAGTAATTTTTTCGGAGGCGCGGGCCGATGGCCGAAGAGCGCGTCTGTCTCGGGGTCATGGTCGGCGCCCACGGCGTGCGCGGCCTGGTGAAGGTGAAGTCCTTCACCGAAGACCCGGTCGATGTGGCAGCCTACGGCCCGGTCAGCGACGCGGCCGGGCGCCGTCACTGGCGCCTCGAGGTCACAGGTCAGGCCAAGGGCGTGGTGCTGGTCAGGATCCAGGGCGTGACGGACCGCGATGCGGCCCAGGCCCTGCACGGCACCCCGCTCTATGTCGAGCGGGCCGCCCTGCCGGCGTTGGAGGAGGCGGAGACCTTCTACCACGCTGACCTCATCGGCCTGCGCGTCGAAGACGGCGACGGCCGCGACCTCGGCACCGTGCGGGCGGTGGAGAACTACGGTGCCGGCGACGTCCTCGATGTCGCCGGCCCGGACGGCCAAAGCTTTCTGCTGGCCTTCACCCGGGCGGCAGTGCCGCTCGTCGACCTCGCCGGCGGACGCCTGGTGGCAGCGCCGCCGGATGAGGTGGTGGTGCCGGCGCGGGCGGCGGAAGAGACGGGCGGAGAACCGGAAGAAAGTTAACTTTTCCGTGCTTTCCAGCGCCGCTGGAAATTGCCCTCGCAGCCCCGGAAGGGCTGGACAAACGCGATCCGGAGGGCCATAAAGCGCCGCTTCGGCGGTGGTTGGCCTGCAGGCGCTTCAGGCGGGGTTCCTGGGCAAGGTCGGTTGGGGGAGATCCCGTGGCGGCATGGCGATCGCTGGTCCTGACGATCTTTCCGGAAATGTTCCCGGGGCCGTTGGGGCTGAGCCTGGCCGGCAAGGCCCTGGAGCGCGGGCTCTGGGCGCTCGATGTCCTGGACATCCGGGACTTCGCGCGCGATAAACACCGCAGCGTCGACGACGCTCCGTTCGGCGGCGGTGCCGGCATGGTCATGCGCCCGGACGTGGTGGATGCGGCTCTGGCCGCCGCCGCGGAAACGTGGCGGCAGGATCGGCCGGAAGAGAGTGGTCAGGAGGACCAAGGGGCCGCGCAGGCACCGGTGGTCTATCTCTCGCCCCGGGGGCGCCTGCTGACGCAGGACCTGGTGCGGGACTTGGCGGCAGGGCCGGGCATCACCCTGCTCTGCGGTCGCTACGAGGGGGTCGACCAGCGGGTGCTGGATGCCCGCGACGTCCTTGAGGTTTCCGTCGGCGACTACATCCTGTCGGGCGGGGAACCGGCGGCCCTGGTGCTGATGGACGCGGTGGTCCGCCTGCTGCCGGGTGTGATGGGTAACGAAGGCAGCCCGGGCGAGGAATCGTTCGGGGCGGAAGGTTTCGAGGGGTTGCTGGAGTATCCCCTCTACACGCGGCCCGCCGAGTGGCAGGGCCGCCCGGTGCCGGAGGTGCTGTCCTCCGGCCACCACGAGAAGGTCCGTCAGTGGCGTCGGGCCCAGGCGGAGGAGACTACCAGGGCGCGCCGCCCGGATCTCTGGGCGCGCTACACGAAGGGCAAGCGCTAGCGCTGCCGTGTTTTCAGCATGCAGCGCGAGCGCTGCTGTGAATTGAGGATAGAGTCATGAACGTCATCGAGCAGATCGACAGCGAGCAGGTTGCCAGGCTGACCGCTGCGGGCGAGCCGCCGGCCTTCGCCCCGGGCGACACCGTGCGCGTGAACGTGAAGGTCGTCGAAGGAACGCGCGAGCGTATCCAGGCTTTCGAGGGCGTCTGCATTGCGCGCCGCCACCGCGGCCTGAACTCCGCCTTCACCGTGCGAAAGCTGTCGTACGGCGAGGGTGTCGAGCGCGTCTTCCCGCTCTACAGCCCGCGCATCGAGTCCATCGAGGTGGTGCGCCGCGGCGACGTGCGCCGGGCCAAGCTCTACTACCTGCGCGGGCGCACCGGCAAGGCGGCGCGCATCCGCGAGCAGACCACCGGCCACAGCGGCAAGCTCGAGGCGGCGATCAAGCAAGAGGCCGCCAAGGTGAAGAAGGAGAAGGCCGCCAAGGCCTAAAGGCTGCGGCCTTCGCCAGTCCAGCGCCCAGCCCTCCAAGGCAAAAGGGCGCGCGCCGGAACCACGGGATCCGGAAGGGGGCCCGCCGGCCTGCTTGTCGCAAGCGGCCAGCGGGCCATTTCTTTTTCGGAGTCCTTTTCTGCCTCCCGGCGGAAGGCTATTCTCCGGCCCTGCCCTGGGCCGAAGAACAACAAACCGCCTGCTTTGAGGAACGAGAGAGATGTCCGCGCCGCGTACGCTTTTCGACAAGATCTGGGACAGTCACGTGGTCGACCGTCAGGACGACGGGACCTGCCTGATCTACATCGACCGCCACCTCGTGCACGAGGTGACCTCACCCCAGGCCTTTGAAGGGCTGCGCCTGACCGGCCGCAAGGTGCGTCATCCCGAGGCGACGCTGGCGGTGCCCGATCACAACGTGCCGACGTCCGACCGCTCCAAGGGTATTGGCGACGAGGAAAGCCGCATCCAGGTCGAGACTCTGGACAGCAACTGCGCCGAGTTCGGCGTGCCGATCTTCGGGATGAACGACCTGCGCCAGGGCATCGTCCACATCATCGGCCCGGAGCAAGGCTTCACCCTGCCGGGCATGACCATCGTCTGCGGCGACAGCCACACCGCCACCCACGGCGCCTTCGGCGCGCTCGCCTTCGGCATTGGCACCTCGGAGGTCGAGCACGTGCTGGCCACCCAGACGCTGATCCAGACGCCGGCCAAGAACATGCGCATCTCGGTCGACGGCGCGCTGCCGGTCGGCGTGACCGCCAAGGATCTGATCCTCGCCATCATCGGCAAGATCGGCACCGCCGGCGGCACCGGCCACGTCATCGAATACGCCGGCCAGGCGATCCGTGACCTCTCCATGGAGGGGCGCATGACGATCTGCAACATGTCGATCGAAGGCGGCGCGCGCGCCGGCCTGATCGCGCCGGACGAGACCACCTATGAGTACATCAAGGGCCGCCCCATGGCGCCCAAGGCCGGCGCCTGGGAGCAGGCGCTGACCTACTGGCGCGGGCTGCCCTCCGATGCGGGCGCGCGCTACGAGAAGGAGGTGACCCTGGAGGTCGCCGACATCGCTCCGCAGGTCACCTGGGGCACCAGCCCCGAAGACGTCGTGCCGATCACCGGCCGTGTGCCGAACCCGGCGGCGGCGCGCGACGAGAACAAGCGCCAGGCCATGCTCCGCGCGCTGGACTACATGGGCCTCGAGGCCGACACACCGATGACCGAGGTGAAGGTCGACAAGGTCTTCATCGGCTCCTGCACCAACGGGCGCATCGAGGATCTGCGCGAGGCGGCCAAGGTGGCCGAGGGCCGCAAGGTGGCCGCGAGCGTCTATGCCATGGTGGTGCCGGGCTCCGGCCTGGTGAAGGAGCAGGCGGAGGCGGAGGGCCTCGACCGCGTCTTCATCGAGGCCGGCTTCGACTGGCGCGAGCCGGGCTGCTCCATGTGCCTGGCCATGAACGCCGACCGGCTGGAGCCGGGCGAGCGCTGCGCCTCCACCTCGAACCGCAACTTCGAAGGTCGCCAGGGCCGTGGCGGGCGCACCCACCTGGTGAGCCCGGGCATGGCCGCCGCGGCCGCGGTGAGCGGCCACCTCGTCGACGTGCGCGAGCTCTAGGGCCCGCCACCTAAGGGCCGCAGGCGCGCGGCGGATGCCGCCTTTGGTTGCCGCTGCCGCTCTGGCACGCCGTCCTGTGCTGTGCTCCTATAACCGCGATCCATCTGGGGACGTGGAGAGAGGGGAGCCTGCCATCATGCTGCGCCAAGCCGCCTGCCTGTTCGTTATCGCCATTTTCGCGCTGGCCACGCCAGCGCGCCCGGTGCTTGCCGGAGCGCTTCCGCCGGCCGTTGCCGAAGAACTCATCAGCGGGGTCGCCACCGCCGGCACCGATGAAGAGGT